>JBQGDG010000396.1:0-7641 GCA_052038935.1 Neorhizobium sp. | reverse complement strand
CTGCCTTCCCTGCATGACTTTTCCTTTTCCGCCTATTTCGACGGCATCGGAGCGGTCGGCTATTTCTATCGCGCTCCGGTTGCCATGCCCGCGGTCGAAACAGGCAACAGGTCGTGGAGCGAGCGGATCGAACGCAGCCTTTTCGATCTCAGAGCGCAGATCGGCAACCGCATCCGTGAAACGGTGCCGGGAGACGCGGGCGCATTTGCCGCAGCCATCGTTACCGACGAACGCAGAGCGATCTCGAACGATACGGTCGAGGCGCTGCGGGTATCGGGGCTCGCGCATATCGTCGCCATTTCGGGCCTCAACATGGCGCTCGCGGCCGGCATCTTCTTCGTCGGCCTGCGTTCGATCCTGGCGCTCTTCCCTGCGGTAGCTCAGGCTTTGCCGGTCAAGAAGATCGCGGCCGCGGGAGCGCTCGCCATGGTAACCGGCTACTATCTGATTTCCGGTTTCGGCGTGTCGGCCCAGCGCGCCTATATCATGATGGCCGTAATGCTCGTGGCCGTCCTTCTCGACCGACCGTCGATCAGCCTGCGCAATGTCGCTCTCTCCGCGCTGATCATCATGGCGGTGGCGCCATCGGAAATTCTCGGTCCCAGCTTCCAGATGTCCTTTGCCGCGACCGCGGCGCTTGTCGCAGGATACGCCGTCACGGCGGCCCGAATGCGAGAGCGGCAAACGGAGCCCCTGCCTCTACGTCACCCCCTGGTGACCGGAGCGGCCGCCATGGGGCATTTCGTAGCCGGTATCGCTCTGACCTCGATCATCGGCAGCATGTCGACCGCGATGTTCTCCGTCGAGCATTTCCACCGGATTGCAATGTACGGACTGGCGGCCAATCTGGCAGCAATGCCGATCATCAGCTTCGCGGTCATGCCAGCGGGGCTTCTCGCCATGCTGCTGATGCCGTTCGGGCTTGACGCTCCCTTCCTGTGGATCATGGCCGAAGGCCTCCACTGGGTCATCGTGATTGCCAAACAGGTCGCCGGCTGGGGTGGCGATATCGAAATCGGCCAGACCCACCCCTGGTTTCTTCCCCTCGGCGTTGCCGGCTTCATTTTCCTGACGATGCTGCGAACGCGGCTGCGCCTCGTTGGCCTGCCGTTTGTCGCCGCCGCTGCAATTCTCTTCTGGCTGGGACCTGTGCTGCCGAAATCAGCCCTGCTGGTTTCCGAGGACGGCATCCTGGTCGGCATCACGGCAGGAGATTCGATTGCCGCCAACCGCGCCCACCCGCCCGATTTCCTCTTCGATCAGTGGAGGAGGGCGAGGCGGCTTTCGAATGTCGTCAAACCGGTCCTGCTCGTCGGCGGAGAGACCTTGCCGACTACGAATGGTGTTCGGGAGCGGTTGCCGGAATCGGTTGTCGTCCGCGCCAGGCAAGCGATGACCGAGGCGAACGGAGACGCGTTCACCTGCAAGAAGGGGGCCTGGTGCGCCATCAGATCCCGCGAGGGTCCGCTTATCGTCGTCGTCGAAGACGGGCGTTATGCCGCGCCTGCCTGCGACAGCGCCGATCTCGTGATTGCCTATCGTGCGCGCTTCGACACCTGCCGGTCGGGTGCGCTCATGCTGAACGGCACCATCCTGCGGAAAACCGGTGCGATCGAGATCGACCTGGCTGGTTCGCCATCGTCGGACGGCTGGCGCATCACCACGGCGCTGGCCGGCATGTCGCGGCCGTGGATCGTTCATCGCCATTATGACTGGCGACGCAACACGTTCGATCCAGCCGTGCCGGAATGGCTCGGCGGAGCTGTGGATTCGGAAGAGCCCGAAGAACGTATGATGGACGGAGCCCGCGAAACGGACGCCGTTGCCGGCCGGGAAGCGGAAACCCTCTCGGGAGGACGGCCGCTCAGTGATATTTCCGAATGAGACCTACCAGCTTGCCCTGGACCTTCACCCGGTCCGGCGGGAAAATGCGGGTTTCGTAAGCCGGATTTGCAGCTTCGAGCGCGATCGAGCCGCCCTTGCGGCGGAAGCGCTTGAGGGTAGCCTCCTCGTCGTCCACGAGGGCGACGACGATATCCCCCGGATTTGCCGTATTGCCGTTGCGGATGATGACCGTGTCGCCGTCGAGTATCCCTGCCTCGATCATGGAATCGCCCTTCACCTCGAGCGCGTAATGTTCGCCGATGCCCAGCATCTCCGCAGGGACGGCGATCTCGTGGGTGTTGTTCTGAATGGCGGAGATCGGAACGCCCGCGGCTATGCGACCCATGACCGGAACACTGGCAGACGAAGTTTCGTCGTTGGCCACAGGTTTCGCGGGAACGGCTGGCGCCGGGGGACGTTTTCCGAGGCTGCCCTCGATGACGCTCGGCGAGAAGCCACGGCGGGGTTGGAGGGTCGGAACATAGGCTTCCGGAAGCTTGATGACTTCGAGCGCACGTGCCCGGTTCGGCAGGCGGCGAATGAATCCGCGTTCTTCGAGCGCGGTGATCAGGCGATGGATGCCGGATTTCGATGCGAGATCGAGCGCATCCTTCATCTCGTCGAAGGATGGCGGAACGCCGGACTCCTTCATCCGCTCGTGGATGAAGAGAAGCAGTTCCTGTTGCTTTCGGGTCAGCATCGCCAGCACACCTTCTGGTTTGAAACAAATGCAGAACGGACACTATATGTTCCATATGTGTTCCGCAAGTCCCTAAAATTTGGTGAAGCTGCTATAAGTTTTTGAGATGCCGGTCTGATCCCCTGCGGGAATCCACTTGCGCTTATCCCGTCTCTGCCCAATTTACTGTCGCGGGTGCCAATCCGTGGGGGACATGCGTGAGCGCAAGGAAAATCGATCATCTGGTATTGCCGGTCGCGAGCCTCGACGGCGCGCGTAGCCGGCTATCTGCGCTGGGCTTCACCGTGGCCGCGGATGCCTATCATCCGTTCGGCACGGCCAATGCCTGCGTGTTTCTGGAGGACGGCATCTATCTGGAGCCGCTTGCCATCTCGGATAGACGCAAGGCTGGTTCGGCGGCAAAACGCGGCAATGTCTTCACCGACAGGGATCTTGCCTTTCGCGGCCGGCGTGGCCGACAGGGCCTTTCGGCCATGGCCGTCTCCACCGACGATGCCGCCGCAGATCATCAGCGCTATCTCGCCTCCGGTATCTCTGCCGGCGAGCCGCTCGAATTTGCCCGCGCGGTCACGTCACCGGGTGGTGAGGTGAAGGAAGCGAGCTTCCGCCTGGCTTTTGCCGCTGCCGAAGGCGCGCCCAACTTCTTCGCTTTTTCCTGCCAGAGGGTCGTTTCCCTGCCGCAGGATCTCGATGCGTTGAGGCTCCACTCCAATGCGGTGAGCGGCATCAAGGAAGTTGTGATGACGGGCGAGGGGAGCGTGGCGGAGGCCGCCCTCCTCGAACAGGTGATCGGGGCTCCTGCGGTTTTCGGCGATTCGGAGATGCGCGTCGTTGCGGCGAATACCGGCCTGCGGATCATCGATGCCGGCCGGCTGCAGCATGAGTTCGGCACCGGCGTCGAGCCCATGGCGACCGGCCTCTTCGCACAGGCGATCATCTTCCGGACGGCCGATCTGGCCGTGACAGAGATCACCCTTGCTGCTAATGACGTCGCATTCATCCGCCGGGATGGTCGCGTCCTCGTGGCGCCCGCGCCCGGCCAAGGCGTGTTGTTCGGCTTCGAGGAATAGAAAAATGGCAGTCTCCCCCAACCGTGAAGTCTCCGTCGGCGAAGGCGAGAACAAGGTTGTCTTCTCCAATTCCGGGCGCTTGTCGCTGATCGCCGGTCCCTGTCAGATGGAAAGCCGCGAACATGCATTCATGATCGCAGGTACGCTGACCGAGCTGTGCAACAAGCTCGGCCTCGGTCTCGTCTACAAGTCGTCCTTCGACAAGGCCAATCGCACGTCGATCTCCGGCAAGCGCGGTATCGGGCTGGACAAGGCCATGGAAATATTCGCCGACCTGAAGAAGGAATACGGCTTTCCCGTCCTGACCGACATCCATACCGAGGAGCAGTGCGCGACCGTTGCGGAAACCGTCGATATCCTGCAGATTCCGGCCTTCCTGTCGCGTCAGACGGATCTGCTCGTCGCGGCGGCGAAGACCGGCCGCGCCATCAACGTCAAGAAGGGCCAGTTCCTGGCTCCCTGGGACATGAAGAACGTCCAGGCCAAGTTCCTCGAAAGCGGCAATCCGAACGTGCTCCTGTGCGAGCGCGGAGCCTCCTTCGGCTATAATACGCTGGTCTCGGACATGCGTTCGCTGCCGATTATGGCGTCGCTCGGGTCGCCGGTCGTGTTCGACGCCACGCATTCGGTGCAGCAGCCGGGCGGACAGGGCGGCTCTTCGGGCGGTCAGCGCGAATTCGTCGAGACCCTGGCGCGGGCGGCAGTCGCCGTCGGCGTCGCGGGCGTCTTCGTCGAAACCCACGAGAATCCGGACAATGCTCCTTCCGACGGACCGAACATGGTGCATCTGAAGGACATGCCGCGGCTCCTGGAAAAGCTGCTCGCCTTCGACGCCATCGCCAAGGCTGCCTGAGCGTCGCCGGACGGTTTCGCCGGTCCGGGCATATCGTTGTAATCATCGTGTCATCGAAGCGCATTCATGTTCGCCGACGACGCATATCAAACCTGAGGAGAGACCCTTGACCGCCATTACCGACATCATCGCCCGCGAGATCCTGGACAGCCGCGGCAATCCGACCGTCGAGGTGGACGTCTATCTGGAGGACGGATCCATGGGCCGCGCCGCGGTGCCGTCCGGCGCTTCGACCGGCGCACACGAGGCGGTCGAACTGCGCGACGGTGGCAAGCGTTACGGCGGCAAGGGCGTCGAAAAGGCGGTCGAGGCCGTCAATACCGAGATCTTCGACGCTATCGGCGGTTTCGATGCCGAAAGTCAGATCCATATCGACAAGACCATGATCGCGCTCGACGGCACGCCGAACAAGTCGCGCCTCGGCGCCAATGCGATCCTCGGCGTTTCGCTCGCCGTCGCCAAGGCTGCGGCCGAATCCTCCGGCCTGCCGCTCTACCGCTATGTCGGCGGCGCCGCGGCCCATACGCTGCCGGTCCCGATGATGAACATCATCAATGGTGGTGCCCATGCCGACAACCCGATCGATTTCCAGGAATTCATGATCATGCCGGTCGGCGCCGACACCCTGCGGGACGCGGTCCGCATCGGCGCAGAAATCTTCCATGTCCTGAAGAAGGAACTGGCGACCCAGGGGCATAACACCAATGTCGGCGACGAAGGCGGTTTTGCGCCGGGCCTGAAGAGTGCACCGGAAGCGCTCGACTTCATCATGAAGTCGGTCGAAAAAGCCGGCTACAAACCCGGTGACGACGTGTTCCTCGGTCTCGACTGCGCCTCGACCGAGTTCTTCAAGAACGGCAAATACGAGATGGAAGGCGAGGGCCGTTCGCTCGAGCCGGAAGCCATGGCGGACTATCTTGCGGAACTCGCCGCACGCTATCCGATCATCTCCATCGAGGACGGCATGGCCGAGGACGACTGGGACGGCTGGAAGTACCTGACGGACAAGATCGGCTCCAAGGTGCAGCTGGTGGGCGACGATCTGTTCGTCACCAATTCGGCGCGTCTGCGTGACGGCATCAAGATGGGTGTCGCCAATTCCATTCTCGTCAAGGTCAACCAGATCGGCTCGCTGACCGAAACGCTCGACGCCGTCGAGACCGCCCACAAGGCGCGCTATACCGCCGTCATGTCGCACCGCTCGGGCGAGACCGAGGATTCGACCATTGCGGATCTCGCCGTCGCCACCAATTGCGGACAGATCAAGACCGGCTCGCTGTCCCGTTCGGACCGTCTTGCCAAGTACAATCAGTTGATCCGCATCGAGGAAATGCTCGGCCCGCAGGCGGTTTACGCCGGTCGCGGCATCCTCAAGGCCTGACCGGCTTTCGAGCGATCGCTGTAATTTGGGCCCGCGCCCTCGGCGCGGGCCTTTTTGCGTCGCCACATAGGAAACGAATGCTTAAGCAAGTTCTGGCAAGTTGAGCTTTGTATCCGGATTTCGGGTCCGGTCTGTCGCGTAAGCCAAGGCGTCGAAGAGGCATGTGGACAAAGCATCACAAGAAGAGAAAATTCGGCCGTTTCGTCCTGCCTGCCATAACCGTCGCGTTTCTCTCCTATTTCGGCTATCATTCCATACATGGCGACCTGGGGCTGATCGCGACCGAGCAGTTCGAGCGACAGAGGCTCGCGCGCAGTGCCGATCTCGCGGCGCTTACCGCCAAGCGCGAAGCGCTGGAGCGTCAGGTGCATCTGATGAGCGATGGCTCGCTGGACAAGGATATGCTGGATGAAATCGCGCGTTATCAGTTGAACGTATCGCGCGCGGACGAGATCGTCATCTTCAACAGTTACTTCTGAATTAACCGAAAATCGGTTAACTTCATTTTTCCTTAGTGATTTCAGCAATTTAACCGGCATGTGAGCCATGCAAATATGGCATTGCTGGTGCGATCTTTCTTCCCTATGGTATGCGCCGAAACCGGGGTGGCCTGGTCGGGCGCATCTGTCCGGCACATTGCCCCTCAATCAAGTGCAGCCCATAGGGAGGGATCAATGGCGCAACCCAAATCCGCGTCTGCATCCGGCCGCAAGCCTGCGGCAAAGTCTGCTACCAAGACCATCTCGAAATCCGCTCCGAAGGAGTTCACCGGCAAGAATACGCCGGATTTCGGCAAGGACGACGATCTTCACGCCTATCGCGAAATGCTGCTCATCCGCCGCTTCGAAGAGAAGGCCGGCCAGCTTTACGGCATGGGTTTCATCGGCGGTTTCTGCCATCTCTATATCGGCCAGGAAGCCGTCGTCGTCGGCATGCAGATGGCGCAGCAGGAGGGTGATCAGGTTATCACCGCCTATCGCGACCACGGGCATATGCTGGCAACAGGCATGACCGCCCGCGGCGTGATGGCCGAGCTTACCGGGCGTCGCGGCGGCTATTCCAAGGGGAAGGGCGGCTCGATGCACATGTTCTCCAAGGAGAAGCATTTCTACGGCGGCCATGGCATTGTCGGCGCCCAGGTGTCGCTCGGCACCGGTCTCGCCTTTGCGAACCGCTCTCGCAACAACGACAGCGTTTCGGTCGCCTATTTCGGTGACGGCGCGGCGAACCAGGGCCAGGTCTACGAGAGCTTCAACATGGCGGCTCTGTGGAAACTGCCCATCGTCTACATCGTCGAGAACAACCGTTACGCCATGGGCACGTCGACTGCCCGTGCGACCGCTCAGTCGAACTATTCGCTGCGCGGCTCCGGCTTCGGCATTCCGGGCATCCAGGTGGATGGCATGGACGTGCGCGCCGTCAAGGCCGCCGGTGACGAGGCGCTCGCTCACTGCCGCGCCGGCAAGGGGCCGATCATTCTGGAAATGCTGACCTATCGTTATCGTGGTCACTCTATGTCCGACCCGGCGAAGTACCGTACGAAGGAAGAAGTGCAGAAGATGCGCTCCGAGCAGGACCCGATCGAACAGGTCCGCCTGCGCCTTCTCGAAAAGGGTTGGGCGACCGAAGACGAGCTGAAGGCGATAGACAAGGACATCCGCGACGTCGTCTCGGATTCGGCCGATTTCGCCCAGAACGATCCCGAGCCGGATGCGTCCGAGCTCTACACCGACATTCTGCTGTGATTGCGGGG
>JBQGDG010000395.1:0-18420 GCA_052038935.1 Neorhizobium sp. | reverse complement strand
AGCCAGTCGCGATACCAGATCATCTCGAGATCGAGCTTGTAGTAATCGGGATCGATGTAGAAGGGCTGCTCCAGGCTGAAACCTTCGCGGCGGTTGCGGAGCTGCCGCAGAACCTGATTGTGAATGTCCATATGCTTCCTCGTACTCCAAGCAAGCGACGGGGCATGGACAAGCAGGCGGGGCCCTTGCCCGCCAATTCCTGTCCCGAGCGCCCTCCGCGACGGTCAAATAGGCTCAGGCTGGTTTCCGGGCTCAGGAGTTGTCCCCGAAGGGACTGCATGGCACCTTCCCAGGCGGCCGTTCGGCTCTATCCCAGTGGCTTACGCCATGCCTTCAACTCCACCACCGTTGCGGGGGCAGCGCCGGATCGGCCTTTCGGCCCGCCGGCTTCCCAATTCTCCGCCTTCCCTAGCAAGGCGGCACCTTGAGCTGGCGGTCATTTAAGCGCGATCCCGATCTGTCGCATAGGCGACATTGCGACATCCGCCACTGCATTGGCGACGAAGGCGACACGGCCGGCGCGGCCGGCGCTTCGTCCCACGAAACCGACTGTTAAAAACTTGGCCCTAGAATGCGGGGATCAAAGGAGCCGCGCTATGCCGTCGCAGGAACGTATCCGGTATTACGAGGTCAACAGGCAGCAGCCTTTCGTCCTGCCCCAGGGCAATTCGAACCTGCATTCCGAATTTCTCCGCACCGGCCGGATTTCCCGGGCGCGGCCGATCTGGATTCCCGAAGAGCGCCGCTACCTCACCCATGACGAGGTCGCGCAGAAGACCGGCCGCAAGCTGGAGGCAGCGGGGGAAACCACCCACGCGCGGATCAACGGCTTCCACCGGTCGATCAACCTGCCGAAGATCATCTTCCACCGCACGCTCGATGGAAGCCCGCATCTCGGCTATTGCCACGTGACGGCGGCGCGGACCTTCTTCAGCCGCGACGCGATGGTCAGCTGGTCCTTCTACATCGCCAACTTCGCCTCGGAGATCGGCGAGGACGAGGTATTCTTCGCCCGCATCAACCCGAAGACCGCGCGCATGTACTTCGCCGTGGCCGTCGAAGGCGAGGCGGGCGAGCCGGTGAAGATCGACCGGAGCCGGCGCAAGAACGGGCTCCTGTTCCAGACGAGCGATCCGCGCGAGGCGATGCGCAACGTGCTGATGCTGGGCGCCCCGGACGCCGCCGTGCGGGAAATCATCAAAAGGCTTTGAAGCAACGGCACTCCGCGGTATTGACGGCGGCATGACGGCAGAAATCATCGACAGCAGGCTGGATCCGCAACGGGCGATACGCGAGGCAAGCCGCGTGCTCGGCGAAGGCTTCCCGATCGCCATCCCGACAGAGACGGTCTACGGGCTGGCGGCCGACGCCACCCGGGCGGAAGCCATTTCGCGCATCTACGAGACCAAGGGGCGGCCGCGCTTCAACCCGCTCATCTGCCACGTGGCCGATATCGCCATGGCGGAGCGGTATGCCGTATTCGATCCCCTGTCGCGAAAGCTCGCCGAAACCTTCTGGCCGGGTCCTCTGACGATCGTGCTGCCGCTCAAGGCCGGCAGCGGGATCCATGCGCTGGCGACCGCCGGGCTCGATACGGTCGGCCTGCGCTGCCCGACCGGGTTCGCGAGGGATCTGATCCGCGCCTTCGACCGGCCGCTCGCCGCACCGAGCGCCAATACGTCTGGCAAGATCAGTCCGACCAGCGCCATGCATGTGATGGGCGATCTCGGCGGGAAGCTGCAACTGATCGTCGACGGCGGCAGCGCCCCCGTCGGCGTGGAATCGACGATTGTCCGCATCGAGGGCGACAGGGTGCGACTGCTGCGGCCGGGCGGACTGGCGGCGGAAGACATCGCGGATGCGATCGGCTTAGGCGTGGAGCGGCGCGCGGGGCCGGCGGCGATCATCGAGGCGCCGGGGATGCTCGCATCACATTACGCGCCGGGCGCGGCCGTGCGGCTGGACGCCACATCGGTCGGACCGGGCGAAGCGCTGATCCGTTTCGGCGGCATTCCAGTGAAGGATGCCGCAGGGGCGGCGATCGACCTCGATCTCAGCCCCGCCGCAGACCTTGCGCAGGCGGCCGCGAACCTGTTCGACTATCTCAAACGCGCCGATGCCAGCGGGGCGCGGAGCATCGCGGTGACGAGCATACCCAACGAGGGGCTCGGAGAGGCGATCAACGACCGGCTGGCGCGCGCAGCGGCACCAAGGGACGTGGAGACCTGACGATGGATAGAATGGACCCGGCACCCGAACTGCTCGACCGTTTCGCCACGATCGTCGGCCATGCGCATGCGGTCACGGATGCGGCCGGGCTCGCCCCCCATCTCGTCGAGAACCGCGGCCTCTACAGGGGGGCGTCGCCGATGCTGCTGAAACCGGGCTCCACGCAGGAGGTCGCCGCCATCCTGAAGCTCGCGAGCGAAACCGGCACGCCCGTCGTGCCGCAGACAGGCAATACCGGTCTCGTGGGCGGCCAGACGCCGCGGGCGGGCGGCGGCGACATCATCGTGTCGCTCGAACGGATGAACAGGATCCGCGACATCGACCCGGTCGCCAACGTGCTCGTCGCCGACGGCGGAGCGATCCTCGCGGACGTGCAGGCGGCGGCAGACGGCGTCGACCGGCTCTTCCCCCTGTCGCTCGGCTCGGAAGGTTCCTGCCGCATCGGCGGCAACCTGTCGACCAATGCCGGCGGGACGGCCGTGCTCGCCTATGGCAACATGCGCCAGCTCTGCCTCGGCCTGGAGGTCGTATTGCCGACGGGCGAGATCTGGGACGGCCTTCGGCGGCTCAAGAAGGACAATACCGGCTACGACCTGCGCGATCTCTTCATCGGCGCGGAGGGAACGCTCGGCATCATCACCGGCGCGGTGCTGAAGCTCTATCCGAAGCCGCTCGGCCGTCAGGTCGCGCTTGCCGGCCTCGCCTCCCCGGAGGACGCGCTGAAGCTGTTCGAAAAGGCATCGACGCTCTGCGGCACGGCGCTGACCGGTTTCGAGCTGATGCCGCGGATCGGCATCGAGTTCACCGCCCGGCATATCGAAGGCGTTCGCGATCCGCTGGCGCAACCGCATGCATGGTATGCGCTCATCGACATTTCCACGTCCGATTCCGCCGAAACCGCCAACGTGATGATCCAGTCGCTGCTCGAGCAGGGTTTCGAGGCGGGGCTTGTCGGCGACGCGGTCATTGCCTCTTCCGTCGGCCAGCAGAAGGCGCTCTGGCACATGCGCGAAAGCATGTCGGACGCGCAGAAGCCGGAAGGCGGCTCGATCAAGCACGATGTCTCCGTGCCGGTCTCCAGGATCCCGGCCTTCATGGCCGCGGCTGAAAAGGCCGTGCTGGCCGCGATGCCCGGCGCGCGGATCTGCGCCTTCGGCCATCTCGGCGACGGCAATATCCACTACAACATCTCCCAGCCCCTGACCGCCGACATGACGGCCGACAAGCCGGCCTTCCTCGGCCGCTGGCGCGAGATCAACGCGCTGGTGCATGCGATCGTTCTCGACCTCGGCGGATCGATCTCGGCCGAACACGGCATCGGCCAGCTGAAGCGGGACGAACTGGCGCATATCCGCTCGCCGATCGAGATGGACCTGATGTATCGCATCAAGAAGGCGTTCGATCCGGCGGGGATCATGAACCCCGGCAAGGTCGTCGCCCTCCCCGATTCGGGCTCGGCTCCATGACCCATATCCGCCACACGACCATCCGTGTCGACTTCGACACCCATGTCCGGCTCGGGCCGGGCAAGGCACAGCTGCTCGAACTGATTGCGGAACACGGCTCGATCCGGGCGGCAGGCGCCGCCATCGGCATGTCCTATCGCCGCGCCTGGCTGCTGGCGGACGAGATCAACAGGATGTTCCGCGAGCCTTCCATTTCCACCCGCCACGGCGGCAGGAGCGGCGGCGGCGCCGGCCTCACCGAATTCGGCCGGGAGCTTCTGGCCCGATACAGGCGCATGGAGGACAGCATGCGAACCGCGGCGAGCGAAGACCTAGCCTGGCTTTCGGCCCATATCGACCCATCCTTCCTGCCGTCGGAAAAGCGGGACGATCGCTAGCGATCCCGCAATTCCGGCCGTTCTGCCTAGCGCAGGCTGAGCTGAGACAACGCCCAGAGCGTATCGGCGCTGATGCCCTGCTGGCCGCTGCCTCCGAGGATGCTCACGGCGGCGGAATTGATCGTGGTGTTCTCGATATCGTACATCATGGTGAAGCGCTCCACGAGCTTGCGCAGCTTTTCCGGGTCGGCAAGCTCCTGCAGGTCGAGGTTCTTCTCGACAACCGCCGCCTGCTTGTCGACATTCATGTTCGAGAATTCCGACGGCAGGCTGAAGGTCACGCGGAAAAACTCGGCCAGCGCATCGTCGCCGAGGATGACGTAGGGATCGGTGATCGTATCGGCCATACGCTCGAAATAGAGCGCAAGGCGAACGCCGGGATTGTCGTTGCCCTGTTCGGTTTCCAGCGTCTGGCGCAGATACATGTTGAGCGTCGCGGATATTTCGCCGCCGTTCTGGGCTCCGCCTCCCTTGCTTCTGTCGATTTCGCCCTTCGCATCGAAATTGAAGGTGCCGACGATCTGGGCGAAACGCTTGTCTTCCAGCGTGTTGACGAAGCTCTTGGGATCATCGAGGTCGGATGTGAAGATGTCCTCGAGGAAATCGTCGGTGATCGTGCTCGCATCAAAGCCTTTCGATGTCAGCAGCACGTCGAGAAGCTTTCGGTCTTCCAGGAGCTGGTCGCGCGTATCGAGCCGCTGCAGGGCGTCGGTGTAATATTTGGCCTCCTCCTCCGCCTTCTTCTTTGCCGCATCCTTCGCCTCGCCCTCGAGAAAGCGGGTCTGGCGCAGGATGTAGTCCTTGGCGACGTTGGTGATGGCGGCGTTCGACTGGGCGAGGACCGGTATGGTGACATCGCCCTTCTTGTCGAAGTTGAACAGCTTGGCGAGCGATACGAAGCGTTCGTCCTTCAATTGATAGACGTAGCTGTCAGGATCGGAGAGATCGCTCTCCAGGACGCTCCTGATCTTGAACTTCGAGACGCTGTCGGGATCGATGCCGACGGCGGACAACGCGAATTCGTAGGTCGTGCTGGCGGCGCTGCTGAGAAAGTCGTCCAGGTTCTCGATCGAAGCCATGTCGGTCTTGTAGAACTTGATGGACTTCTCGAGATTTGCCTCCTGCTTGTCGTCCCAGCGCGACATGTAGTTGTTGCGCGTCTCGTTCGTCTGCGCCTCGGTCTGCGCACCACCTGCGGCGACGGTGCCGTCGGTGGCGAAGTTGAAGGCCTTCGCCAGCTCCAGATATTGCGGTCGCTGCTTGGCGTAGAAGTTCGCGTAGCTGTCGGGATCGGACAGATCGCTGGTCAGGATCTGATCGAGCGTCGAGGGGACCACATAGGCTTCGTCGAGGTTGAAGGCCGCCCGCAGATATTTGTAGATGCGCGTGTCGGCAAGCAGGTCCTTCACATTGGTGATGGTACCGATCTTGCTCTCGAAATATTCCTGGTTGAACATCGCTTCGGCATGCGTCACCTGCTCCTGCTTGGAGAAGTAGTTGGCGACGATCTCCTGGATCTTGGCATCGCTCAGGGCGCCGGTCGCAGGTACGGTTCCATCGGCGTTGAACTGGAAGTCTTCCGCCAGCTTCTTCATCTGCTCGTAATACTTCACGCTCGAAGCGGACGTGCTCATGATCTTGGCGAGTTCGGCGCGGCGCGCGGTCGTCTGATCGATCGGTACCAGCTTTGCATCCAGTTCCTCGAAGCGCGCCTGCTGCTCTTCCATGCCGGCCTGGTCCTTGGCGATCAGCTCGTTGACGGCATCGATCTTCTCGCGAATGGTGGCGATCTCGGCCTGAAGCTTCTCCTCGTCCCCGCCGTTGTCGATTTCCTCCTGCTTGGCGGCGATCTGCTGCTCGTATTTGCCGATCTGCTCCTGACCGAGAGCGATCGAATCCTGATAGTCCTTGACCGCATCGCGGGCGCTGAGGCGCTCGACCAGTTCGTTGTCCTCGGTCTTGGCCTTGTTGTACTCGTCGAGTTTCTGGCCGAAGGCGGTGTTGAAGTAGCTGTCGGGATCGTTCAGGTCGCTGGTCAGCGAACCGCGCACGGCTTCGTAGTTGTAATAGGTGCCGTCTATCCCGTAGGCGGTGAAGACGTATTCGCGCAGCTGTTCGTTGTGAAGGAAATGGTCGACGCTCTTCAGATTCGTCGCCGTGCCGAACATCACCTTGAAATAGCGGGTGTCCTCTTCGGTCTTGTCGCCGAGCGCCGCGATCTTCTGGTCGTAGAGATCGAAGATGTCCTCCATCTGCCCTTCCGACTGGGCGACGGCGGAATCGGTGCCAACCGCACCGAAATTGAACGCTGCGGCGAAATTGACGTAGCGCTCGTCGGTCAGGCGGTTGGCGAAGCTGTTGTCGTCGGACAGGTCGCTTTCGAGCACCTGCTTCATGAACGCCTTGGCGTAGATCATGTCCTCGAGGCCGTGCGCCGTCATCGCGAACGAATAGAGGCGATAGTTGCCGAGGAAATCGTCGATATCCGTGACCTTGCCGATATTCGCCTGATAATAGGCCTGCTCGTTGGCAATCTGGGTCTGGCTGGATATCCGCTTGAGGCTCGCGGCCATATCGCGATTGACGAGATCAAAGCTGAGATAGGTCGAAACCATGCGGGAAGCCTCGCGAGTCGATGATGCGGGGGCAAGCATGCCGCACGAGACTTGTCCGGAGCTTTTTCCCGGCATCGGCGGATGCGACAGCCGCCTGTCCCGCAGCGATACGACGATCCTGCATTCATCCTTCGGAAACCGCGATATGTGCGCTTTCGCTAACCATTCATGGCGGCAAACTTTCCTTAACCGCGATTTTTAAGCAGTCTCGAATAGCGCGACCCTATGCTGAGGCCATCAGAGGACAAAAGTCCCGCAGAGAAACCGGAAACGGCTCTCAGGTAAAACAAGGGTAGCATACGCGATGAGCAAAACCGTTCTGAAGCCCGTCTGGGCAGGGTCGACACTGAGGCTCGATCCGTCTCGTTTTCCGCAGCAGGTCACCTATGCGCTGCGCGAGGCATCAGGAGATGTCACGATCACCATCGACGAGCGCGGTGCCATACTGCGCAAGATCCTTCCCGGCAGCGGCCTGCCGCTGTCCTTCGCGCTCCCCACCCGCGCCTTCAAGGGTGTCGCCGCCCGCGCCATAGACCATGGTGACGGCGAAGTGACGGTCACGTTGGAGCTTCACCACGAGGATCCGGAACTCTGCATTCCGCTTCTCGTCGCCCATGATCTCTGCGATATCGCCGCCGACTGGCGCAGCTGGTCGGATGCCTTCCGCATTCCGATGCTGATGGTCGAGGCGGACGGCATCGCCCGGCCGCTGGAAAACCACATCGGCGACGTGCGCACGCACGGCGCCAAGTCGCGCCGCCGGCATTCCTATTTCGCCGCGAGACGGCCGCGTTTCCTCGTCCGCCGCACGACCGGCAGCCTCGGCGTCTCGATGAAGATCGAGGGCAAGGAAATCATCGCCCGCCGCTGAACTTCAGGGCAGGAAGTTCTTGTCCCTCTTCCTGCCCGCAATGGCGAAGCCCGGCCGCAAGCCGGGCTTTTCCCGTCAGAGGATCAGCGAAACGGCCAGCCCGACGAAGAGGATGGCGCCGACGCGGTTGTTGGACAGGAACAGCGCACGGCACTGCTCCGGATTGCGGATGTCGAGAACGAGAATCTGCCAGCCGAGCATGACGGCGGTGACGACCAGGCCGGCATAGGCGAAGAAACCGGCGCCGGACGCGATGAAGGACAGCAGCAGGAACAGCAGGGTCGTGCCGTAGAGACCCACGAGCCAGGCTTTCGTGTCGTCGCCGAACAGCCGTGCCGTCGAGCGCACGCCGATCAGCTCGTCATCCTCCTTGTCCTGGTGGGCGTATATGGTGTCGTAACCGATCGTCCAGGCGACGGCGGCGACATAAAGCCATATCGCGGCCCATGACAGCGCGCCGAAAACCGCGGCCCAGCCCATCAACGCGCCCCAGGAGAAGGCAAGTCCGAGAAAGAACTGGGGCCAGTCGGTAAAGCGCTTGGCGAACGGATAGATCGCAACTACCGCCAGCGACGCGATGCCGAGGAAAATCGAGAACCCGTTGAACTGGATCAGGACAAGGAACCCGACCAGCGCCTGCAGCGCGATGAAGACCTTCGCGCCGAAACGGGACGCCCGTCCCGACGGAAGCGGTCTCGAACGGGTGCGCGCGACCTCCATGTCGATGTCATGATCGACAAGGTCGTTATAGGTGCAGCCGGCTCCGCGCATGGCAACCGCGCCAACGAAGAACAGGAACAGATACCCGAGGATCTCGACAAACGTCAGCCGCAGCCCGCGCGGCGCGGCGTCGGCGGCCAGCATCAGCGACCACAGGCAAGGCCACAGAAGCAGCTGCCAGCCGATCGGCCGATCCCAGCGCGCGAGCTGAGCATAGGGCCAGGCCGCCCGCGGAAGAACGCGGTAGACGAAATTGTCGGAAGGCGCGTCGGCCACGCGGGCGCCGAAATCGGGAGCATCTGTCATGCGGGGTTTCTAACGCCCGCAAAAGCGGCGGGTCAAGGTGCCGCGCGTCGACCGGAGGCGCAGGATGACGCGGCGAATGCCGCGCCTAGATCCGCGTCGCGATGACGACGCCGTGCAGCATGGTCATGTCCATTCCGTCGCGGTCGAACGGCGAGGCCAGACCGGAGGTCGAGGCAGCGACAAGCGACGAATCCACCGAAACGGCCGGGACGACGCGAACGTCCGTCCATCCGTTCTCCTCGAAGGCGCGGCGATAGTCCACAGGCCGCTTGCGGTTCGGCTGGCCCGGAAATGCGAACAGCCGGTAGAGCCAGCCCGGAAAGCGGTAGATGTTGTTCGGGTCGCGATCGCGGATCCATTGGGAATGGGTCTGGAAATCGACGATGTGCAGGCTGACGCAGCCCGGTCGCGCCACCTGGCTGATATCGGCGATGGTGCGTTCGATCTCGTCGAAATGTTCGAAGGCAGCGCAGCTGACGACCATGTCGAACTTCCGGCCGCCGGCCAGACGGGTGACGTCGAAATCGCTGCCGACCTGATAGTCGAAGTTCTCCGAACGGTGCGCCGTCAGATGCTTTGCCCGCGTCACGTCGGCCGGATCCAGTTTTTCCGGGTACCGATCGATGGTTTCGGAAAAGAAACCCGGAGGCTCCCCGCCGGTCAGCCTGAAGGCATCGACGGCGAGATAGGACCGCGCGCCGTGGGCCAAGAGCAGGGCACCGGTACCGAGCGAAGAGCCCGGTCCGAGCTCAAGCACGTCTCGCCCCCTGAAGTCGATGCCCTCCGGCAGGAACCGCGTCCAGGACTGGATCACGTCCTGGACATAGGCGTGACGGCCTTCCCAGTTCTCTTCGGCGACGGTGTTCGGCTTGGTATAGCCCTTGAGGCGGTGCTTGGCCCATACGAGAGCCAGAATGCCGAGACCGATGGCGCGCATCGAGGCATTTCGTACGGCATATTGCATCTGTCGCTATCCTCCGGGCCGGCAGGGCCCGGAGGTATCTATCATCTTGCCGATCCAGATGGGGACAAGATGGTCAAAACGGTTAACCAGAACCAAGCAGTTAAACTGCAATTTTGTCCAGCGGCAACCGGCGCTGCTCGAAGGCGCGCAACTCCTCCTCGCGGCGATAGATGTAGTCGCGGTTGTCCGGCACCGCAGTGCGCTTCTTGACGATCTGCATCTGGAAGATGAAGAAGCTCTCATGGCTGAAGGCCATTTCCGAGCCCGCGAGATAGAATTCCCACATGCGCACGAAACGCTCGTCGTAAAGCGCTGCCGCCCTTTCCCTGTTGGCCATGAAACGCTCGCGCCAATGCCGCAGCGTATAGGCATAGTGCATCGGCAGGATCTCGATATCGGAAACCAGCAGGCCCGCCTTCTCGACCGCCGGCAGCACTTCCGCCAGCGACGGGATGTAGCCGCCGGGGAAGATGTATTTCTCGATCCAGGGATTGTTGTAGATCGCCGGATAGGGCTGGCCGATCGAATGCAACACCATGACGCCGTCATCGGACAGGACGTCGTTCACCTTGTTGAAGAACTTGCGGTAGTTCAGGCGGCCGACATGTTCGAACATGCCGACGGAGACGATGCGGTCGTAGCTCCTCGTCGCCGGCAGGTAATAATAGTCCTGGAGTTCGAAACGGACGCTATGGGCGAGACCGCGCCTTGCAGCCCGTTCACGCGAAATCTTCAGCTGCTCGGTGGAGAGCGTTATGCCGGTGACGTCGACGCTGCAGGATTCCGACAGATACATGGCCATGCCGCCCCAGCCGGATCCGATTTCCAGCGCCTTGTGGCCGGGCTCGGCCAGCAGCTTCGCCACGATATGGCGCTTCTTGGCGATCTGCGCCTCGTCGAGCGAAATACCCGGCGGGTTGAAATAGGCGCAGGAATATTGCCAGTCCTCGTCGAGGAAGAGCGAAAAGAGCTTCTCGTCGAGATCGTAGTGATGGGCGACGTTCTTGCGATTGTGGTTGATCGGCACCCGATTGCGGAACTGCGCCTGGATCATCCGTCCGATGCTGCGCAGGAGTATTCCGAAGGTCAGCCCCTCTTGGAGCGTATTGTCCTTGATGAGGGCGAGGAACTCGTAGATGTCGCCTTCCTCCACCAGAAGACGGCCATCCATATAGAGTTCGCCGAGTTTCAGCTGGGGATCGGCGAGCAACTCCCTTTCGGCGGCTTCCTCGGTGAAGCGGATGGCGACCGATCGTCCTCCCCCGCTCCCGTATAGCCGCTCGCCGCCCGAACCTCGCACCGTCAAGGTGCCGTTTTTGATGATTTTACCGAAAAGATCATGAAGGGACGAGGCCACGGACTCACCTCCTGGATACTAAGCCTGCCTTACTAATTTTCGAAATCTAGCGTCTGATCGCTGAACTGCAAGCACATTCCGGCCATGAAAATGACATAAAACGACACGCCGTCAAACAGGGTCCGACGGCGTGCAGCTGAGGGTAGAACCGGAGGCGGGACTTGAAGATTTCAGCGCTTTTTTAAAGCTTCCGCGAGCGCCGCACCGAATGCGCCCTGACTGGACGGTTTTTCGGTTTTCATGAATTTCTGGTTGGCCGGTTTCGCATCTCGGGCAGGTCCGCGCGGCGCGGGCGCCGCTTCGCCGCCATCCTTGCGCATAGTAAGTCCGATCCGCTTGCGGGCGACATCCACTTCGACCACCCGCACCTTCACCACGTCACCCGCCTTGACCACGTCATGCGGATCCTTGACGAAGCGATCCGCCAGCTGGGAGACATGCACGAGCCCGTCCTGGTGGACGCCGATATCGACGAAGGCGCCGAACGCGGCGACATTGGTCACCGTGCCTTCCAGCATCATGCCCGGCCTGAGATCCTTGATCTCGTTGACGCCTTCGGCAAACGTCGCCGTCTTGAAGCTCGGCCGCGGATCGCGTCCCGGCTTGTCGAGTTCGGCGATGATGTCCCTGACCGTCGGCAGTCCGAACTGGTCGTCGATGAACCGGCGCGGGTCGAGCGCCTTCAGGGCGGCGCTGTCGCCCATCAGCGAACGCAGGTCTCGACCGCAGGCGGCGACGATCTTCTTGGCGACGCCATAGGCCTCGGGATGGACGGAGGAAGCGTCGAGCGGCTCCTTGCCGTTCGGGATCCGCAGGAAGCCCGCAGCCTGTTCGAAAGTGCGGTTGCCGAGGCGCGCGACCTTCAGCAATTCCCTGCGGCTGGCGAAGGCGCCGTTCTGGTCCCGGTGAGCGACGATGGCTTCGGCGATCGATCGGGTAAGGCCGGAAACACGGGCGAGAAGCGGCGCCGACGCCATGTTCAGATCGACACCGACCGCGTTCACCGCATCTTCGACCACGGCATCGAGAGAGCGGGCCAGCTTGCCCTGGTCGACATCGTGCTGGTACTGGCCGACACCGATCGCCTTGGGTTCGATCTTGACGAGTTCGGCAAGCGGATCCTGCAGGCGGCGCGCGATGGAGACTGCGCCGCGCAGCGACACGTCGAGCTGCGGAAACTCGGCGGCCGCCGTTTCGGAGGCGGAATAGACCGATGCGCCGGCTTCCGAGACGATCACCTTGGTCGGCTTCGAACCCGAGGCCGGTGCCGGCAGGGCCGCCAGCATATCCGCCACCAGCTTCTCGGTCTCGCGGCTGCCGGTGCCGTTGCCGATCGCGATCAGTTCGATGCCGTGCTTGCGGACGAGCGCGGCGAGTTCCGCCTGGGTGCCGCGCAGATCGTTCTTCGGCGGGAAAGGATAGACGGTGGTCGTTTCCAGCAGCTTGCCGGTGCCATCGACGACCGCCACCTTGACGCCGGTCCGGATACCGGGATCGAGGCCCATCGTGGCGCGCGAGCCGGCCGGTGCCGCCAGAAGCAGATCCTTGAGATTGCGGGCAAAAACATGGATCGCCTCTTCCTCGGCACGTTCGCGCATCTCCCGCATCAGGTCGAGCGACAGGGATACGGAAAGCTTCACCCGCCACGTCCAGCCGGCGACATCCATCAGCCAGCGATCAGCGGCTCCGTCTCCGCGTATCTGGAAGGCGGAGGCGATGATCCGCTGCGCCGGCTTGACCGGCGACTGGTCGTCGGCATCCACGTCGATCGTCAGCGTCAGCATTTCCTCGTTCCAGCCGCGGGACATGGCGAGGGCGCGGTGGCCGGGAACGGTCGCCCAGCGTTCGGAATGGTCGAAGTAATCGGCGAATTTCGCCCCCGCCTCCTGCTTGCCGTCGACCACCCTGGCGCGGAGGACGGCGCCGTTGCGCATATGGTCGCGCAAGCGTCCGAGGAGGTCGGCATTTTCCGATATCGTCTCGGCGACGATATCGCGGGCGCCCTCCAGCGCCGTCTTCACGTCGGCCACCTCGCCCTGAACATAGGCTTCCGCAAGTCTCGCCGGGTCGGCGGACCGGTCGCCCCATATGGCTTCGGCGAGCGGTCCGAGGCCTCGCTCGCGGGCGATTTCGGCGCGGGTGCGGCGCTTCGGCTTGTAGGGCAGATAGAGATCTTCCAGTTCCGCCTTGGTGACGGCGCCGGCGAGCTTCGCCGCCAGTTCGTCGCTCATCTTTCCCTGGCCGGTAATCGAATCGGCGATCGATGTCCGGCGTGCCTCGAGTTCGCGCAGGTAGACGAGGCGCTCCGAGAGCAGGCGAAGCTGGGTGTCGTCCAGCCCGCCGGTGACTTCCTTGCGATAGCGGGCGATAAACGGCACCGTCGCGCCTTCGTCGAGCAGCGCAATGGCGGCTTTGGCCTGGTCCGGCCGCGCGCTGATCTCGGCGGCAATCACGGCTGCAAGTTTCTGGGTATCGGCTGCCATCGCGGTCCTCGTCAAAATCGGGAGGCGCGACCATAATCGAAGTTTGCGGCAAGACAACCGGCTGTCTCCGCTGCTCACAGGTAGATGATGGGCCGTATCGAAAAGGGACGGGAATTTACCCTGCGCTAACCGACAACCTGTGCATTAGGACATGACATCTTCTCGCATTTTCCGCCGCACCTATAGTTATGCCTGTCGTATGAAGCGGCATGTAAGGAGGTATGAATGCCTAGGAGAATTGCCACGCAGCTGGCTGGCGACGAGGCGGTCGGCTCCACGGAACTTGAAGCGGCCATCGTCTATCTCAACGAAAAAATCAAAGATGCTGAAATTCGAAACGAACCCATTCCTTTTCTCGCCTATCGAAACCGGATGATCTTCGAAGCGACGCTCGCGCTGCGCCGAGATCATCAATCCCGGCTTTGAAGCGGCAGCATACCGACAGGGCTGCGCCGACCCCAGATTTTCCGGGGCCGGCCGCCAAGCATGACCCCGAGCGGTTCATAAACCTTGACCTTTGCGGCAACGGGCCTTAACCGCCCCTGAGAAACAACCACGAGGGCGATGTATGAAGGTTCTCCTGATCGGCTCCGGCGGCCGCGAGCACGCTTTGGCCTGGAAGCTTGCCCAGTCGCCGAAATTGACGGCCCTCTATGCGGCGCCCGGAAATCCCGGCATCGCGGAAGAGGCCGAGATCGTACCGCTCGATGTAGAAGACCATGACGCCGTCCGCGACTTCTGCCGGGCCAACGGCATCGATCTCGTCGTCGTCGGTCCTGAAGCACCTCTCGTCGCCGGGCTGGCGGACAACCTGCGCGCCGCCGAGATCGCGGTTTTCGGTCCTTCCGCCGCAGCCGCCCAGCTCGAGGGATCCAAAGGCTTCACCAAGGACCTTTGCGCCCGCTACGGCATTCCGACAGGCGCCTATCGACGCTTCACCAATGGCGACGACGCCAAGGCCTATGTCATCGAACAGGGTGCGCCGATCGTCGTAAAGGCCGACGGACTTGCCGCCGGCAAGGGCGTGACCGTGGCGATGACGGTCGAGGAAGCGCTTTCGGCGATCAACGACTGTTTCGACGGCGCATTCGGATCGGCCGGAGCTGAGGTCGTGGTCGAAGCGTTCCTCGACGGCGAGGAAGCAAGCTTCTTCTGCCTCTCCGACGGCACGAAC
Source organism: Neorhizobium sp. (assembly GCA_052038935.1). Taxonomy (GTDB): domain Bacteria; phylum Pseudomonadota; class Alphaproteobacteria; order Rhizobiales; family Rhizobiaceae; genus Neorhizobium. The sequence goes on along the minus strand of JBQGDG010000395.1, from coordinate 3,858 downwards.
GCCTTGGCGCTCGCAACCGCCCAAGACCACAAGCGGGTGGGCGACGGCGACACGGGCCCGAATACCGGCGGCATGGGCGCCTATTCCCCGGCGCCTGTCATGACGCCCGACATGGTCGAGCGCACGATGAAGGAGATCATCGAGCCGACCATCCACGGCATGGCGGAAAGCGGCCATCCCTTCGTCGGCGTTTTCTTCGCCGGCCTGATGATCACCGCAAAGGGGCCGGAGCTGATCGAGTACAATGTCCGTTTCGGCGACCCGGAATGCCAGGTGCTGATGATGCGGCTGAGGAGCGACCTTCTCGACCTTCTCCATGCGGCGGCAACCGGAACACTCGACACGGTCGACGCCGAATGGAGCGACGAGGCCGCGCTCACCGTGGTCATGGCTTCCAAGGGTTATCCCGGCTCCTACGACAAGAACACGCCGATCGCCAGCCTTCCCGCGGCGGCCAGGGGTGAAAAGGTCTTCCATGCCGGCACGGCGATCAGCGATGGCAGGCTCGTGGCGACCGGCGGTCGCGTGCTGAACGTCACGGCGACCGGCCCGACCGTCGGCGAAGCACAGGCCGGCGCCTACGCACTGGTCGAAGAGGTCGGCTGGGACAACGGTTTCTGCCGGCGCGATATCGGCTGGCGGGCGGTGGCGCGGGAAAAGTCCTGACCCGACCGGCATCTGCCGACAATTTAAGTGGCTGTTTACCGATTCTCCTGACGGGATCGCAACCACTGCGCTTTAAGCATGATGCAAAGAGAGGATTTGCATCATGCGTCATGTGGTTCTTGCGAGCATCGTTCTTGCCGGCGGCACGGCCCAGGCCCAGTCGCTGACGCCTCTGGCCACGGATACGCATGCCTCCACCACGAGCATGGTCGTCAAGAACTGCGACGACTGCCCGCCGCTCCTCGACAGATCGGACCGGAAGGGCGCCTATCGCGTTCCGGAACTGGCGGCCGGCGTCCAGAGCGTGTCGATCATGGAAATCGACGGCGAGAAGAAGATCGTGCGCACCGAATCCTGGATGGGCGGCTCACCGGTCGTCTATATCAGCAAGGTTCCCGACTGGATGACGGCCGAGCACCTGCAGACTGCGATCCGGTCCGGCAACGCCGCCAGCATCGAATCGCAAGTCGAGGACGCGCTCGAGGCATCGGACACGATAGACTTCAGTGCCCGCACCGGTGCCGTTTCCGATGACGACAAGGCCCGCAGCTTCGACGACCTGCCGCTTCGGCTGAAATAGGTCGTCGTACGGCTCTCAAACTCCGTCGCTCTTCGAGCATATCCCGCTCATATTCAACGCCTCCGGCGAAAAACCGTTACGATTGAAATCGCGTCCGGTAACATGCCCGCGATCTCCCGATCGCTCGCGCCGAACTTAAAATCTTATTTAATTTTGCTATGCAATGTAGCGCTGTGCGATGCAGCATTATGCCAGCGCAGGATGCGCTTTCCCCTAAAGATCCATAATTGTCGGCTGCCCATGGCGGCCCGATCGCCCGTGAGGACGACATGAAAAACCTGAAGATCTCCCATCAGCTCGTGCTGCTCGTGCTGACGCTCATGATCGCATTCGCGGTCGGCACCTATTTCGAACTGCGCGCATCGACCAGCGCCATCTATGCCGAACGCTACGACATGCTGCGCACGCAGGTGGAATCGGGCCTCGGCATCTTCAAGAAGTTCCACGAGCGCGAACTGGCGGGTGAAATGCCGCGCGAAGAGGCGCAGAAACGTGCCTTCGAAGCTGTTGCCGCCATGACGTTCAAACCCGACGGTTACCTCTACGCCTACGACTACGACGTCACGATGCGGCTGCATCCCGATCCCAAGCGCCTCGGCCAGAATTTCAAGGGAAAGCCTGACAGCCAGGGTTTCATGTATCGCGACGAGCTCGTCAAGATCGGCCGCAACGGCGGCGGGACGGCCGATTTCCTCGGCCCGAAGCCGGGCGAACAGGGCGACGATTTCCGCAAGAGCTCCTACGCGCTGGCTTTCGAGCCGTGGCAGCTGGTTCTGGTCACCGGCGTCTATGTCGATGATCTCGAAGCCCAGATCCGGGGAGAGATCTGGAAGGCAGTGACTATCGGCGCGGGCATCCTGATACTTGCCTCCGCGCTCGCCTTCGTCGTCATCCGCAACATTTCCCGTCCGCTCGGCGATATTCGCCAGGCGCTCAATGCCGTCGCCGACGAGAATGTCGACCTCGCCATTCCCCACACCGGCATGAAGAACGAAGTCGGCCTGATGGCCCGCGCCACCGCGGCGCTTCAGGAAAAGGTGCGCGAGCGCCATGCGATGGAAGAGCGCCAGCACCGTCAGCAGGAAGAGCTCGACGGCGAGCGCCAGCAGAACCTCGACATGCAGCGTGACGAGGCAGCCCTGCAGGCGCGCGTCGTCTCCACCATCGGCGCAGCGCTCGAGCAACTTGCCCGCGGCGACCTGACCGTGCGCTGCGGCGACCTCGGCAGCCGTTATGCCGGCCTGCGCGACAACTTCAACGAGGCGCTCACGCATCTCGAAGCCGCCATGGCGAAAGTGAACGCCAAGGGCATCGACATCAGCGGCTCCAAGGAGGAAATCCGCCGCGCCTCCAACGAACTGTCGCAGCGCACCGAACGTCAGGCCGCCAATCTCGAGGAGACATCGGCGGCACTGGACGAGCTGACCGTCGCCGTGAAACAGACCGCCGACGGCGCCAAGGAAGCAGCGCAGCGCGTTGTCACCGTCAGCGGCGAAGCGAGCCGCAGCGACGCGGTGGTCGCCGAAGCGATCGAGGCGATGAGCGGTATCGAACAGTCCTCCGGCGAGATATCCAAGATCATCGGCGTCATCGACGAAATCGCCTTCCAGACCAATCTCCTGGCTCTCAATGCCGGCGTCGAGGCGGCACGCGCCGGCGAAAGCGGCAAGGGCTTCGCCGTCGTCGCTCAGGAAGTGCGCGAACTGGCGCAGAGGTCGGCGGCAGCAGCGAAGGAGATCAAGGACCAGATCTCACGTTCGTCCGGCCAGGTGGAGAACGGCGTACGCCTCGTCGGCGAGGCGGGCGAAGCGCTCAAGCGCATCTCGAACCAGGTGAAGGCGGCAAGCGACATCGTCAGCAGGATCGCCGATTCCGCCGCAGAACAGGACACGACCCTGCGGTCGATCTCCTCCTCCCTCAACCAGCTCGACGCGGCGACACAGCACAATGCGGCCATGGCCGAGGAGACGACCGCCTCAGCCGAGGCGCTGGCCGCCGATACCGAGGAGCTGCTCAATCTCATCCGCGGTTTCCGGGTGACCGGCACGACCGACATCGACCGGCTGCGCGCCACCGGCGCCCAGATGCGCATGGCCAGCTGAGCGGGCAAGAACTTTTGAAATGACGCGGGGGACGCGGGGAGAAAGCCGTCGGCACCGAGAGGTCCGGCGGCTTTCTCCTGTCGATTTTTTCGCATGCGGCCGGCCGTGTCGAGACGGCACGCGCCGGCGCAGGAGAAGTCACGACGCGAGGTTACTGCTGGTCCAGCAATGCTTCCAGTTCCTCCACCTCGCGATCCGAACGGACGACGATGCCCGCCTGCGAAAGAAGTGCCGCGGTCACACCGTTGCCGGCGTGTCTGTGACCGGCGAACGACCCGTCATAGATGAAACCGGAGCCACAGGAGGGGCTGCCATCGATGAGAAGCGCATGGGTACAGCCGTGGGCTCTGGCCAAGGCGAGCGCCTTACGGGCTCCGGCGATGAAATCCGCCGTCACATCGCCGCCGGTGATTTCAATTACCCGTGCCCGGCCGGCGAGCACATCTGCACCGGTCATGCCGTTTTCGATCTCGGCGGGCGGGCGTGGCACGCTCATGCCGCCGGCAAGCT
>JBQGDG010000394.1:0-1960 GCA_052038935.1 Neorhizobium sp. | reverse complement strand
TCGCGTCGAGCGAAGCGCCGCCCCCGCCCGCCAACCGCACCGGCCTGATCTACGGTTCCAACGTGGAATCGGAAGTCAGCCTGCAGACCGTCGCCTTCCCCACAAAGGGAACGACCTATGCCTATGCGGCGCCGATGACGCGGGAGGAGGTCGAGGAGAACGTGCGGTCGAACGGGTCGGTCCTGACTTCCGGAGACGCCCAGCTGTCGGCGCTCTATTATGTCGATCCGCAGCGCTTTTCGACGGACGACGACGATGTCGACCTGACCTCCGGCTTGACGGCGCGTATCGTCGAGGAGAACATGTCGGTCGCCGCGCCCGAACCGATCACGCCCCATACGCGCGAATATGCCGACGACGTCATTCCGGTGCGGCGATCCGGCACCGTGGCCGACGCGATGACCGCCGTCGGATATCCGGAAGGCAAGGCCAAGGAGATTTCCGGCTACCTGCAGTCGCGCATGGGCGAGGCGAAGGTCGAGGCCGGCGACGTCATCCGCATCGGCGTCATCCAGGAAGGCCAGATGGTTCTGGTCGTCCGGGCAAGTCTCTACCGCAGCGGCCAGCATCGCGTGACCGTGGCGCTCGACGATCAGGGCCGCTTCATCGACGGCGAGGAGCCGGCGCCCCTGGCCGCAGTCGCCGCCGCCTTCAGCGACCAGCCTCCGCAGATCATGGCGGGCCGCGATCTGCCGAGCGTCTATGACGGCATTTACCGGGCCGCCCTGTCCTACGGCATGAACCGCGACATGACGGCGCTTCTGGTCAAGCTTCTGGCGAGCAATGTCGATCTCCAGGCGCAGCTGAGGCCGACCGACAAGATCGAGGCCTTCTTCTCCGTCGCCGACAAGGAAGGCAAGGCGAGCAGGGATTCCGAACTCCTCTACGTCAATGCGCATTTCGGCGACAACGATACGCGCTTCTACCGTTTCCAGAATACCGACGACGACACCGTCGATTATTTCGATCAGGACGGCCGCAGCATAAGACAGTTCCTGCTGCGCAGCCCCGTCCCCAATGCCCGCATGACCTCCGGTTTCGGCATGCGCGCCCATCCGATCCTCGGCCGCGCGCTGATGCATACCGGCACCGACTGGGCGGCGCCGCGGGGCACCCCGATCATCGCCACCGGCAACGGTACGGTGGAAAAGGCGGGCTGGGATTCCGGCGGTTACGGCAACCAGACCCTCATCCGCCATGCCAACGGCTACGTATCCTCCTACAACCACCAGAGCGCGATCGCCCGCGGCGTCCGCGAAGGCGCCAAGGTCACCCAGGGTCAGGTGATCGGTTATGTCGGCTCGACCGGCCAGTCCACCGGCGCCCATCTGCATTACGAGCTGATCGTCAACGGCACGAAGGTCGATGCGATGAAGGTGCGCCTGCCCGGCGGCAGCTCGCTCGGCGGCAAGGCGCTGGCGCGGTTCGAGGAAGAGCGCAAGCGCATCGACGCCCTGCTGAACAACCAGTCGCCGAACGAAGTGGCGAGCCGCTGACTGGCGGCCGCCGCGCGAGGAACCGCCACTTACCGCTGAGCTAGGGAGCTGCCAATCTGCCCCTCACCCTAACCCTCTCCCCGTAAACGGGGCGAGGGGACTTGCCTCGCTCGACCTTGAGAGGGACGGAAACGGCGCGGCATATCTCCTTCTCCCCGTTCACGGGGAGAAGGTGCCGGCAGGCGGATGAGGGGCCGCAGCACTCGCAAGCTTCGGATCAGTGTCAGCCGCCCGCAGCAGAACCCAGCCGCCCGCACGAAAAAGCCGCGCCGGTTGCCCGACGCGACCTCTTCTCATTCCGATCGACCGACAATCAGGCGGCCTCGCTCATGCTGCCCTTCACCCGGAACAGCAGCCGGTCCGAACCGGACGTCACCTTGACGGTCGCCCCGTCCGGCACCTTGCCGCCGAGAATGTCCTCGGCCAGCGGATCCTGGACGAATTTCTGGATCACCCGCTTCAGC
>JBQGDG010000393.1:0-1732 GCA_052038935.1 Neorhizobium sp. | reverse complement strand
GGGCTCCGGCGATGAAATCCGCCGTCACATCGCCGCCGGTGATTTCAATTACCCGTGCCCGGCCGGCGAGCACATCTGCACCGGTCATGCCGTTTTCGATCTCGGCGGGCGGGCGTGGCACGCTCATGCCGCCGGCAAGCTCAGGGCAGATCGTCACCAGCCTGTTCTCCTCACGCCAGCGGGCAATCGCGGGATGCGCCAGCAGCTTGCCCCTGCCGTCATAGCGTACGGCATGGCCGAGGAGGCAGGCGCTGATGAGAATTCTGGAAACGGTCATTTCGGTTCGTCGAGATGGCGGCGGATGTCGAGCTTTTCGTGGAGGATGCGGACAATCTCGACCAGTTCCGGCATCGCAATATAGTATATGAGATGCGAACCCGAGCGGCGGCACCGATAACCCGCGCGAACGCCAGTCAGCAGCCGCCCAGCGAGCGGTTTCTCACCAATCTGGCTGATAGTCTGGAGCAGTTTCTGGAGATAGATCTTCGCCTGAGCGTCGGACCACTCTTCACGGGTATATTCGCCAATGTCGATGAAATCTCTCTCGGCACTTGGACGAAGCCGAACCTCAACCACGATTCTGCCAGGATGCTCGTACCGATGACATCAGCCGCTCGGGATCGAACGGCAAAGTATCACCGCTGTTTTCTCCCTCGATCAGCAAACCGCGAAGTCTCTCGATCTTCATCTGCTCTTCTTCGAGCATCCGAAGGCCCGCCTCGACGACCTCATCAGCCGTTTCGAAGCGTCCGCTTTCCAGTTCACGCGCCACGAAACTTGCGGCATGCTCGCTGACAGTGATTTGCACCGGCTTGTTCATCGAAACACTCCACAGTCGTAACCGGCCCTCAGTCTAGCACGGAGCCCCGGACAGAAAAAAGCCCCGGCTCTGCGGGGCTTTCGAGATCTGGAGACCGGAAACCCTGCCTACCCGCCGATCTTGGAGAAATCAGCCACCGTCCCGGTCGCTTCGCGGATCGCCTTCAGCAGCGCCAGGCGGTTGGCGCGGATCGCGGCGTCCTCGTCATTGACCAGAACGTCGTTGAAGAACGTATCGACCGGCGCGCGGAGCTTCGACAAGGCGCCCATGGCCGAGCGGAAATCTTCCGATGCAATCGCTTCGGACGCTTCCTTCGAAGCGGAGACGATCGCGGCCCACAGATCCTTTTCAGCAGCGAGCTTCAGCAGTTCCTCTGCCACGCCGTCGGCAACGACCGTGCCCTTCTTCTCTTCGGCTGCGAGCAGCTGCACCGCGCGCTTGGTGCCGGCGAGCAGGTTCGTGCCATCCTCGGAGGTGATGAAGGCGGTCAGTGCCTCGGCCCGCCGGGCGACGAGCCACAGATCGTCGGCATCGGGAGCCAGCACGGCATCGATGATATCGTGGCGGGCGCCGGCATCGCGCAGATAGACCTTCAGGCGGTCGTGGAAGAAGGAGAGAAGATCGATCTGACGCGAAAGGTCGTTTGCATCGATACCGCTGGCGATATCGGCGTCGATCCGGTGCATGTGCGAGACGATCCGATCCATCAGCGGCAGGCGGACGCGCCGTTCCAGAAGGATGCGGATGATGCCCAATGCGGCACGACGAAGTGCGAACGGATCCTTGGAGCCGGTCGGCTTTTCGTCGATCGCCCAGAAGCCGACGAGCGTGTCGAGCTTGTCGGCAAGGGCCACGGCGATCGCAACCTTGTCTTCCGGCACGCGGTCCGACGGTCCCTGCGGCTTGTAATGA
>JBQGDG010000392.1:0-18509 GCA_052038935.1 Neorhizobium sp. | reverse complement strand
CGCGTCGCGCTGTCGCGATCGGCAAACCCGACGAGACGGGCACGGAAGACTTCCTTGCGCTGCGTCGTCGATCCTTCGACGCTCGGCGCGATCTGGCCGAACTCGGCAAGCAGCGGCAATGCCTTTTCGAGCGTCGCGGCCGCTTCCGCGCGGCTGCCGGCGGCAGCCACCTGGATGCGCCACAATTCGCCCGTCTGCATCGACAGCGCCTCGACGGCACCGGCCTGGGAAGCGGCGGCATAGGGCGTGACGGTCGAGGCCCGCGCCGTCGCCACGCCGAGGCTGATTTCCTTGCGGGGCTTGGGAAGCGGCATGTTCGTCGCAAGGTCGTCGGCCGGACGTTTCTGTTCGCGCACGGATGCGACGGCAAGTCCGCCCGCTACCGCCCTGCCCGGCACGGCCTGGTCGAGAAGGTCCGCCATGCGCTCGTCGCGCTGGCGCGCCGTCTTGCCGCCGAGCACGACGCCGATTACCCGTCGCCCGTCGATGCTGACGGCACTGGCGATATTGTAGCCGGAAGCATTGATGAAACCCGTCTTGATCCCGTCCATGCCGGGATAGCGGTACATCAGGTTGTTGTGTCCGCGGATCTTCTTGCCGCGGAAGGAGAAGGACGGCTGCGAGAACAGCTGATATTCCTTCGGATAGTCCCGGATCAGCGCCAGCGCCAGCACCGCCATGTCGCGGGCCGTCGTCACCTGCGCCTTGTCCGGCAGGCCGGACGCGTTGCGGAACACCGTGTTGCTCATGCCGAGCTGGCGCGCCTTGCGCGTCATCATCACGCCGAACTGCGCCTCGGACCCGCCGAGATGATCGCCCATCGCCGCCGCCGCGTCGTTCGCCGAGCGTATCGCCATGCCGAGCACCGCCTCGCGAACGGTGATCGTCCTGCCTGCCGGCACGCCGAGCTTGAACGGGATCTTCGATGCCGCGTTGGCGGTCATGACGATCTCGTCGTTCCAGCGCAGCCGCCCGGCGCGCAGGGCCTCGAAAGTCATGTAGAGGGTCATCATCTTGGTCAGCGACGCCGGATGATTGAGCGTATCGGCATTCTGCGAGGCGAGCACCTTGCCGCTTCTGGCGTCATAGATGTAATGGGCGTAACCCGCCTCAGCCGCGCGGCCGGTGATGAGCATGGCGACCGCAAAAAGCGCGATCGCGGTAATCCGCCGAACTGAAAACATGGGCCCTCTCTCGAAATCGTCAGCCAGAATAAGCCCCCCAAGATGGTGCGAACATGACGCGTGCCACATTTTGTTCAAGACTTCGCGCCGTGGTTAACCGGCGCCGGGCCAGACCCGTCACATCAGCGTGCGGCGCACAGCATCCTTCCAGCCGCGGATCTTCGCCCTGCGCAGCTTCGCGTCCATCGCCGGCTCGAAACGCCGCTCGCTGGCCCATGACCGGGCGAATTCCGCCTGCTCCGGCCAGACCCCGGCCTTCGAGCCCGCGAGCCAGGCAGCCCCGAGCGCCGTCGTCTCGAGAATATGCGGCCGGTCCACCGGCGCATCGAGGAGGTCGGCAAGCCGCTGCATCGTCCAGTCGGACGCCACCATGCCGCCGTCGACGCGCAGCACCGTGCGCCCCTCGTGTCCGCGCCAGTCCCTGGTCATCGCCTCGAGGAGATCGCCGGTCTGGTAGCAGACCGCCTCCAGCGTGGCCCGCGCGAGTTCGGCGGGACCGGTGGCGCGCGTCAGCCCGTAGATCGCTCCGCGCGCTTCGGCATCCCAATGCGGCGCGCCGAGGCCGGTAAAGGCCGGCACGAGATAGACCTCCTGCTCCGGATCGGCATCCGCCGCCAGGCTGCCGCTCTGCCCCGCGTTCTCGATCAGGCCCAGCCCGTCGCGCAGCCACTGGACCGCGGCGCCGGCGATGAAGATCGATCCCTCCAGCGCATAGGTCGTCCTGCCGGCCAGACGATAGGCGATCGTCGTCAGGAGGCGGTTCTTGGAGCGGACGAGATCCTGTCCGGTGTTGAGCACGGCAAAGCAGCCGGTCCCGTAGGTCGACTTGACCATCCCCGGCTCGAAACAGGCCTGCCCGATCGTCGCCGCCTGCTGGTCGCCGGCCACGCCGAGGATCGGGATCTCCGCCCCGAACAGGCCCTTTTCGGTGATGCCGAAATCATCGGCACAATCCTTGACCTCCGGCAGCATGGCCGGCGGTATGCCGAGGATCTCGAGCAGTTCCGGGTCCCAGCGGTTGCGGGCGATGTCATAGATGAGCGTGCGCGACGCGTTGGTGGCGTCGGTGACGAAGCTCCGGCCACCCGTGAGCTTCCAGATCAGATAGGTGTCGATCGTACCGAAGCAGAGGCGCCCCTTGGCGGCCTGCGCCCGCGCTCCCTTGACGTTTGTCAAAAGCCAGGCGAGTTTCGTGCCAGAAAAATACGGATCGAGCAGCAGCCCGGTGCGACGGGTGAAGAGCTTTTCCAGCCCCGCCTTCTTCAGCTTTTCGCATTGGCCGGCGGTGCGCCGGTCCTGCCAGACGATGGCATTGTGAATGGGTTTTCCCGTCTCCCGGTCCCAGACCACGACCGTCTCGCGCTGGTTGGTGATGCCGATCGCGGCAATGGCGCCGGCCTCGACCTTCGCTTCGGCGAGCGCCCGCCCGATCGTCCGGATCACGCTCTCCCAGATTTCCTCGGGATCATGCTCCACCCAGCCAGGTTTCGGAAATATCTGACGAAATTCTTCCTGGCCGACGCCGGCGATCTTCATGTGCCCGTCGAAAACGATCGCTCGCGTCGAAGTCGTACCCTGATCGATCGCCAGAATGTAACCCGCCATGCAATCCTCCCCTGCGTCGCGAGACCATTGCTACGGTTTGAACAGTCGCGGCCCGGCCTGTCAACGGCGCAGGGCCGGCGGCGAAGGCTTCGCGTCATGGGTGTCGCCACGGTCGGCCGAGGCCCCTGTGAATGGTCGGATTTTAACGATCCGATTAAGCCATTCTTCGGATGCGCTTCCTAGCTTGTCGCACTGCAATAACGCTCCTAGGAGGAAATTCGGAATGATTCCGATGTCTTCGAGACTGGTCGCCGCCATCAGGGCGTCTCTCACCATCAAGGTGTTCGCGATCTGCTTCCTGTCCGTCCACGTGCCGCTTCTCGTTTTCATCGTGTATCTGGCCGCCGGCTATGCGACCCGGCCCGAACCCGTGCTGCTCCTCCTGCTTGCCGCCACCCTGGTGGGCACGGCCATCTGCCTCTTGACCCTGTGGTGGATGATCCGGCCGTTGCGCCACCTTGCGCATGCGATCAAGGCCTACCGCGCCGACGGCACGCCGGTGCGCATGACCGTCGACCGCCGGGACGAGATCGGCCTGCTCGCCACGACGGTCACGGCCATGGTCGCGGAGACGGAGAACCTGATGGCGAAACTGCGCCAGCAGGCGATGACCGACCCGCTGACCGGGCTCGGCAATCGCCGCTGGCTCAACGAGCGTGCCGCCGAGGAACTGTCGCGCGCCTCTCGCCAGGCCGAACCGCTTTCCGTCATCGTCTTCGATCTCGACCGGTTCAAGGGCATCAACGACACCCACGGCCACGAGACGGGCGACCGTGTCCTCGTCGCCGCCGGCGAAGTGGTGAGGACATGCCTGCGCCCCTACGATCTGGCCGCCCGTATCGGCGGCGAGGAATTCTGCGTCGTCCTGCCGCGCACGACGATCGACGAAGCCGAGGCGATCGGCGAAAGGCTGCGCGGTATGCTGGCGGCGACAGCCATATCGCCGCTGCGCCGCGGGCGCGTCACGGCGAGCTTCGGTCTCTGCGCGGCCAAGCCCGACGACCATCTGCAGGACCTGCTGCTCTGCGCCGACGAAGCCCTGTATGCGGCGAAGAAGGCCGGGAGAAACCGCCTGCGCCGCGCCGAGCGCCACCCATTGTCTACCGATGGCCCGGCGGTGTCAGGACCGGTATCCGTCGCCGCCTCCCTGAACGGGCACTAGCCCGGATGCCGGTCCGTGGCGGATTGCCATGGCCGGTGATTTGCGGCTAACCTTTCGTCGAGGCGCGATGCGGAAGACATCGCGTCCAAGGGAGGAAGTGCATGACAAGGTCTGTGGTCGTCACCGGGTCCACCAGCGGCATCGGACTCGGCATCGCCAGGGCCTTCGCCGCCCGGGGCGACAACGTGATCATCAACGGCTTCGGCGACCGGGACGAAATCGAGACGATCTGCAGGACGCTCGCCGACGCGAGCAACGGCACGGTCCTCCATCATCCGGCCGACATGACGAAGCCCGCCGAGATCGAGGACCTGATCGCAACCGCGCGCGACCGTTTCGGGACGGTCGACATTCTCGTCAACAATGCCGGCATCCAGCACGTCGCCCGCATCGAGGATTTCCCGCCCGAAAAATGGGACCAGCTGATCGCCATCCTCCTGTCCTCCGCCTTCCACACGATGCGCCACGCCATTCCGCTGATGAAGCAGGCGGGAAAGGGGCGCATCATCAATGTCGCCTCCGCCCACGGCCTCGTCGCCTCCCCTTTCAAATCCGCCTACGTCGCCGCGAAACACGGCATCATGGGGCTGACCAAGACGGCGGCGCTGGAACTCGCCCGGGACGGCGTCACCGTCAATGCCATCTGCCCCGGCTTCGTCCTCACCCCCCTCGTCGAGAAGCAGATTCCCGATCAGGCCCGCGAGAAGGGCATCAGCGAGGCCGAGGTGAAGGACGAGGTTCTTCTCAGACTGCAGGCCACCAAGGAATTCGTTGCGATCGAGGACGTGGCGGCCGCGGCGCTCTACCTCGCCAGCGACGCGGCGCGCAGCATCACCGGCACGCATATCTCGATCGACGGCGGCTGGACGGCGCAGTAGGCTTCCTCCACCCGGTACCGCGCCTGCAGGGATCCGGCCGAGCGATTCCCCTGGCGTAAAAAACACTTCCACGCTGCCGATGCGGCATTACTCTATCCCTGTGACAAGTCCGGAAATGAGGGTAGGATACGAGATCGCGCACGGCCGAATTTCCGAGTGCGATCATTTTCAGCCGGCAACGGCGGACGAAGGAGACAGATGAGTTCAGCCATCCGCTTCATCCTCAACGGGGAAGACGTGGTCCTTGGAGACTTTTTGCCGACGGACACGCTTCTCGACTATCTGCGCCTGAAGAGGCGGCTGACGGGGACGAAGGAGGGCTGTGCCGAAGGCGATTGCGGTGCCTGTACGGTGCTTGTCGGGCGGCTGACCGAACACGGGCTGCGCTACGAGGGCGTCAATGCCTGCATCCGGCTGCTCGGGTCCATGCACGGAACCCACGTCGTCACCATCGAGCACCTGGCGGGAAGCGACGGCCGGCTGCACCCGGTACAGCAGGCGATGGTCGACTGTCACGGTTCGCAATGCGGCTTCTGCACGCCCGGCTTCGTCATGTCGCTCTACGGCCTCTGGCTCTCCAACGAGAAGCCGACACGCGCCGAGATCGAGGGCGCGCTGCAGGGAAACCTCTGTCGCTGCACGGGCTACGAGCCGATCGTCAAGGCTGCGGAGAAGGTTGCCGAGAGCCGGCCGAGCGCGCTTTTCGACCCGCTCGAACGCGACCGCGCCGAGATCATGGCCGGGCTCTGGTCGATCCGCTCGCAGACCGAGACGATCGTGGTGGAAAAGACCGGTGACGGCGGCACCGCCCGCTCGATCATCCCCGCCTCCGTCTCGGCCCTCGCCGAACTGGTGGCCGACCTCCCCGGAGCCACGATCGTTGCCGGCGCCACCGATGTCGGTCTGTGGGTCACGAAGCAGATGCGGCGGCTCGATCCGGTCATTTTCATCAATCATCTGACCGAATTGCAGGCCGTCACGGTGGATGGCGCCGGCATTACCATCGGCGCCGGCGTCAGCTATGCCGACGCGCAGGGCTTCCTCGAAGCCGTGACGCCCGCCTTCGGCACGCTGATCGACCGGATCGGCGGCCAACAGGTCCGCAACATGGGTACGATCGGCGGCAATATCGCCAACGGCTCCCCGATCGGCGACACGCCGCCGCCTCTGATCGCGCTCGGCGCCGAGCTCACCCTGCGCTCCCATTCTGGACGCCGCACGATGCCGCTCGAAAACTACTTCCTCGACTACGGCAAGCAGGATCGCATGGCCGGCGAATTCGTCGAATCCATCTTCGTGCCCCACCTGCCGGCTGGAAGTCATTTCGCCGTCTACAAGATCTCCAAGCGCCGCGACGAGGACATCTCCGCCCTTTGCGGCGCCTTCAACCTGTCGCTCGACGCCGAGGGTCGGGTCGAGACGATCCGCATCGCCTTCGGCGGCATGGCGGCGACGCCGAAGCGGGCCCGGCACATGGAGGACATGCTGACCGGACAGCCGTGGAGCTGGGGCGTCATCGCTGCGGTGCGCGACGGGTTCGACGAGGATTTCAAGCCGTTGACCGACTGGCGCGCGACGGCGCAGTACCGAAGCCTGACGGCAAAGAACCTGCTGACGCGCTTCTTCCTGGAAACCGCCGGCCTGCCGACGGAGTTGCGGCGTTTCGAGCTGGAGGAGGCGTGATGTTGAACGATAGAACGAAAAAGTCCTCTGGCCTGCCGCCCATCTCCCCCGCAGGAGAGGAGGAGACCTGCCGCGGCGCCTTGGCTCCGGCGAACGGAAGAGGTTTTGGTACTGCATCTCCTCGACGGAAGCGGGCGATCACGGCGCTGGAGCCCCACTCTCTCGTGGGGATGGATCGTGGCGGTCCCTTCTCCGCAAACCTCGGAGGCCGGCTGTGATGGACAAGACTTCCTTCGACACGAAACCGGTCATCGACGGCCCGATGCATGTGTCGCTGAAACATGATTCGGCACATAAGCACGTCACCGGAACCGCCGAATATATCGACGATATTCCCGAACCCGCAGGCCTGCTGCATGGCGGCCTCGGCCTTGCCGACCGCGCCCATGCCGAAATCGTCTCGATGGATCTCGATGCGGTGAGATCCGCACCCGGCGTCGTCTGGGTGATGACGGCCGAAGACATTCCGGGCCAGAACGACGTCGCCTCCACCGGCCGGCACGACGAACCGCTGCTTGCAACCGATCTCGTCCAGTTCCACGGCCAGCCGATCTTCGCCGTCTTCGCCGAGACCCGTGACCAGGCCCGCCGGGCGGCGCGGCTGGCGAAGATCGAATATCGCGACCTCCCCCACTGGTCCGATATCGATGGCGCACGCGGCAATGGCGCGCCCCTCGTCGTCGAGCCGATGGTGCTGAGACGCGGCGAACCGGAAACGGAGATCGGCAAGCCGCCTCTGCGGATACAGGCCTCGATGGCGATCGGCGGCCAGGAGCATTTCTATCTCGAAAGCCATATCGCGCTCGCCATTCCCGGCGAGGACGACGACATCCTCGTCTGGTCCTCCACCCAGCATCCGAGCGAGGTGCAGCACATGGTCTCGCATGTGCTCGGCATCGCCAACCATTGCGTCGAGGTAAAGACACGGCGCATGGGCGGCGGCTTCGGCGGCAAGGAAACCCAGGGCAACCATTTCGCCGCGCTTGCGGCGGTCGCGGCCAAGCGGTTGAAACGGGCGGTCAAGTTCCGCCCCGATCGCGACGAAGACATGGTGATGACCGGCAAGCGTCACGATTTCCGCGTCGATTACGACGTCGCCTTCGACGAGGACGGCCGCATCCATGCGGTGGACGCGACCTATGCCGCCCGTTGCGGCTTTTCCGCCGATCTTTCGGGCCCGGTCACCGACCGGGCGCTGTTCCATGCCGATTCGAGCTATTTCTATCCGCATGTGCATCTCATCTCGCAGCCGCTGAAGACCCATACTGTCTCCAACACCGCCTTCCGCGGCTTCGGCGGCCCGCAGGGCATGCTGGGGGCCGAGCGGATGATCGAGGAGATCGCCTATGCGCTCGGCAAGGATCCGCTGGAGATCCGCAAGCTGAACTTCTACGGCGCGCCGGGTTCGGACCGCACCACCACCCCCTACCATCAGGAGGTCGAGGACTGCGTCGTCGCCCGCATCGTCGAGGAACTGGAGACCTCGGCCGACTATCAGGCGCGGCGACAGGCGATCATCGAGTTCAACGAGACGAGCCCGGTCATCCGCAAGGGCATTGCGCTGACGCCGGTCAAGTTCGGCATCTCCTTCACCATGACCGCCTACAATCAGGCCGGCGCCCTCGTCCATATCTATCAGGACGGTTCGATCCACCTGAACCATGGCGGAACCGAAATGGGTCAGGGCCTCTACACCAAGGTCGCCCAGGTCGTGGCCGACACGTTCCAGGTGGATATCGACCGGGTGAAGATCACCGCGACCACCACCGGCAAGGTACCGAACACCTCGGCGACGGCCGCCTCCTCCGGCTCGGATCTCAACGGCATGGCCGCTTACGACGCCGCGCGGCAGATCAGGGAGCGGCTGATCGATTTTGCCATGCGGCAGTGGAAGGTGGAGCGCGACGATATCGAATTCCTGCCCAACCGGCTGAGGATCGGCGGCGAGATCGTGCCCTTCGAGACTTTCGTGCGGGCCGCCTATTACGACCGGGTGCAGCTTTCCGCCGCCGGTTTCTACAAGACGCCGAAGATCCACTGGAACCGCAAGGAGGGTCGCGGCAGCCCTTTCTACTACTTCGCCTATGGCGCAGCCGTCTCGGAAGTGTCGATCGATACCCTGACCGGCGAATACATGGTCGATCGCACCGACATCCTCCACGACGTCGGCCGGTCGCTCAACCCGGCGATCGATATCGGCCAGATCGAGGGCGCCTTCGTCCAGGGCATGGGCTGGCTGACCACCGAGGAATTGTGGTGGGACGCCAAGGGCCGTCTGCGCACTCACGCGCCCTCGACCTACAAGATACCGCTCGCCTCCGACCGGCCGAAGATCTTCAACGTCAGGCTGGCGGAATGGTCGGAAAATGCCGAACCGACCATCGGCCGCTCCAAGGCGGTCGGCGAACCGCCCTTCATGCTGGCGATATCCGTGCTCGAGGCGATTTCCATGGCGGTGGCGAGCGTCGCGGACTACACGGTCTGCCCAAGGCTGGACGCACCTGCTACACCGGAACGCGTTCTGATGGCGGTCGAGCGGCTGAAGGCGATGTGATGGCGGGCGGTCCTGGTCCGCAGTAGTCCACCCGTCGTCTCCGAGCTGGAGCGGGAAGCCCTTGCCATATATCTGCTTTCCGCTCTAGGTGACGAGGCTCAATCCGCGGAAGCGTTATGTCCCTCTATAGAAAGGCCTGGATTTTTACGGGCCGCCACGACAGCCCAGATCGTCGTCCAGCCTCTTGCTTTTAGGTGGCCGTAGTGCGCAGGGCTGCTCCTTCAACCTCCGTGCCGATCGTGAATTTATCCCACCAATTTCAGTTAGAGTGCGGGTCAAAGCGGAGTAGAATGGAGCGGCCTTTAAAGCGTATGGGAGGAGACCATGACCATCACCATCCGTCCGGAACGTCCCGGTGACGAGGGCGTCATTCATGACCTGACCCAAGCGGCGTTTGCGCCGACGCCCTATAGCCAGGGCAACGAGGGTGCGATCATCAGGGCGCTCAGGGCCGATGGCGACCTCACCCTGTCGCTGGTAGCCGAACAGGATGGCGAGATCGTCGGCCATGTCGCCTTCTCGCCGGTCGCAATCGACGGTCATCACAGCGACTGGTTCGGGCTCGGCCCGATTTCCGTGCGCGCCGACCGTCAGAAGCAGGGGATTGGCCGTGCGATGATCCGCGAAGGGCTTCATCGGCTGAAGGCCGAAGGCGCCATGGGCTGCGCGCTGATCGGAGATCCCGCGGTCTATGCCGGATCGGGCTTCGAGAATGATGGGCGGCTGTCCTATGAGGGCGTGCCGGAAATCTATGTGCAGCGCATCGTCTTTTCCGGCCCGCCCCCGCATGGCGTCGTCACCTTCTCGCCGGCCTTTGCCGCGACGGAGTGAACCTCTCCGGGGCATTCGGCGTTGTCGATTCGACTTGAAAAGTCGGAAACCGAAGGGAGGAGACCATGGATTTCGCCAGCCTCACGCCCGCAGCCGAACTCGCCCGGATGCGGAGGATGCCGTTCCCCGGCGAGAGCCCCGAATACAGCCGCGCCCGCGAACAGTTGCTGGCCGAGGAAATCGGGTTCCGCCGGCAGATGACGAAGCTCACAGAGCAGCGCATGGCGCTGCCGCCCGGCCCGGTGATCGAAAAGGATTACCGGTTCAAGGACGGTACCGGCCGCGACCTGTCGCTGATCGACCTCTTCGGCGCCCATGATACGCTCGTCACCTATTTCTGGATGTTCGGACCGGAGCGCGAACGCCCCTGCCCCATGTGCACCAACTGGCTGGGCTCCGTGAACGGCAATGCCGCGGATATCGGCCAGCGGGTGGCCCTCAGGATCATCGGCCGCAGCCCGGTCGAGCGGCAGAAGGCCTTCGCCGCCGAACGCGGCTGGACCGATCTGGATTTTCTCCAGACCGTCGACGACGGTTATGCCCTTGACCTCGGCCTGCTCAACGACGACGGCAGCGAGAACCCCGCCCTTATCGTCTTTCGCCGCGACGGCGACAGGGTGCGGCTGTTCTGGGCGGCGGAAATGCCATTCGAGGCGGCCGACCCGGGACAGGACCCGCGCATCGCGCCCGATATCGCCTCGCTCTGGTCGATCCTCGACCTGACGCCGGCAGGACGAGGCACGGACTGGTATCCGAAGCTCAACTATTGAGCGCCGTATCCGCTCAGGACGCCAGCGCCTGCCGAGACGCCCCCGTCCTGACGAGCCGGTTGCGGCCGCCACGCTTGGCCTCGTAGAGGGCCTTGTCGGCGGCGGCGATCATCCCGTCGAGATCGCCCTGCGAGCCGGCGCCTGCGGCAAGGCCCGCGCTGACCGTGAGGCTGACCGGCGCGTGTCCCGGAAAGTGGAAGACGGTCGCGGAGAAGGCTGCGCGAATCCTCTCCACCTTGGCATCCGCGGCCTCCGCTGCTGGCGGCATGAACAGGATGAACTCCTCGCCGCCCCAGCGCCCCGCCGCCGCTCCTCCGCTCGCCCCGGCGACGTCGCGCATGATGTCGGAAAACCGGCGGATGACCTCGTCGCCGGCATCGTGACCATAGCGGTCGTTCACGCCCTTGAAATCGTCGAGATCGAAAAGCGCCAGTGCCGGGCAGTCGCCCTTCTGCCGGGCGAGGCTGTCGAGCGCGCGGCTGCGGAAAGCACGGCGGTTGAGCAGGCCGCTCAGGCTGTCGGTCTCCGCCAGCCGCTTGAGATCGTTCTGATAACGGACATGGTGCGAGATATCCCGGATCACGGCGATCATCATCGGTTCGCCGGCCGCGGACGTCCTCAGGATGGTGATGCCGAGGTCGATCTCGGCGCCATCTGCACGGCGGCCGACGATACCCGCATTTCTCTGCCCCATGTGACGCGCCTCCGAACCGCCGGACCGGAAACCATTGACGAGCTGCTGGTGCGATGCCTGTACCCGCGCGGGCAGCAGCAGTTCCAGCGGCTTGTCCACGAGTTCTCCCGCCGGCCAGCCGAAGATGTTTTCGGCCGCCGGATTGCAGAGCCGGATGATGCCGCCTTCGTCGATACCGATTATGCCGTCGGCGATTTCGAATACGATCTTCCGGTATATGTCCTGGGAGGCCGGAATGAGCGCGGCGAGCGGATCGCTCCTGGTCATGCTGTCCATCACAACCCTCGGGGCCGAACGAATAGGGAAAGCCGCGAAGGAAATATCGCGGCCGATCTGACGATAGGCAAAATCTAGCTCGAAATTGCTGACAATTTTTTAACTGGAAGGTGGGTTCGCGACGGGTCGGCGGCGGCGTTCGGCCTTTCCTTCGGCGACGAAGCGAGGGCGATGCGGACCGGCTTGCGTCATGGTATGGTGAACCGCCATGCCCGACCTCGCCCTTAGCGCCTTCATTGCCGAAACCCGTTGCGTCCTCGTCGAGATCACCGAGGCGAAGGGCTCGACGCCGCGCGAGGCCGGAACCTTCATGCTCGTGGGCGAAGCTTCGATCTGGGGCACGATCGGCGGCGGGCAGTTCGAATATATGGCGATCGACAATGCCCGCTCCCTGCTTTCGGGCGGCGGCGAGGCGATGATGGATATCCCCCTCGGCCCGCAGATCGGCCAGTGTTGCGGCGGACGCACGCGGCTGACGTTTTCGGTCGTGACGCCGTCGCTGGCACAGACGTTGAGACAGCGCCTGCAGCGCGACGAGGACACCCGCCCCGCCGTCTTCCTCTTCGGGTCCGGCCATGTCGGACTGGCGCTCGCAAGGGCACTGGCACCGCTTCCCTTCGCCGTCACCGTCATCGAGACGAGGCGCGAGGCGCTGGCGGATCTGCCCCGAAACCTCTCGAAACGGCTGGTACCGATGCCGGAAGCCTGCGTCGACGAAATCGCCCCCGGCGGCGCGGCGGTGATCCTCACGCACGACCATGCGCTCGATTTCCTGATCGCCGAACGCGCCCTCGCCCGCTCCGACCTGCCCTATGTCGGCATGATCGGCTCGGCGACGAAACGCGCGACCTTTTCCCATTGGCTGGAACGGCAGGCCGGATCGCAAGACGCGCACTCAGCCATGATGGCGCGGCTGATCCTGCCCGTGGGTGGCTCGGCATTGAGGGACAAGCGGCCGGAAGTCATTGCGGCACTCGTCGCAAGCGAGCTGCTGCATCGCCTGCTGGACGAAAATCGCAAGGCGCCGTCAGAGCGGCAGGTCTCGCCCGTCTGACGAAAGCTTCTGCCGCCAGAAGGCGCCGAGACGATCCCCCGGATCCGCCTCGGGGAGACCGAGATCGGCCCGCAATTCGTCAGGCAGAAGCGGGATATGCGGGCGGCCGGGGCGGAAGAGCCCGGCGAACAGCCCGGAGAGCCGGGCAAAGAGCTGGCCGAGCGCGCGGGGCATCGATACACGCTTCCGGCAGGACGGCATGGAAGGGGCGTTTGCGGACAGCATGGTTTTGCTCCACATCGGTTGACGTTCGATCTCTGAATGACCCCGACCATGCTCCCGATTGCCGGCCGAATCCAATTCGATTACCATGGCCTGCGATAAAGAGAGCTTATGATGAAACTGTCGCGCCGTTTTCCGCTCAATGCGTTGCGGGTCTTCGAGGCCACCGCCCGGTTGCGCAATTTCACCCGCGCCGCCGAGGAGCTCGGCATGACCCAGACGGCGGTCAGCTACCAGATCAAGCTTCTGGAAGACCATCTCGGCGCTCCGGTCTTCCTGCGCAGGCCGCGGGCACTGGAACTGACGGAGGCTGGAACCGGCCTTTTGCCGAAGGTGGCGGAAGCGTTTTCGCTGCTTTCCGAAGCGATGGCCAACGCCCAGCAAACCGTCGGCGAGACGCTCGAGGTCCACGCCATGCCGACCTTCGCGTCCCAATGGCTGGCCCGTCGCCTGCGCAGTTTCCAGGCGGCGCATCCCAACATTTCCGTCCGCCTCCTGCGGGTGGGCAAGACCACCGATTTCCGCAGCACGACGGCTGACGTGGCGATCGACTGGAGCGACACCAATGTTGCCGACGTGGAATATATCGACCTGCTCCGGCCGGCCTATACGCCGGTCCTTTCGCCGCGGCTGGCCGAAAGCATCGGCGGCATAAGAACGCCGGCCGACATTCTCAGGCTGCCCATCATCAGTCCGCGGGACCGGTGGTGGCGCCTCTGGTTCGAAGCGGCCGGGCTGAGCGACCCGGACCTGCCGCCGGACCGCGACAACATCTTCGAATCCCAGGACCTGGAGGTGAGCGCCGCATTGGCCGACCAGGGCGTGGCGATCATCAGCCCCTTCTTCTTCCGTGACGAGCTCGCGTCCGGACGTCTGGTCCAGCCTTTCCGGCTCTGCCTCGACGCCAAGGATCCGATCCGTCTCTCCTATCCAGCGGCACGCCGGCATGCGCCGAAGATCCGCGCCTTCAGGACATGGATCGAGGAAGCGATCGCACCCGACCGCGCCGAGGCCGAAGAGGCGGCCCGGCCGTCGCTCGGCCGTGCGTCATAACCAGCGCGGCGAACGCTCGAGAATATCCCAGGCGTCGGGCCGCACGTCACGCCGGACCGTGCTCGGCGACACACGCCCGTCGAGCAAGCCGAGGTCGCGCAGGTCGTGTTCGGCAAGCGCTTCTTCATCCGTGCGGGTGGCCACGTGGCCGGACCCGATAAGCGTCGCGGCAAGATGACCTGTTCCGTTCTTCAGGCGCAGAAAGCCGTTGCGAAAACCATCGATCATGGTCGCATCTCCTCTTTTCACCATCACTGGCTTGATGCCTATGAAATCAGGATGCGCTCGATTATGCTTGATTTCCAACGAAACATCCGTCTGCTTGCATCAAGAGAACTCATCCATGAAGATGTCCAGACAATTCCCGCTGAATGCGCTGAGGGTATTCGAGGCCGCCGCCCGTCACATGAGTTTCACCCGGGCCGGCGAAGAGCTCGGCCTGACGCAGACGGCCGTCAGCTATCAGATCAGGCTTCTGGAGGAGACGCTCGGAGAGCCGCTCTTCCTGCGCCGGCCGCGGCAGGTGGCGCTTACCGAAGCGGGCGAGAAGCTGGCGCCGAAGATCACCGAGGCCTTCGGCCTTGTGGAAGACGCGGTCGCCTCTATCGGCGCCGAAGCGAGCGAGATGCTGACGATCCATTCGACGGCGACCTTCGCGCAGCAATGGCTGTCACGTCATATCGGCGATTTCCAGCTCAGGCATCCGCGGATCGCCGTCCGGCTGGAGACATCCTCCAACGTCATCGATTTCGCCCGCGAGCAGGCGGATGTCGCCATTCGCTGGGGCAAGGGCGACTGGCCGGGCCTTGCCGCCCACCGGATCATGCGCATGGACTTCAGCCCGATGCTGAGCCCGAAACTCGCCAAGACGATCGGCGGGCTCACCCGGCCGGCAGATCTCTTGAAACTGCCGATCATCAGCGCCGGCGACAAATGGTGGCGGCAATGGTTCTCCGCCGCAGGCATCGACGATCCGCAACTGGAGCGTTATCCGCGCAACGAATTCGGCACCCAGGCCATGGATGCGCAGATCGCCATGGCGGGACAGGGCGTGGCGATCCTCAATCCGGGCCATTTTCCCGACGACATCGCCGCCGGACGGCTCTACCAGCCCTTCGAACTTACCTGCAACGACGGGCGCGACTACTGGCTCGTCTATCCCGAAAACCGGCGCAACATCGCCAAGATCAGGGCTTTTCGCACCTGGATCGTCGCAACCCTGCCGGATGCGGTTCAGTAGCCCATGTCGGGCGCATAGAAACAGCGCAGCGTATCCTCGGTCGGATAGAGGCAGATATGATATTCCTCGTCCTTCGAGCGGCGCGCTTCGCTCTGCGGCATGGTGAAGTGGTGGGGTCGCGTGATCATCCTGTGATCGCCGGGGCCGAGCACGATCTCGTAACCGCCGCGGGTGATCCGCACATTGCGCGTCGAGATCATCTGGCAATCGCCGTTATGGGCGTCGCCGTTGCAGCAATAGCCGTCATATTTCCATGTCACGCCGGTGGGGCTGTGCGCCTCGTGAGCGCTGGCGGATACCGCCGCCCAGCCGGATACGAATGCGATCACTGCACCTTTCAGAATGACTCGACTGTTTCCAAGCATCAGCCTGTTCTCCGTTGATGGATGCCATCCCCGGCGATACCGACGCAATATCCGGCACCGCCGGTTGAATTCGCAATTGCTACAATACGTGAGTCGGCTTAGCCGGCTATGCCGAAACTGCTGCGACGCCTTCGCCTTTTGTATTAGTTTATACTAATATTTAGGTACGGCGCAGCAACGCGGTGGAGAACAATTCGGTTCCAAGACGGGAACAAACCCGGCCGCCGTACCGCCGATACCTTCGTTTCATGTGCGGGACCGCCCGTCGAACGCGGTCAAGCGAAGGTCCGGCCAGGAGGAGCCTGGCCGAACCTTCCGGAATGCGCCCGATGGACGTTCAGTCGTCGTTCGACGAGTTCGAGCTGGAATTGCTGGACGAATTCGATGACGAATTCGATGACGAGTTCGAGTTCGAGTTGCTCGAGGAATTCGAGTTCGAGTTACTCGAGGAGTTCGAATTGCTGTTCGAGCTCGAATTGTTGGAGGAATTCGAGCTGCTGTTCGAGTTGGAGTTGCTCGACGAGTTGGAGTTGCTGTTGGAACTCGAATTGCTCGACGAGTTCGACGAACTGTTGCGGCTCGAATTGGCCCGGCTCTTGCCGTCGTCGTCGCGACCGCGGCGGGACTGGCCGTAACTCGCCTTGCCGGTCTTGAAGGACTTGTTGAGGAAGCTCGTCAGCGGATCGTCGGCAACGGCAGGTGCCGGCGCCGATACGCCCATGGCCAGAAACGTGCTGAGAACGGCGATGATTTTCTTCATGGTGTTTCTCCTGGTTGTTTCAGCCTCTTCGGCTGCATGGGAGAAACGTTTCCAGTTCTTGTCTATTCCAATTATTCTGAAATAATTTCAATATTTTACAAGAAAAATCACTGGAATCGCGGTCGCCCCCTCAGCGAGGGGCGGCCGCAACCGGACCCTGCGCGCTCAACGCTGGGCGCGTGCGAATTTCCGGTACCATCCGTCGGAAGCCTGGGTCTTGCGCAGGATCGTCTTGCGCGTCGCCGCCTCTTCGGCGCTTTCGAAACGGATGTCCGCGGCGAGATCGGTCGTTTCCCTGCGGAAGGGAATGACCTGCACGATCGGCGTGCCGCGTTCCAGCACATGCAGCCCGTCCTCGCCGGTGGCGAAGAAGGGGAAATGGATCTCGGATTTGTAGGTGTCGGTATCGACGACGCCCGACACGACATCGAAGACGCCGTTCGGCCGGTTCAAAGGCGGCACGAACAGGCAGCTCCAGCCGGGTGGCGTGACGATCGTCCAGTAGTTGTGGAACTTGCAGGGCGGCATCGGGTCGCGCGGATTGCCGGCCACCTGATGGTTGGCGTGGTTGCTCACCATAGTCCGGTCGAAATCCCAGCCGCAATCGACCGTCCGGCCACCGTCGCGGATCTCCATCCTGACCGTGGCGGCCAGTCCTATGACCCAGCCGGTCGCCATCGCGTCGAGAAACGGCATGCACCGCTTGACCGTCAGGCCGCCGTCGGTCGGCGATACCCGGTCGCTCGTCACGGGCGGCAGCTTGCGGAACCAGTCCGGCAGGGCGGTCTTGGCCCGCACCGGCGCCGGAATGATACCCTCGTCCTCCTTGCGGCAGAGAAAGGTCAGCCGGGGCTGCGGCTTGCTCAACAGGGACAGTGCCATCGTGTTCTCCTCGCGAAACATGGCGGGAAGAACGGGGAAGGACGCCGGTTATTCCCGCCCCGGCGAAAAAATCATCCGCCGGTCCCGGCAAGCGCCTCTTTCTCCTCCTCGACGGTCAAGGGCGCTGCGGCCTCGATCGTCGCCAGATAGGAATCGATCGTTTCCTGCGCGGAAGCCGGCGCATAACCGTCGATGCGCGGCGAGGAAAGCGCGAGCCGCTGTGTCCACGCGCCGTCCTGCCGGCAGGCGATGGTGGCAACCGTCTGTTGCGGCTGCCGTAACTCGTATTCGCGGCAGAATTCGCCGCGGCCGTCGAGAAAACTCGAAACGATATGCAGCCTGCCGCCACCCGCTTCGAGCGCGACATCGCTGCCGGACGGTTCGCGATCGAGCACGGCGGCGATTGCCGCGTCGAGCGACGGCGCCCGTGCCGGATATTCTCGCCCGGCGAGGAAACCGCCGAGACCGGCCGAAATTGCAAGGATGGAAGCCGCAACCGGCATCAGCCAGGGGCGGGCCACAGGCCTCGCCGCCGGCGCCTGCTTCGGATGGAATCGGACGACGCCTTCCGGCAGGGACGAAACGACGGGATCCCCATCGGGATGCCGCTGCGAATCACCTGTCATGCGGCGGACCGATGCTGCCAGTGCCTCCGGTACCGCCTCGTCGATCAGCGGTTTCAGTTCCGCGGCGAGAGCGATACGGCTGTCGAGGAAGACGGCAAGCCGTTCCGCCAGCGCCTCGTCCGTTTCGAGCGCCTGCTCGATCCGCTGGCTGGTCGCCGCGTCCAGTTCGCCGTCGGCAAAGGCCATCAGGGTTTCGTCGTCGAAATAGTGCTCGTTCATGCAACGCCGCCTTTCATGCCGGACGAACGTTTCTCCCCGCCCCCTATTCCCGTCAGTTCGGCAAGATTTTTGCGCGCCCGCGCCAGACGGCTCATGACGGTCCCGATCGGGATCGACAGCACCTCGGCCGCATCCCGGTAGCTCAGGTCCTCGACACAGACGAGCACCAGCACCTCCCGCTGCTCCGGCGGCAGCCTCTGCAGCGCCTCGGTCACCGCCAGCAGTTCCATGCGCGCATGCGAGGCCGCCTCGCCGGAAGGCACCGAGACGTCGTAGGCCTCGTCGAGATCCGTCTGTGGACCGGCAGTCCTGGCGCGACGCAGATGATCGATCCAGAGATTGCGCAGGATGCGGAACATCCACGCATCGAACCGGGTGTCGGGCGCAAAACTGTCCGCCGCGACGATCGCCCGTTCGCAGGCCGCCTGCACGAGATCGTCCGCCAGCTCCC
>JBQGDG010000391.1:0-7393 GCA_052038935.1 Neorhizobium sp. | reverse complement strand
AGGCGGTATTCGGACGTCTCGTGGTCATGGATGTCGATATAGATGAAGTCGTCGAGCAGCGAGCCGCCGACGCCCATGAAGAAGCCGGGATCGGCTTCCTCGTAGACGAGCCGGTCTTCCGACTGTTTCTGGCCGACGATGTGATGGAAGACCTTGGACGGGCGGTGGTTCTCATCCTGCAACGTGTAGAAGAAGCTCTTGCCGTCCGGCGCCCAGACGCCGCCGCCGGCGGTGTTCTCGATCACGTCGTCGAGGTCTTCGCCGGATGACAGATCGCGGATGCGCAGGGTGAAATATTCCGAACCCTTGTCGTCATAACCCCAGATGCCGCGCGAATGGTCGGTCGTGTGGTCGATGCCGGCGAGACGGAAATAATCCTTGCCCGTCGCTTCCTTGTCGCCGTTCAGGAGAACCTGTCTGTCGCCGCCGTCGCGTGGCGTGCGGAAATAATGCGGCTGCTCGCCGCCGGTGACGAACAGCGATCCGTAGGCGAACGGGCCGTCCTTCACCGGAACCGACGAATCGTCTTCCTTGATACGGCCGCGCATCTCGGCAAACAGCGCCTTCTGCAGCTCTGCCGTGTCGCCGAGTGCGGCTTCCATATAGGCGTTTTCAGCTTCCAGATGCTTGCGGATTTCCGCGTCCAGTATGGAAGGATCCTTGAACATCGCCTGCCAGTTGTCGGCCCTAAGCCAGGCGTAATCGTCGCTGCGCGTAATGCCGTGGCGGGTGTCGCTTACCGGTTTTTTGGGCGCTACAGGCGCTGTAGGAAGATTGGCGAAAGGCGTTTTGGAGGAGGGGGCCAAGGAAGCACTCCGGTCTGGAAGGAAGGAGTGCCAGAGATAGGTTGCGCGGCCGGCAGAGGCAAGCCGCGAAGCGAGCGAGTTACTTCTTCTTTGCCTCTTCCCGCGCCTTGCGGATTGGCGCGAGGTCGCGCTCGTTCTGCCACCACACGAATGCAACGACCAATGACAATCCAACGCCAATCGTCAGGAATACGATGATCTGTTCGTATGTCATTTGTTCAGACCTTTCAGGATCAGTCCTGCACTGAAATGTAATGCTATGCCAAAAGGAAAGCAAATCACGACGCTGCCGACCAACGGAAGAAGGCCGCCGGCTGCTGCTGTGGGATCATTCATCACGCGCACGATGGGAGTGAAGACGCCGATCAGCATAATTCCGATACCGATATTGTTGAGAAACGTCGCACGAAGCTTGATCTGTTCTTTCTTGGCATCTGAAAGCATTCCTTCCGTCATCGCCCATCCCGCTTGACACCCGCCTGTTCACATCACCGTATTGCGCCCATAGGTAGGTGGTCAATCGCGGCTGCATCTCCTAGCTTCCGCGCCGTTACGAGTCAGTTCGGGTGAAATGATATGAATAGATCGCTTTCGGTGGTGGCCATTGTCCTGTTTTCCGCCTCTGCAAGCCACGCACTCGATGCGCGCATCGTCAGGCAGCTGAATGCCCTTGCGCCCGAGGAAAGGCGCGAGCAGCGCTGCGACATGGAGGCGATGAGCCGCATTCGGGCGGAAGGCAAGTTCCGCCCCGACAAGGTGATCGCCTATACGTTTTCCGATCCCGTCGAGAAGGGCAACGAGTTGAAGGCGCCCGGCGCCGTCTTCCGCAGTGCCGGCGACTGGTACCGTCTCAAGTTCAAATGCGAGACCGGCGACAGGGGCCTCAAGATTGTTTCCTTCGATTACAAGATCGGCTCTATGGTCCCGCGCGACGAGTGGGAACAGTATTACCTCTACGACTGAGGCGGCTCGGGGCGGTCGAGCGCGAAATTCTCGAACCACGCCTGCTTTTCGCCCGCGACCATCGCCGCGATCATGCGCGAGGCGAGGTAGGAGAAGGTGATGCCGTTGCCGCCATAACCATAGGCGGCAAAGATCCTCTCCGCGCCCGGGACCGGCCCGATCAGCGGCAATCCGTCCGCCGTTTCCCCGAATGCGCCGCACCAGGCGTGCGAGATGGTGGCATCCGCGCGCGGCCACAGCTGCTGCAGCTTCTGCTTGAGGCGCATCGTCTTGTCCCACAGCATCGCGTCGCGCGCCTGCGGGTCGGCGATGTCCTCGTCCTCGCCGCCGATGACGATCCGGTTGTCGGCCGTCGCCCGCATGTAGAGATAGGGTTCGGTCGCCTCCCAGACGAGCGCGCGCTCCGGCCACAGCCGGTCGGGCTGCTGCGGCACGGTCGAGAGCGCGAAGCTGGAAGATGTCGTGTGACTGGCCGGCATGACGAAATGCGGCATCACATATCCGGTGGCAAGCACGACATGGCCGGCCTCGATCACGTGCCGCCCGCTCGTTTCGACGACGACGCGGCGGCCCTCCTCGTGGAAATGCAGCGCATCGGCATCGACGATACGGGCGCCGCGCGCCGCCGCGATGCGCAGCAGCGACCAGCTGAGCAGAAGCGGATCGGCATCGGCCGAACCCGGAGAAAGGATCGCGGCTTCCCGCTCCATGCCGAAAGCCGCGCCGAGGGCCCGATAGGGCAGGAGTTCGCCCGGCAGCCCGGCGCGATGGCGAAGCGCCAGTTCCTCCGCCAGTTCCTTCTCGCCCGCATCGTCGGCGGCGAGATAGAGCGTCTGGCGTGGATTGAACGCGCAGGGAATGCGATGTGCCGCCACGAGTTCCGTCAGTCCCGCCACCGCGGCGCGGCTGCGGCGATAGACGTCGGCGGCGGTCTCGAAGCCGTAAAGCTCGGTGAGTTCGCCGAGCGACGTGTCCGTTTCCCATTGCAGCATCGCGGTGCTTGCCCGCGTGCTGCCGAAGCCGGGTTGCTCGCGGTCGATCACCGCCACCCGGTGGCCCGCGGCCGTCAGGTGTTCCGCCGCGAGCGCCCCGGTGATGCCGCCGCCGATGACGGCGACATCGACCTTGAAACTGTCGGTCATGGCCACACGGGACGGCGGCACGAGGTCGGCTCCCCACGGGGAGCGGCCGGTCAGCAGGTCGTCATGATCGGTCTCGCCGAAATTCAGCGTCGATGAACTCAATACGGTCTCCTCGCCCCTGGGGGCCGCGGCGGAAAGGAAAAGAGGCGCGGTCTCACCCGGGCAGGTTCGGCGTCGCCTTGCGCTCAGGGAAGAGTTCGGCGAGCACCGTCATCATGATCAGCGACAGCGGCAGTGCCAGCATGGCGCCGACGGCACCCCACATCCATGTCCAGAACAGGATGGCGAGGAAGACGACGAAGGGGTTGATTTCCCACTGCCGCCCCATGACGGCGGGAAAGATCAGGTTCTCCATCACCAGATGCACGGAGAAGAAGAGAAAGGCCGGCAGAAGCGCCAGCAGCAGCGCGTCGTGGGTGAGGATGCCGGCGATCGCCACCGAGATCGTCATCACCGTAATGCCGAGAAAGGGAATGAAGCTCGACAGGAAGGCGAACATGCCCCAGAGCACCGGCATGCTGAGGCCGCAGAGATAGGCGATCATCGTCATCACCACCCCGAGCGCGAAATAGAGAACGCTGGCGGTGGCGAAATAGTAACCGAGCACTTGGTCGATCGAGTTCAGGACGCGGATGGTGATCAGCCGCTGGCGGCGCAGCGGAAATGCCAGGATGATCGTGCGGCGCAGCTTCAGCCGGCCGTAGAGAAACAGCAACAGGGCGGCGAAGAAGATCAGGCCCTGGACGATCGCCGGCGTCAGGCTCGAGGTCAGCACGCCGAGGATGTTGGTGGAGTTTTCGAGCAGCTTGTCCATCGACATCGGCCCCGTCTCGAAGGTTGCCGGCGAGATGTTCAGCCATTGCTGCCTTTCGAGGAATGGCATGAGCCGGTCATAGGAGCGTTCGACGAAACTCGGTCCTTCGCGCAGCAGGGTGGCGACCGGCTCTGCCAGCGCATTGGCGATCAGGAAGAGGACGAGAAAGACGAGGGTGGACAGGATGATGGCGATGCCGAAACGCGGCACTCCCGCCCGGCCGAGCTTGTCGGCGACCAGCCCGAGGATCAGCCCGACGACGATGGCGAGCGTCACCGGGATGAGGATCAGCGCCATGTAATGGACGATGGCGAAGAAGATGATCGTGAATATGCCGATGACGGCCCAGGCCTTGGCGACTTCCAGCGCCTCGCGGCCGAGGGCTGCGTGTTCCGCCGGGTCGCCCTCCTCGTTGTCGATCATGGCCAGCGCCTCCTTGCGGTGCGAAGCCAGATCCACGAAATGTTTTTTCGGCTTGCCGCCGCGCGCGCTGATCGTCGTCATGATTGTCCCTGGAACTCCCCTGCCAGCGCCAGAACGCAAAAACGGCGTTCCGGTTCCGGAACGCCGAGTGTTTGTTAGCTTTCTTTGGAATGGAGCGGCGGCACTCAGGCGGCGAGCGTCAGGCCGATGCCCCACGGATCCTTGAGCTTGTGGCCCTCGGTGGTCTTCACGCTGGCGATCTCCTGCGCTTCGAGCGCCGCGAGCGCGGTCTGCAGCGCCGCCTTGTCGTTGAAGCGGATCGTATAATCGGAAAGCCCGGTCATGTTGTCCTGGCGGGCCGTCGCGCCGCGGCTGTTCCAGATATTGGCGGCGATGTGGTGGTGATAGCCGCCGGTGGCGAAGAAGCTCGCGCCCGGATAACGCGCCATGATCTTCAGGCCCAGGACGTCGCGATAGAAGGCATCGGCCTGCGGGATGTCGCCGACCTGAAGGTGGATATGCCCGACCGAGGCGCCGGGCGCCATGCCCGCCCATGTCCCTTTCGGAGCGCTGTCGTAAAGCGCCTGCAGGTCGAGCCGTTCGGTCGCCATCTGCACGGTGCTGTCCTGCAGGTAGGTCCATTCCTCCGGCGTCCGGTCGCGGTAGATCTCGATACCGTTTCCTTCGGGGTCGGAAAGATAGAGCGCCTCGCTGACGAGGTGGTCGGATGCGCCTTCGAGCTGTACGCCGGCATGGGCCGCATGCGCCAGCCAGTGGGCGAGCTCGCCGCGGTTCGGCATCAGGAAGGCGGTATGGAAGAGGCCGGCCGCCTGCCGCGGTGCCCGCGCTATCCCGGTGCCGGTGGTCAGCGACAGGAGCGGCAGTCCGTGGACGCCCATCAGCACGCCGCTGGCGCTTTTTTCCAGCACCGACAGGCCGATGATGCTTTCGTAGAATTTGGATACGGTATCGAGATCGTTGACGACGAGATGGGCCCGGTCGACATGGGCGGGGCGCGTCAGGGCAAAGGCGGCTTCGGATTTTGTCATGCGGCAGATCTCCAGGGCGTCCGTCGGTCGGTTGATGGGGCGGCAGAGCCGGAGAGAGTTATCGGCAATATCGATCGTTCACGAAAGATAGAAAATGGCGGAAGCTTCGTTTCCAATATGTTGACAATGGATGGTTGATGCGAATCAACGCGCCGGATGTTAGCTGCTGGGACTATGGCCGCGATCAACGGAGGTGCCCGATGTACAGCATGATCATCGTCGCAGTGGACATTGCCCAGCTCGACAAGGGCGAGCGGATCCTGCGCAAGGCCGCGCAGCTTCGCAAGGATGGCGGCCGCATCCTCATGGTCAACGTGATCGAGGAACTGCCCGCCTATATCGTTTCCGACCTGTCGGTGGATATGGTGGTCAAGGCGCGTCGGGATGCCGAGGAACAGATGCTGCAACTGCGCGACCGGACGGGGGTGGCTGCCGATATCGAGATCCGCCAGGGCTCTCCGGCGCGGGAAATCCT
This sequence comes from Neorhizobium sp., assembly GCA_052038935.1. Lineage (GTDB taxonomy): Bacteria > Pseudomonadota > Alphaproteobacteria > Rhizobiales > Rhizobiaceae > Neorhizobium. The sequence continues at coordinate 1,721 of JBQGDG010000391.1, read as the reverse complement.
CGCCGCGGCGGAGCAGGGCAAGGCCGATCTCGTCATCGTCGCTTCCCATGTCCCGGATTTCTCCAATTACATCATCGGCGCCACGGCCGACCGCGTCGTGCGTCATGCCAGGTGTTCGGTCCTGATCGATCGCTGAATGGTCGATCTTACCGCCGGAAACGGAATGTGAATCGGCGCGGCCATGCTATGCTTGCCTTCTGCCGCCAGGCTTCGCATCTTGGTGGCAGACGGAGGCTGCAGGGCATGAGCGATCTATTCAATTTCGGACGGCATTACGATCTTCACGAGATCATCGCCGACGGCATCGTCCATGGCATCGGCATCGTGTTCGCGCTGATCGGCGCGACAGCCCTCATCTTTTACGCGACCTTGTGGTCGAGCCACGGCGAACTGGCCGCGGCCTGGATCTACGGCATCGGCCTGGTGCTCTGCCTTTCGATATCCTTCACCTACAATATCTGGCCGCATTCGCGGACGAAATGGATCCTGCGGCGGCTCGATCATTCGGCGATCTTCATCCTCATCGCCGCCACCTATACTCCCTTCCTGGAGCGTGGCGCCGACGACCCGTGGATCGCCGCCATGCTGGCCGTCATCTGGCTGACCGCGCTCGTCGGCGTATCGCTGAAATGCCTGTTCCCTGGGCGTTACGACAAGCTCGCCATCCTTCTCTACCTCGCGATGGGCTGGAGCGGGGTCGTCGTCATGGACAACGTCTCGCAATATCTCGCACCCGTCACCGTCTGGCTCATCGTCATCGGCGGCATGATCTATTCGCTCGGGGTGATCTTCCACGTCTGGGAGCGGCTGCGCTTCCAGAACGCCATATGGCATGCCTTCGTCGTCGCGGCCGCCGCCGTCCATTACAGCGCGGTGATGACCTGTTTCAGCCTTCCGGCAAGCGGCCTCTGACGCCCACACGCCCCGGCAGGCGGGCGCATAATCCGGCCGGCATCTCTCGACAGCAGCAATTCGTCTGCTAAAGTGGATGAAGTAGTATTATAATGGACGACATCATGGGCAGCCTCATCATCCGCGACGCAGCGCAGGCCGATCTCCACGGCATCATGGATATCTATAACGACGCGGTCGCCAACACGACCGCCATCTGGAACGAGACGCTCGTCGATATCGACAATCGCCGCGCCTGGTTCGAGGCGCGCAAGGAGAGGGGCTTTCCGGTCCTGGTGGCGGAGTTCGACGGAGCGGTCGCCGGTTACGCATCCTATGGTGACTGGCGCGCCTTCGAGGGCTTCCGTCAGACGGTCGAACATTCCGTCTATGTCCACCGCGATTTCCGCGGCCACGGCCTCGGCCGAAAGCTGATGGAGGAACTCGTCGCCCGTGCCGCCTCCAACGGCGTGCATGTGATGGTGGCCTGTATCGAAGCCGGCAACACGGCCTCCGTCGCCCTGCACGGCAGGCTCGGTTTCCGCCTTGTCGGCACCTTCTCCGAAGTGGGCATCAAGTTCGGCCGCTGGCTGGACCTGACCTGCATGGAACTGAAGCTCTCCAACGCCTGAGGCACACTCAAGACCGGCCCGACCGCGAATTCGCGCCGCGCAGGGTGTATTCCGAAACGGCCGGCCTATATGGTTCGCAGCAACAGACGGAGAGGTCTTCATCATGGACATCAAGCGCAACGGTTCCCAGCCATCGAGAAAGCAGCCGGCCGATTATTTCACCGGCGCGGTTCGTTTCGATCCGCTGATCGAGGCGCC
>JBQGDG010000390.1:0-1513 GCA_052038935.1 Neorhizobium sp. | reverse complement strand
CCAGACGGAGAAACTGGGCGACGAATTCGATATCGATCAGGCCTCCGGGAACGAGCTTCAGATCCCAGAGGTCGCGCGGCGGCTTTTCCTGCTGGATGAGAGCACGCATCTCGCTTACGTCGCGGGCGATCTTCCCCACCTCGCGTCCGGCAGCCAGCACTTCGGCGATCACGGCCTTTGCCTCTTCCACGAGGCTGTCGTCGCCGCAGATCAGGCGCGCACGTGTCAGCGCCATGTGTTCCCAGGTCCAGGCTTCCTCGCGCTGATACTTCGCGAAGGAAGCGATACGGGTGGCGACCGGACCCTTGTTGCCGGAAGGGCGAAGACGCAGGTCGACCTCGAAAACCACACCTTCCGCCATGGGGGCCGAAAGCGCCGCCACCAGCCTCTGGGTCATGCGGGTGAAATAACGTTGCGGATCGAGCGGTTTGGCGCCGGTGCTTTCGGCGGCCTCGCCGTCGTAGTCGTAGAGCAGGATGAGATCGACGTCGGAACCGGCCGTCAGTTCGAAACTGCCGAGCTTGCCCATGCCGAGCACGGCGACGCGGCCGCCGGGATAGATACCGTGCGCCGCCTCGATCTCGCCGGTGACGGCGGCTAGTGCCGCCTCGATGAGAAGATCGGCGAGATGCGTGAAGGCGCGTCCGGCTTCGGCGCCCGATATCGCCCCGGAAAGGAGGCGCACGCCGATCAGGAAGCGCTGCTCGGCGGCGAAGATCCGCAGCCGGTCGAGCCTGTCCTCGTAGTGACGGGACCCGGAGAGGAATGTGTCGAGACGGCGAAAGAGATAATCGCGGGTCGGAACCTCGGCCAAAAGCGCCGGATCCAGCATGCCGTCGAAGACATGCGGCTTGGATGCGATGATATCCGCCAGCCGCGGCGCCGATGCCATGATCGTCACGAGAAGCGACAGCAATGGCGGATTGTTGCCGATCAGTGAGAAGAGCTGGATGCCAGCTGGCAGCGCCTTCAGGAAGCTGTCGAAACGCAGGAGGGCCTCGTCGGCACGCCGGCTTTCGCCGAAGGCCTTAAGCAAGGCCGGCATCAGTTCGGTCAGCCGCTCGCGCGCCTCGATCGACTGGGTGGCGCGGTATCGGCCGGAATGCCAGGTACGGATCACCCTCGACATGTCCGCCGGCCGCTCGAAGCCCAGCGCCGCCAGCGTCTTCAGCGTGTCCGGATCGTCCTTCTGGCCGGTGAAAACGAGATTTCCCTCGCCGCCGGAAAGCCGGCTCTCCTGTTCGAACAGGCGGGAGTACCGCTTCTCCACGGTCTTCAGCACGGTTTCCAGCGCCGCGGAAAAACTCGCCGCGTCGGCAAAGCCCAGCATAAAGGCGATCCGCTTCAGTTCCGCCTCGCTGTCGGGCAACCGGTGCGTCTGCTCGTCATGCACCATCTGGATACGGTGCTCGACATCGCGCAGGAACCAGTAGGCGGCCGTCAGTTCGGCCGCTATTTCGGGCTTGATCCACTTCGCCTCGGCCAGCGCCTGGAGCGTCGCCTCCGTCTCGCG
>JBQGDG010000389.1:0-21068 GCA_052038935.1 Neorhizobium sp. | reverse complement strand
TCATTCCAGATACCCTCGATCCAACAAACACCGCGGATCAAGGGCAATCGCGCATCAGTTCCTGAGCGTTTCGACAACTCTCCCGATTGCCGTGTCCAGTGCATTCAGTCCGAAGTCGATCTCCTCTTCCGTTGACGTGATTGGTGGGGCCAGGCGCATGACGCCGGATGTGTAGGCACCGGTAATGTTGGCCGAGAGGCCGAGATCCAGCGCAACCTGCGTGACCTTCTGGGAAATGGCCGTACCGGTATGGTCCGCATAAGGAAGGAATTCCATGCCGAGCAGCAATCCGCGGCCTCGAACGTCCCCGATACATTCGTGATGCTGCATCAGGTTCTGCAGACCTTTTTTCAGGCGAGTTCCAAGCATCGCCGCTCGCTCGACTAGTCTATCGCGCTGGATGATCTGGAGCACCTTTAGAGCGACGGAAGCCGGCAGTGGATCGTTGACATGTGTCGTCGCGAACATGAAACCACGACTATAGGCGATATCCGCAATATCGTCCGACGTGGAGACCGACGACATCGCCATGCCTGCGCCAAGGGTCTTGGATAGCAGGAGAATGTCCGGCACCACCTTGTCGCGCTCGAAGGCAAACATCTCGCCTGTGCGACCGAGGCTCGTCTGGGCCTCATCGACGATCAGCAGCATTCCGCGACGTTCGCAATGAGCCTTCAAGGCAGCAAGGTAGCCGACCGGAAGGTCGAGGACGCCGCCTGTGCTCAGAATTGGCTCGGCGACGAAGGCTGCGAGGTTTCCTGTCGATTGGCGATCAAGAAGTTCGAAACTGTCGTCGAGCTCCTGCTGCCATGTAACGCCGGGAAAACGCGGACGGTACAGATTGGGCGCAGGGATGGCGAAAGCGCCGGGCATAAGTGGTCCATGGCCGCGCCTTCCGATCGAATAGGTGGCCGATGCCGCCGCGCCGGTTGATCCGTGATACGATTGGGCAAAGCCCACCACTTCCCATTTACCCGTCACCACCTTGGCCAAACGGATGGCCGCCTCGACCGATTCACCGCCCGTTGAGAGGAACATCGAGCGCGGGAGTTCCGGCACGAGTTCAGCAAGCGCTTCGGCCAGATCCACGACTGGCTTCGACAACATCATGCTGAGCAGGTGGTCGAGCCGGCTCGAAGCCTCGTGGATTGTCGTGACCAGCTCCGGATGGGCATGCCCAAGCACGGAGCTCATCTGCCCTGAGGTGAAATCGAGGACACGACGGCCTGAAGCGTCATACAGCCACGAGCCCTCGGCGCGCTCCGGTATGAACGGCGTGAAATCGCCACCTAACCCCATATAGCGCAGCAGGTACTTGTTGGCCTTGATCATGGTTTGCTGATCGGCATTCATTGACGAAATAAACTCTCTTGTTCGTGTTTTCACCGGGCGACGTACTCGGCTTCCGGAATCCGATTTCGAGAGATTAGCCCGAGGGCGGGGCATGAAAAGCGCAAAGACTTTGCCTCAACCGACAAGAAAAATTCATCATTCGACTTGGGCGCCGCGCCGGCCGCGATATGTCAGTCGGCGCGCGCGCCGACTGCTACGGTTCCCCCACGAAAGCAGCCGAATCCACTCATCCGCCCGGCACTGCCGAATGCATCAGCCAGTCGATGACGGCATCGACTGTCGCGCCCGGTCTTTTCGTCGATGGCGTGAAGATCCAGTAACCCAGGCCCGGCCGTTCTAGATGCGGAAAAAGAGCAACAAGCGAGCCGGCCCTTACCTCGCGCTCCACCAGGATGCTGCTTTCAAGCACAATGCCCAGGCCATCCGCGGCCGCCTGTATGGCCAGATAGGATGGGTCCAGCTGGATCCTGTTGACCGGGTGTCTGTCGAGCTGGACCCCTTGCAGGTTCAGCCATTCCTCCCACGACATGTGATTGTGAAACGTGCTGATCAGTGTTTGGCCGAGGAGTGCCTGCGGGGTTTCGAGCGAAAGCGCCGTCACCAGGCTCGGGGCGCAGAACGGCTGAAAGGTCTCGCTTATCATGAAGGAGGCGCGATCTTTCCACATATCGTCGCCATAGACGATCTGGATGTCGGCCGGCGCGTCTGCCAGCGGCTCCCAAGGCAATCTCTCGCCCTGCAGGTACGACCCTTGAGCGTTCAGTCGAATATCGAGCCCCGGCCGCAGGGCAAGCAGATCCGGTAGCCGGGGCAGGATCCAGGAATGCGCGAAGGACGGAGGAGCTTCTATCCTGACGACGTCCAGGGCGCTGCCGTTCTGTCCTCGCGCCCTGATATCGCTCGTGGCAGCACGCAGCCAGCGGATACTGTGGCGGACGGACCGGGCATATTCCGCACCTTCCGGCGTAAGCGTGACGCCACGCCCGACCCGGTCGAAGAGCTGTACGCCCAGGATTGCCTCAAGTAGCCGGATCTGGTGGCTGACGGCGGAAGGCGTCAAGTTCAGCTCATCCGCTGCCGCATGAAAACTCTCAGCCCGCGCTGCGGCCTCGAAAACAGAAATCCCCCGCAACGGCAGCATCCGCTCAGTCATGTATCCTCACGGCCACCTGCCTAACCCAACAGGACAAAGAATGAGCGAAACGGATCGTCTCGGCAAGCTATCGCTCGTGAGTGAAGCCTTTCTCTGCCCACTGGAGTGTGCCAATAAGCGTCCGGTGAAAGCCGCAGATCATACAGCTCGAGCGCGGATAAGGCTGGGTCCAATTCCCCGGAAGAACTTGCTCCAGCCTGGTCGTCGCTGGCTTCGAATGGCTGGAGTTACACTCCGGCCCTGGGTTCGTGATAAAAAGCTTCGTGTCAACACACTCTAACCTTCGCGACGGATTGGCCTAGTCTTCAACGAAGATCTGTTCCCGCCTCTTCCTGACAATTGCCAAGGCTGGAGCGAGGATCAGCAGAGCGGCAACCCCGAGCATGACGGCGCTGATCGGCCGCTCGACGAACACCGCCACATTGCCCCGCGAAAGAAGCAACGCGCGGCGCAAGTGCTCCTCCATCATCGGGCCAAGGATGAAGCCGAGCAGCATGGGCGCCGGCTCGCACCGCAGCTTCACCAGAATATAGCCGATGAAACTGAACAGAAGCAGCATCCATACGTCGAACATGGAATTGTTGAAGCTGAAGACGCCGATGCAGGTGATCACGACGATCGCCGGAAAAAGCAGGTGATAGGGGAAGGTGAGGAGCTTCACCCACAATCCCACCAGCGGAAGATTGAGGACGACGAGCATCGCATTGCCGATCCACATCGAGGCGATAAGCCCCCAGAACAGCGCCGGCTGCTCGGATATGACGTTCGGTCCCGGCTGGATGCCATGGATCATCAGCGCCCCGATCATCAAAGCCATGACCGGGTTCGACGGCAGTCCGAGCGTCAGCATCGGTATGAACGACGTCTGCGCTCCGGCATTGTTGGCTGATTCAGGCCCGGCCAGGCCCTGAAGCACGCCCGTGCCGAATTTTTCCGGTTCCTTGGAGAGCTTTTTCTCGATCGCATAGGAAGCGAAGGACGAAAGCGTCGCACCCCCGCCGGGGAGAATGCCGAGTATCGACCCGATCGCAGTGCCGCGCAGGATCGATCCCAGCGCCTCGCGAAGGCGGGAAAGGCCCGCTGCCAGGCCACTGATCTGGGCAACCGTCGCCGGTTCCTCGGACCGGTCTTCGAGATTGCGCAGCACTTCGGCCACCGAGAACAGACCCATTGCCAGCGCCACGATGGCAATGCCGTCGAACAGGTTGAGCGCGCCGAACGTGTAGCGCTGGACGCCGGACGTGACATCCGTGCCGACGAGGCCGAGAAGCAGGCCGAAGACCGCCATGGCAACCGCCTTGACGACGGACCCGTTGGCCAACGCGATCGCGGCGATAAGGCCGAGCACCATCAGCGAAAAATATTCGGCCGGGCCGAACAGAAGTGCTGCCTTGGCAAGAGGCGGCGCAAGCAGGGCGATGATGACGGTCGCGATGGTTCCGGCGATGAACGATCCCATTGCCGCCATGGCGAGCGCTTCGCCTGCCCTGCCCTTCTTGGCCATCTGATAGCCGTCGAGAGCGGTGACGACCGACGATGATTCTCCCGGCGTGTTGATCAGGATCGCGGTTGTGGATCCCCCGTATTGCGCGCCGTAGAATATGCCCGACAGCATGATGAAGCCCGAGACAGGCGGCAGGCCGAAGGACAGGGGGAGCAGCATCGCCACCGTCGGCGCCGGGCCGAGACCCGGCAACACGCCGATCAGCGTTCCGATCAGAACCCCGGCAAAACAGTAGAACAGATTGATGGGGGAAAGCGCCGTCTCGAAGCCGAGCGCAAGATGCGACAGGAGTTCCATGTCAGCCTCCGAACCAGTAGCCGATGGCCGGCAGCGGCAATCCGAGCGCGACGCGGAAGATCAGGTCTGAACAGAGAGTGATCCCTGCGGCCAGCAGAAGCGCCGCTTTCCAGCGGAACAGCGGGCTTGCCGACGCGATCAGGACAACGACGAGCGGCAGGATCAGATAGCTGCCGAGCGGCTGCATCAGTCCTGCAAAGATCGCCATGGCACCGAGGATCCGCACGATTGGCCCGATACGCGGCAGGCTGACGCGCTCATCGCCGACAAGACTGTTGGCCAGGATCGCGACCCCGAGAGCGATCAGCACGCAGGAAAGGATGACCGGGAAGAAGCCGGGGCCGATCCTGACCGTCGAACCGAATCCGAAATCGAGGCCGAGCCATAGGAAGCCCGCTCCGATCACGATGAAGATCAGCCCCGCGAGGCGATCCATGCCTATCGAGATATTCATCCTGAAACCTCCCAAAATTCCAAGCGGCCGGCGCTTTTGAACTAGACGCCGCCGACCACGACCGACGGATCCTGCAACGGCGGTGCCGGATAGTGCAGCCCCCGTTGTCCTGAAAGCCCCCGGTTCGGCGATACGGCCTTTACCGGTATCGAAAGCCCGACGAAATCGTCCCCCGCGACCGCCTCGAGGTCTTCCCCGTAAAGTTCATCGAGAAGCCTCTGCTTCAATCTCGACGCGACATCCGCATAGGCACCGTTGTCGATCCGGTCGATCATTTCCTTCGGGTCGATTTCCAGATCGAAAAGCTGGAAACGCGAACCCGCCGGATACCAGATCAGCTTGTGGCGCCCGTCATGCAGCATTCGCATGGCCTTCGGTCCCGAAAGCGCCTCGCCATAGAGGAAATCCCGGCGATCGTCCGAAATCATCGAGCGCCCCTCGCAGGTCTCCGGTACCGGCAGGCCGCAGAGGTCGAGAAGCGTCGGCATGACGTCCTGCAGCCCGACCAGGCGATCGTCGACGCCGCCTGTCAGGACGCGTCGGTCGGAGGCTGTACCGACGACGATCATCGGGACATTGGCCGAGCCCTCGTACATCAGGCGCTTGGCATAGAAACCATGGTTGCCGAGCATGTCCCCGTGATCGCTGGTGATCATGATGACCGTATTGTCGAGAATCTGTTCCTCGCGCAGCGTGCCGACCAGGATGCGGATCTGGTGATCGATATGGGTGCAGAGCGCATAGAAGGCGCGGCGCATATCGGCAAGCTGCTCGGACGGCAGCCTAGCCCAGTAGTCGCGCGTCAGTTCCAGCGGATAGGCAAGACCATCGTCGTCCCTCGCCCAGTCGCCGATATAGGGTTCGTCCATCTCCCGGGCCCGGTATCGCTCCAGATAGCTCGCGAGCGGAATGAGCGGCGGGTGCGGTGGTGTATAGGAGACGTGCCACAGGCCTGGCCTGGTCGGGTCGCGGCGCCGGATCGTGCGCGCCGCGGCCCAGGTCGTCCAGTTCGTGACATGCGTCTCTTCAGGCAGATGCCAGGTCCGCCAGCTGTATTCGTTGTTGCTCATGCCGTGCATGAATTGCTGGCCGGCATATCCCTTGTCGGCCAGGAACATTTCGTAGTCGTCCGTACCGCCGAGCGCGCCGCGCCCTTCTTCTGCCAGCAACGCGTCGTCGAAGCCGATCCGGTCACGCTGCGGGTAGACATGCAGCTTGCCGATCGCCTGCGTCTGGTAGCCGTGCCCCCCGAAAGTGCCGGCGAGCGTCGGCAGGTCCTCCGGCATCCGCAGCGACGGCTGGAAGATCCGGTCCCCATGCCGACGCGGGCTGGTACCCGTCATGATCGTCCGCCGCGCCGGGATGCAGATCGGGCATTCCGAATAGGCCCTGGAGAAGCGGGTTCCCACCGATGCCAGATGGTCCAGCGTCGGCGTCTCGATCACCGGGTGTCCGGCCGCCCCGAGAAGGTTGCCGGGCCATTGGTCGACGGTCACGAAAAGTACGTTCGGGCGCGCGGACGCGCTGCCGGGCGCGGAGTGTTTCATAGGGACTGGAACCTGTTATTCCTGGGTCGCGCCGGAGCTTTCGACGAGAGCCTTCATCTTCTCGTTTTCGGCCGAGACGAATTCGGCGAATTTCTGCGGGCTGCCGCCGGCGATGCCGATATTCAGTTCGGCGAACCGGTTCCTGACCTCGTCCTCGTTGATGATCTCGTTGATCGCCGTGTTGACCTTGCCGACGATCTCGTCGGAAACGCCCGCCGGATAAAAGACGCCGTGCCACGACGCGAAGGCGTAATCCTTCACACCTGCCTCTGCCATGGTCGGAACATCGGGCATGGCCTTCGACCGCTCCGTTCCGGTCACCGCCAGCGCGCGCAGATTGCCGCTCTTGACCTGCGGAACGGCCGTGCCGTCGATCATCATCTGCACATGGCCGGCAACGACATCGGTCAACGCCGGAGCAGAACCGTTATAGGGGATATGGACCGGCTCGATGCCGGCGAGCTTCTTGAAATACTCGAATGCGAGATGCTGCGGCGAACCGTTGCCGGACGAGGCATAAGCGAGGCTGTCCGGATCTTCCTTGGCGAGCGCGATGAGTTCCGCGACGGAATTCGCCTTGACCTGCGGATTGACGACGAGAAGCAGCGATACGGAAGTAATCTGGACGACCGGCTTGAAATCCTTGATCGGGTCGTAGGTCAGTTTCTTGTAAACGTAAGGGCTGATCGCATGAGTGCTGATATCCCCGATCTGCATCGTGTATCCGTCCGGTGCCGCAGACGCCAATTCCGTCGTAGCAATGGTTCCACCGGCGCCCGGACGGTTCTCGACGATGACCGACTGGCCCAGCTTCTCGCTCAGCTTCGGCGCAATCGTGCGTGCAAGCAGGTCTGTGTTGCCACCGGGAGCGAAGGGAACGATCCAGGTAATCGGTTTAATCGGCCAAGCGTCCTGCGCGGAGGCGGCCGACCCGCACAATACCGATACGACAGCGGCCGCGATGGCCTTGTAATACAATGCTTTCATCATTTCCTCCTCTGCTGCTACCGGCGCTCCTCAACGCCGCAGCCACGAAAACAAGCGGCTTGACCGATTAGATATTACAATATTCTCTGATCTAGAAATTAGAACATGTTATAAGTCAGCGATGGATCAGCGACTCCTCACATCTTTTGTGGTCCTTGCCGAAGAATTGCATTTCATGCGTGCCGCCGCGCGACTACGCATCACGCAGTCGGCGTTGAGCCAGCAGATCGCGCGCCTGGAAAACGAGATCGGCGTACAGCTTTTCGATCGCACCAGGCGCCGTGTCACGTTGACCGACGCAGGCCACAGCCTGCTTGAAGAAGGCAGCGTCGCGCTCAAACAGCTGACACTTGCCGTTGAAATGGCGAAACGGGCCGAAAAAGGACAGATAGGGCGTCTGACAATCGGGTTTGCCGATGCCGCAGCACTCAACGTGCTTCCGACATTGACCTCTGAGTTCGCCCGTAACTTTCCGGGCGTCAACCTGATCCTCCACGAGATGATCTCGGCGGAACAGGTCGAAGCACTTCGTGCCGGACGGATCCAGGTCGCGTTACTCCGACCGGTCTTCGACGATGAGGACTTCGATAGTGTACTGCTTTTGCGTGAGCCTTATGTCGTTGCTGTATCTGCAACCCATAGGCTCGCTGGCCGCGAAAATGTGCGGCTGACCGACCTCGCTGACGAAGGATTGATTACGACGAGACGGATCAAGTCACGATACGTGGATCGAAACTTCCAGCCCTTTTTCAAACGGGCCGGCATCACGTTGAGGGTCGTACAGGAAGTCAATGAATTGCATGCAATCCTCGGATTGGTCGCTGGCGACTTGGGTATAGCATTGTTCCCGCGATCGATCATGAGACTGCAATTGGAAGGTGTGCGCTATATACCCCTCCACGCCGAAGATACGCCGATGGCCGAAATGCTCATCGCTCAACGCTCCGGGGACAGAACGACAACGGTACAAAGGTTTATGGACATGGCGAAAAGAAGATATCGTTTGGTTGGCTAGTTCTTCGATGCGTAAGCAGGCTACGTGATCAGGCTCGCGCCGGTTGTTGGTCATCACGATCAATCCGCGGGACCGGGCGTGACTTGAGATCGACTGATCATACGGCCCGATGGGCGCTCCCTGTCGAGCAAGTTCAGCTCGCAGCTGGCCCGTAAGGGTGGCCGCTGACTGCTCGGCACCGAAAATCAGCTCCATTGAGAGGTGCGTCGGACGAATTCGTCAGATTTCGTGGCTGCGGTTTGTATCGTTGATCTTGGAGTTCCCAAGCACGGTCTCGATTAGAGTGGTCCAGTAAGCGACACCGGCAGGAATGATCGCATCGTTGAAATCGAAATGGGGTGAGTGCAGTCCGGGGTTCACCGAGCCGCGGCCACTGCCGATCCAGCCATAGGCGCCGGGTACCGCTTCCAACATGAAGGCGAAATCCTCCGAGGCCATGCTGGGGGCCGCCTCGCGGATGCGAAGCCCGAGCCTTCCTGCGACGTCGCGGGCCACGCCAGCCGAGGTCGCCTCGTTGATGGTCGCAGGATAGCGGCGCTCGTAGCGGATGACGGCCTCGCAGCCATAGGCCGTGGCGATGTCGGTCGCGATCGTCTTGAGGCGCATCTCAAGCTTGTCACCCGCCTCCCTGGAGAACCAGCGTCCGGTGCCGCTAATCTTGGTGCGCTCCGGAATGACGTTATAGGCATCGCCGGAATGGATCTGAGTGACGGAAAGGACCGCCGTGTCGAGTGGCGAAACATTGCGGCTGACGATGCTTTGCAGCGCGGACACCACGGCGCAGCCAGCGACGATCGGGTCGATGCCCTCATGCGGCATGGCGCCATGCGCACCCTTGCCGCGAACTTCGATATCGAAGATTGAAAAGGCGGCCATGATAGGTCCTTCTCCGGCAACGAATTCGCCCGGCTCGAGTGCCGGCCAATTGTGCAGACCATAGACGGAATCCACCGGCAGCTTTTCGAACAGACCGTCCTCGATCATCCGCCGCGCACCACCTTCGGCCTCCTCGGCCGGCTGGAAAATGAAGCGAACGGTGCCGTCGAAATCGATACCCGGGGCGAGCGAAGCCGCTGCGAGCAGCATGGCCATGTGGCCGTCATGGCCGCAGGCATGCATCTTTCCGCGCTGTTGCGAGCGATAGGGAAGATCGGCGACCTCGTGGATCGGCAACGCATCCATATCGGCACGCAGGCCGATGATCTGGCCGGAATTCCCCTTGGTCAGCGAGGCGACGACCCCAGTGCCGGCAAAACCCGTCTGGACAGTCATGCCGAAGCCGGCGAGCTTTTCCGCGACAAAGGCCGAAGTCTGCCACTCCTCGTAGGCGAGCTCAGGGATGGAATGCAGGAAATGTCGCCATTCCTCGGCCTTTGCGATCGTTTCCGCCGGGACCGTCCTGTCGGTCATTGCCCAATTCCTCTGCTACTGCTCGCCAGCGGCCCGGAGCACCCTATGCCCCTCCGCAACGGTCACGAAACTATCGTCATCGCCATGTTGCGGCAATGTCACGGGCTCCGGCTTCTGTCCTGTCCGCCGCCGGCCAAAGCGCGGCACGGCCTCGAGCAGGTTGCGCGTGTATGGGTGTTGCGGGTTTTCGATGACGGCCCCGACCGGGCCGCATTCGACGATCCGCCCGCGATGCATCACCGCGATCCGATCGCACAGCCGCGCCACGACCGCCATGTCGTGCGAGATGAAGAGATAGGACAGGTTTGCATGTTTCTTCAGCTCGGCGAGGAGATCGAGAATCTGCGCCTGGATACTGACATCGAGCGCCGAGACCGGCTCGTCGGCCACGACGATGCGGGGGTTGGGCGCAAGCGCCCGGGCAATCGCAATGCGCTGCCGCTGGCCGCCTGAGAACTCGTGGGGATAGCGCTCGGCGAATTCCCGCTTCAACCCGACACGCTCCAGAAGGTCGGCGACTGTCGCGTTGATCGCCCGCCAGTCGCTCTCACCGCGGGCAAGCAAGCCCTCGCCGATCTGCCGGCCAACCCTCAGCCGCGGATTGAGCGAGGAATAGGGATCCTGGAAGATCATCTGGCATTGCCGTAGCTTTTCGCGGCGCATCGGCGCCGGCAGGCTGTCTATGCGGCTGCCTTCGACATGCAACTCGCCTGCGGTCGGGGTGTCGAGGCCGACGGCTATGCGCCCGAGTGTCGACTTGCCGGAACCGCTTTCTCCGATAATGCCGAGCGTCTCGCCCTCGGCCAGCGTAAGCGATATGCCGTTAAGCGCATGCACGGTGCGGCGATTTGCCGTGAAGGATTTTCGCAGGCCTTCGACCCGAAGCAAAGGTTTGGCCATCATCGCCGAGCCCCTTCCAATTCCATCTGGCGCTGTTTCAGGCCTTTTTCGACGGTCAGATGCGAGGCGAGCAGCACCTTGGTGTAGTCGTGCTGCGGCGCGCCTAGCACCTCGTTCACGCCGCCCGTCTCCACAATACGCCCGCCGCGCATGACGGCTACGCGGTCTGCCGTCTCGGCGACCACGCCGATATCGTGGGTGATCAGCAGGATGCCGGATCCCGAGCGCGTCTTGAGATCGACGAGCAGATCGAGCACCTGCGACTGCACGGTAACGTCGAGCGCGGTCGTTGGCTCGTCGGCGATCAGGATACCGGGCCTCAGCGCCAGGGCTGCCGCGATCATGATGCGCTGGCGCATGCCGCCCGACAACTGATGCGGATATTGCGCCAGCACTCGGTCCGGTTCGGGAATGCCGACATCGTCCAAGCATCTACGCGCCGTCGCCAGCGCCTCGCGCCGGGAGGCGCCCTTGTGGCGCACCAGCCCCTCGGTCATCTGCCGCGCGATCGTCAACACCGGATTGAGCGAGGTCATCGGCTCTTGGAAGATCATGCCGACCTTGGCGCCGCGCACGTCTTCCATTTGCCGTCGACGGAAGGCGGAAATGTCCTGCCCATCGATTTCGATGCTGCCGCTCATCTCGGCCGCTTCAGGCAAAAGCTGCATGATCGAGAGTGAGGTCATGCTCTTGCCGCTGCCGGATTCGCCGACCAGCGCCAGGATTTCGCCGCGGGCGAGATCGAAGCTGATGCCGCCGATCGCCTTGAACGGTCCGGCCTTCGTCGGGAAGGTGACCGAGAGGTCGCGGACACTGAGAAAGGGAGCGTTCATCACCGGCCCTTTCGGCGTGGATCGACAAGGTCGCGCAGGCTGTCGCCGATCAGATTGAAGGACAGGACGGTCAGGCAGATCGCGGCACCCGGGAAGATCAGTATCCACGGTGCCTTGGTGATGTAGTTGCGGCCCGATGCGAGGATAGCGCCCCATTCCGGCGATGGCGGCTGGACCCCAAGCCCGAGGAAGGAGAGGCCCGCCGCCGAGAGGATGGCCGAGGAGAAGCCGAGTGTCCCCATGACGATCAGGCTCTGGCCGATATTCGGCATGACATGCACCCTGACCAACCGGCCGGAGCGGATGCCGGCAAGTCTTGCGGCCTCGATATAGGGTTTTGCCCGCTCGGCGGCCGCAAGCCCGTAGGTGACGCGGGCATAGAAGGGTACGAGGCTGATGGCGATCGCAAGCGTTGCGTTCTCGATGCCAGGCCCCAGGAAGGCGACGAGCGCCAGTGCGATAAGCGTATCGGGGAAAGAATAGAGCACGTCGATGAGGCGAAGCAGCACCGCCTCGATGGCCCGCCCGGAAAAGGCGGCGACCAGGCCGATAAGCCCGCCGACCACAAGCCCGCTGACGACGGCGGTGATGCCGATGCCGAGCGACAACCGGCCGCCGACAAGCACACGGCTGAAGAGGTCACGTCCGAACTCGTCGGTGCCGAAGAAATATTTAAGTGACGGTGCTGCAAGCCGTGGCCCCGCCGCCATACGCATCGGATCGAAGGGCGCGATGTAGAACGACAGCAGCGAGGCGACGACGATCACGATCGCAAGGCCGAGACCGAGGACGACGCTGAATGGCAGCCGCAGACGCGAGGCGGAACGCACTGTCGTACTTTGGGTGGTCGTGTCGGTCATGCCTGCCTCATGCGCGGATCGAGGAAGCCGTAGAGAATGTCGATCAGCATGGAGACGATGACGACGGAGGTGGCGAAGACGACGATGAAGCCTTGGATCATCGGATAGTCGCGCTCCAGCATGGCTTGGATCGCCAGCCGACCGATGCCGTTCCACGAGAAGACGTTCTCGATGATGACCTGTCCGCCGAGCAGGTAGGCGAAGACGAGACCAACGACGGTGACGATGCTGATCAGCGCCGGCCGCAGCGCATGGACGAGCAGAACTTGGTGTTCGCGCAGCCCCCTGGCCCGGGCGGTGCGGATATAATCCTCGCCGAGTACCTCGATCAGCGCCGAGCGCGTCATGCGGGCTACCAGCGCGCAGTAGGTGAGGCCGAGAGTCAGCGCCGGCAGGAGGATATTGCGCCAGCTCGATCCCGCCAAAGGCAGCCAGCCGAGTTTGAGCGAAAACACCTGGATCATGATGAGACCGAGCCAGAAAGCCGGGATCGAGACGCCAAGCACGGCGATGATCATGACCAAGGTATCAGCGATCCGTCCCCGGTTGACGGCTGCCAGGAAGCCGAGCGGAATGCCGATGGCGAGCGCAATTGCCAAACCCGAGGCGGCGAGCGCGAAGGTGTTTGGCAGGCGCTGCAAAAGCAGCATGGCGACGGGTTCGTTGCCGCGAATGGTCGTGCCGAGATCGCCCTGCAGCACATGCCACAGATAGATGAGCACCTGTTGCCAGACCGGCAGGTCGAGGCCAAGCCGGCTGCGCATCGCCGCCATAGCTTCCGGCGTCGCCGTGACGGATTGCGCCATCATGGCGGTTACGGGATCGCCCGGAACAACATGGATGAGGATGCCGGACAGCACGATCACCAGAATGACGGTCGCGAAGGCCACAAGCACTCGTTTTGAAATAAGAAACAGCATCAGACCCCGGCTCTGATCAAAGGCCGCCCCGCCAGACTACAGCGGGGCGGACAAGTTGATTATTGCTTGCCCATTATTGCTTGACGGTCACGTCGTTGAACAGCAGCGAGACCATGAAGCCCATCTTGAAGCCTTCTACCTTGGCGCCCGATGCCATCAGCCAGCCCCAGCCGGGCGACAGCAGCGGAACGGCATAGGCGTTTTCCATCAGGTACTTCTCGATGTCGTGGATCTTGGCGGCGCGGGCATCGCCGGAAAGCTTGCGCTGTTCCTCGAGCATGTCGTCGAGCTGTTCATTGAGGCCCATGTTGACGAAGCCGGGACGTTTCCACAGGAAGTAGAGATAGTCGGGATCGACGCCTGACATGCCCATCGTCCACACGACCGGCATGCCGTCGGTGCGCTCGTTTTCGCCCTTCATGTGGTCGAAGAAGGCGGCGACTTCACGCGTTTCGATCTCGGCCTGGACATGGATGGCGGCCAGATCCTGCTGCATGATCTGGTGCATCTGGTCCCAGCCCGGCAGCTTGTGCACCGAAAGCTTGATCTTCAGCGGCTTGTCCGCGGTATAGCCGGCCTTTTCCATGATCGCCTTGGCGGCATCGGGATCGTATTTAGCACCCCAGGTCGCGCACAGCGCTTCGTCGGTCGAGAACAGATTTGGCGCGACAGGGCAATTGGAGACGGCGACCAGGCCTTCGAAGGCAATGTTGGCATAGGCGTCGCGGTTCATCGCCATGCCGATCGCCTTGCGGATGTCCGGGTTGTCGAGCGGTTTGATCTTCCAGGTGAAGGCGGCAAGCACCTGCTGGCCGGAGAGGTCAGCGGCATAGACCTTGAAGTTGCTGTCACTCTTCAGGTCCGTCGCCTCCTCGAGCGATGGTTCGACGAGATCGGCTTCTCCAGAGCGCAAGGCCGCCATGCGGGCAACCGCTTCCGGGATAACCTTGAAGGTCAGCTTGTCGATATGCGGCTTGCCCGGGTTTTCGATCAGCGGATTGGCGTTCTTGTACTCGGCATTGGCTTCCAGCTGGATGTTGTCATTGCGCGTCCAGCTGACGAACTTGAACGGACCGGTGCCGACCGGCTTGAAATCTGCCGTGGCGAAGGACGACGGGCAAAGAAAGGCTGCCTGAATGCTGGTCAGGAAGGAAGTGAAGGGACCGTAGGGCTCCGACAGCGACACCTTGAGCACCTTGCCCTCGACACTGCTGCCGGTGATGGGCCCCCAGGCGGAGAGGTTCGGGTTCAACGTCGCCGGGTCGAGCGCGCGATCAAGGCTCTTCTTGGCGGCGGCGGCATCGAAGGCGCTGCCGTCATGGCACTTCAGGCCGTCGCGGACGGTGAAGGAATAGGTCTTGCCATCGTCCGACATCGACCATGCGCTGGCGAGACCGGGATGCACCGAGCCGTCCTTGTCCATGGTGAGCATGGTGTCGAAGATCAGGTTGGTGACCTGCAGCGACTGGGTCGTGCTGGCCTTCTGGGCGTCGAGGCTGTCGGCATCGACGGAGCGGGCGACGGTGAGATCGGCGGCGCCGGCAGCCGAAAGGCTCATGCCGGCGCCAAAGGCTGCTGCTGCCAGCAGCGTTCTGACATGCTTGCGGAGATGGATTTGGTTCATGCGCGGCGTTCCCTTTTTATCTGGTTGTATTGGTCATGCGTATCAGGCGACGGATACCGGCGGACGCTTGTCCTTCCATGGCTGTGCGATTTCGAGTTGCGATGCCAGCCGGAAGAGCAGACCCTCGGCGGCAGGTGCGGCGGCGAACTGCACGCCGATCGGCAGGCCGGCATCGTTCCAGACGAGCGGCACCGACATGGCCGGCGAACCGTTAACGTTGAAGATGTGGGTGAACGGCATCCACGAAAGATAGAACTCGTAATGGCCGCGCATCGAGGTCGCCTGCGGAAACGCGTCGTGCGGCAGCGGCGGCTGGGCGAGCGTCGGCGACAAGAACACGTCGTAGCGGTCGAACGTCGAAGTGACCGCGGCGGCGACCGCATGCAGGCGGGTCGTCGCCACGTTGACATCGACCGCCGAAATCCGGTTGCCGGCCTCGATCATCTCCCACAGCATGGGCGGGAAGTCCTCCGCCGTCAGCGGGCGGCCGAACACCTTTTCCTCGAGCTTCATGTCGGTGGCATATTCGGCGAGGATGAATTTTTCGAACGCGCTCCAGCCGTCTTCCGGAAGATCGATATCGTAGGGCTCGCAGACATGGCCGAGCTCTTCCAGCAGCTTTACCGTCTCGTCGACCGCCCTGACGCAATCGGGGTGGGTCACCGCGCCATAGGGCGCCCGGGTGGAAACGCCGATGCGCAGCTTGCCCGGATCGCGACCGACTTCGGCAGCGAAATCACCGCCGGGCGGGCTGTTGAAGAACTGGCCGCGATGGATGCCCTGGGTCGCATCCAGCATGGTGGCGCTGTCGCGTACCGAGCGGGAGAGCACATGCTCGACCAGCATGCCCTGCCAGGTGCTGCCGGACGGTGCGACGGGGTTGCGGCCGCGGCTTGGCTTCAGGCCGAAGACGCCGCAGACGGAGGACGGCACGCGGATCGAGCCGCCGCCGTCATTGCCATGCGCCATCGGCACCACGCCGGCAGCAACGGATGCCGCCGTGCCGCCGCTTGAGGTACCGGCCGTGCGGCTCGTGTCCCAGGGATTGTTGGTCACGCCATGGGCGCGTGAGCGTGTCGTCCAGTCCATGGCGAGTTCCGGAACGGAGGTTTTGCCGAAGATCACCACGCCGGACTTCTTGAAGCGGCGAACGAGCTCGGCATCCTCGGCAGCCTTGATCGCGGCACGAGGCGGCCATCCGGCGCCGGTCGGCTGGCCGCCGTAATGCGCCGTCAGGTCCTTGAGCAGGAAGGGAACGCCTTTGAACGGGCCATCTCCAAGCTCTTCGGCGATGAACCGGCGCGCCTCATCCTCGAAGGTCGCGACCACCGCATTCAGCTTGCCATCGACGGCTTGCACACCGGCAATCGCAGTATCGAGCAGTTCGTCGGGCGTCACTTCGCCTTTGGCAACGAGTTCGGCCAGCCCGGTGGCATCATGGTTCTGGTATTCGCTGAGCTGCACTGTCATCAATCCCTGTTTAGTCGCTGCCCAAAGCTACGGCACGCTCAATTTTTTGGCATGATACTGAAGGGTGAGGTGGAAAAATAACTTCATCTCACCCCAAAGGGTGATATGCCTGTCTGCGACCAGTCGAAGTGCGGATGTGCCTTGTCGCAGCAATCGAGCCTCATTAACCGTCACACGTCACCGCCCCGTGCCTCGCACGGCGTTATCAATCGGCCACGGCTGACGACTTTATCGGACCTCCTGCTGCAGTATCGGCTCTGCCTCGTGCATGCGCCCGCCGGGTCGGGCAAGACGACCCTGCTCGCCCAGTGGCATGAGGCGCTGATGGAGGCCGGCGTCTCCACCGTCTGGTATTCCACCAACGAGGCTGACCGCGATCCGCTCGGCTTTGCCGATGGGCTAATCCAGGCTGTCGAGGCGGGTTTGAGCCGCAGCGGCGCGGCAATCCCGTCCCTCGACCAGCCGGACGCTCTGGCAAATCTTGTCGCGCTTTTGGCCCGCTCTGCCGGGCTTGGCCCACTCGCTCTGTTCGTCGACGATTACCATCTTGCGGAAGGTGGCGATGGCGGTGAGACCATCAACCGCATCCTGGCAGCCCGCATCCCACAGCTCACCATCGTGCTGGCAAGCCGCAACCGCCCGCCGATAGCGATCGGCCGGCTGCGGGTCAGCGGCGAAATCCTCGAAGTGCCGGTAGAAGAGCTTTTCTTCGACGAAACAGAGACGGAGGCCTTTTTCAAGGCATCGTCTGGCATATCGCTGACGGCGGAGGAAAGCCGCCAAATGCATGGCTATACTGAAGGCTGGGCGGCGGGGCTGCGGCTCGCTTCGCTGGTGCTTGGGCGGATGCCGGGCGCTTTCGCGGCGACCCCGCCGGCGGGCAGTCACCGTGCCTTCGCCGAATATTTTCTCGAGGAGGTGATCTCTGGCCTGCCAGAAAAGGTCTATCGCTTCCTGACCCGTACCTCGATCCTGGACGCGCTGAATGCGGGGCTGTGCGATGCCGTGACGGATGGCGGGGACGGCAATGAGATCCTCTCCTTCCTGGAGGAGGCCCAACTCTTCGTCGTCGCCTTGCCGGGATCGCAACGATGGTACAAGTACCACCACCTGTTCCAGGAATTCCTTCAGGCCCGGCTTTACGCGGAGGCGGGCGCCGATATTGCCGAGCTTCATTCGCGCGCCGCCCGCTGGTTCATCGAGAACGGCTCGCCGATGGATGCCGTGCGGCATGCCTTCCTCGCTCGCCGGCCGGGCTGGGCGGCCGAGATGATCGAGAGCTACTGCCTTTTCGACTATCTGAGCCATGGCCGGTTTGAGATCTTTTCCCGCTGGATGCAGCAATTGCCGCGTGACGCAAGGGAGGAGCGGCCGCTCCTCCTCTTCCTACACGTCTGGCGGTCGATCAACATGCGGCGCTTCCTGCAAGCCGAACAGACGCTCGGCACCATCGAGGCACTCGCTTCGGACAAGACGAGCCGGATGTCGATCATTGCGCGCGAGACCGGGCTGGATGTCGAAGGGCGGCTGCATCTGATGCGCGCCCTGATCGGTGCCTATGGCGGCGACCTTGAGAGTGGCCTTGCCCATATCGACGCGCTTGGCGACCGCACGCTCGACCAGCTTGCCTTCGGCCAGGTCGATCTCGATTCGATCCACAGCTATCTTGCACTGCAGGCCGGCGATCTGGCCCTGGCCGAGAAGCTGACCTGGCGAGCCAAGGGCGTGTATGACGATATGGCCGTTCATTGGGGCGGGCTTCACTCCCGCTCGATCGCGGCCATGTGCTACATCGCCCAGGGCCTGATGCGCGAAGCCGAAACAGTTGCCGAAGATGCGTTGCGCATTGCGCGCAGCCATTTCGGCGAACATTCCTACATGGTCGCGCTGCCGTCCGTGCTGCTCGGCGTGGTCGCTTTCGATCGCGGCGAATTCGACAAGGCCGAACAGCTTTGGCACCGCGCGATACCCTCGGACAACGCTACCGACGTGTCAGGCCTGTGCGAGCGCGTCCTCATCGCCACGATCGGGCTGGCGCGTGTCTACGACGCGACCGGCCGCTCTGATGAGGCGACGAATGTCTTGGTGCGCGCCAGCCGCCGGGCCTACGAGACCGAGGATTTCCGCCTCGAATTCCAGCTCGCCATTGAGCGGGCCAATCGCGGCTTCCGTCTTGGCAACCCGGCAGAGGGGATGCGCGAATGGGAGCGCCTGTCACTGCACCTGCCTGAGGCCGTGCGGCGCTATCCGCCATCCGCATGGCAGATTTGGGACGCCTATCACGTCGTCGAAGCGCGGGCGATGACGGAAACCGGGCAGAAGGCGGCAGCACTGGAAAAGCTGCGTTCACTCGAATCCCGCGCCACTCGGGAGGGTCGCATCCTGAGCGCCCTCCAGATCGCCCGCCTCGTCACGCAGCTTTGCGGCAGCACCGGCAGCCCGCCCGGTCATCCGGAACTGCGCCACACACTGAACGCCTATCTCGATATTCCGCGCGCCAGCTTTCCGCCGAGTTCGGCGAGCCGGCGAAGCCTGGGAGCGTCCCATCTGGCGGCAGATACCCTGACGCAGCGTGAGGAAGAGGTGCTGGAACTGATGCGCTGGGGGATGTCCAACAGCGAAATCGCCCGCAAGCTCGACATAAACATCAACACCGTCAAGTCGCACACCAAAAACCTCTTCTCAAAGCTCGGCGTCAAGAGCCGCACCCAGGCCGTCATTAAGAGCACGATTTCAATTTAAGCCCGATCTTCCCGCAGATCTGCGGCGATTGGGAGCCACCGGCAACGACGCCCTGTCTTTCGGCTTATAGGATTCGAACGGCCGACCTATGGATTGGAAATGACTCGACTATGTTTCCCTGCCGACCTTGCAGGGACAATCTGAAGGTGCCCTGCGTGCCTGACTTCAGGCACGCCATGGGTCGATGAGGACAACGCCGGCTCCCTGGAAATCCTGAACGCTGCGCGTCACGACCACCAGTCGGGAACTCTCCGTCCGCGATGTCCAATGGTCGGATGGATCCCGCTCGGTCGTGCCTTCGACCAGATGCAAACCCGAAATTGCCCATCGAGCCGACCGACGACTAGCCGGCTGGGGTATCGACTGCTGCCTGCTTCAATCGCTCGATATCGACAGGACGCAGGCGCGCTGCGATGGCGCGCTCTAAAGCGTCCTGGGAGTGTCGAAGTGCATTGTGACGAAACCCTTTACCCTCGAATTCTGCGATCAGCATGAGCGTCTTTTGCAGCCTGAGGCCGACTTCGACCAGACCGGCGCCATCCCTGGCGACGAGGCTGAACAAGTCGTCGAACAGGTCGGATAACTCAAGAGGTGCAACGTGAAGACGGGGAAACTCGGGCTCGGAATCTGCATCGTCATCGGTCTCTGCCCAGACGGCGAGGATGCGTAGCGAGCGCGAGATCACGTCGATCGCCGTGCCCGGATCATTGATTGCTGCGGAAAGGGCACGCGACGCAATCTCGGTCAGTACAGATGCGCCAAACCGCGGATCCTGGTCGAACGAACGCACATCCTCGATGGTGAAACTTCCAGTCAACCGTCCTGTCTGCTCGTCGGAAAGCGGCCTGCTTGTCCAGGCAATCGCCGTCTTGGGAGCGACCAGTTTTCCCGGAATCGCAGGAATGGCAACTTCAATGCCCGCCTCCTCGGCGATAGCCGAAATTGCGGCCGTGTCGATGTGTTGCACATAGCCGATTTCCGTCGTGTAGATCGGGACCGAGGTTACCTTCAGAACCTCCTTCGAGAGTGCCCGCCCTCCCAGATTTGGTTTCTGGCGCCATGCCCGAAGCGCTTTGATGGTCGCCGCTTCGACGCGCTGGGTCGTTTCGGTGACCCTGCCCAGCCGCGACAGGTGATCGATCCAGCGAAGCAGCGTGACAACGATCAGGGTGATGACACCCACCGTCACCATGAACAGCACCAGTCTCCCCTGATCGCCGTAAGCGCCGGTGGACAAAGCCACGATGCCGACCAGACTGAAGAGGAAGGATCCGACAAAGGTTGCAAGCACATTCT
The DNA here is from genome assembly GCA_052038935.1 of Neorhizobium sp. GTDB lineage: Bacteria > Pseudomonadota > Alphaproteobacteria > Rhizobiales > Rhizobiaceae > Neorhizobium. The sequence goes on along the minus strand of JBQGDG010000389.1, from coordinate 703 downwards.
GGGTCGTGCTGTCCTCCATCACAAGCCGGGTCGCCCGGGGCGTCACGTTGCTTGTAGCGGCCGAATATGCCGACACCATCGTGCTTAGGGAGAAGGTTGTCACGGTCAGCATGCTTGAAGCGATGATCGCAAGGATATTGTCGACCGCGTCGGCGCCAATGCTCGTCGACAGACCGGCAGGGATGTAGGGCGAAACAACGATCGCAACGAGAGCCGTGGCAACACCGAGCGTGGAGAAAAGAGTTGCCCGAAACCAGATGCGGCGGGCAACACGGGAAAAGAGCCAAACCCACTTCGACGGCAACAGACAACTCCGAAAATGCGATAAGACCACGGCAGTGCGACCGCGTGGAGATAGGGCTGCAGCAATGTCTGACTAGGCCAGGTTTTCGTCCGGCCCGAACAGGTCATCCGACGTCGAACCCAACAGCCCTGCCGGATAGGTTTTGCAGACACGGTCACGTCAGCGATCAATGACCGTCCAAGCTCCAATAAAAACATCCGTCGCGTTGTTAGGGGAACGAAACCTTGAAGAATTCCGTTTGATCCGGATGAACCGATTGGATTTCCGGATGAGTTGCTTGACGAAAACCGCCTCTACACTTCTTCTTGCTGCTGTGTTGCTGGGCTCTTCGATCTCGTCGGCCGCAGCGTTTCGCCTCGCCACTCCATCCAATACTCTCAACACATCCAGGAACCTGGC
>JBQGDG010000388.1:0-6056 GCA_052038935.1 Neorhizobium sp. | reverse complement strand
TCGTTGACGTGGTAACCGAGTTCCTCGGCGGCCTTCATGACCTTTTCGCGCGTCGCCGGGGAGACGCTGGCGCCCGGGGTGAATGTGCGGGAGACGGCCGAGCGCGAGACACCGGCAAGCCTTGCCACCTGTTCGGCGCTGACGAAGCGCATTCGCCGGTCGTCCTTCATGGCCGGCCGGTATCGTTCGGGCGCGGATCGGGCCTGCTGCCGGCCAATGAGCCGGGAAACGCAGCGCGGATCTGCGCTCGTGCCCCGTGCGGGTACGACCCATCGAAATGAAGCTGTTCCATGCCACCCTTTTTGCACGCCCGTGCAGCCCGACGGCCGGTACTTAGACCGCGAGTTTTACATACGCATGACAGGGAGGTGCAGGAGATCACCGCCGCAGGCGGCGAAACGGAGCAGCGCTTTCGGCCGGCTACCTGATCGGAATGGTCAGCCGGGCGATCAACCCGTTCGGCTTGCGGTCGAGCAGGGTGAGCCTGCCGCGATGGGCCTCGGCGATCTCGACGACGATCGAAAGGCCGAGGCCGAAACCGGTATCGTTGCCGCCGCGGGCCGTATCGACCTTGTAGAAGGGTTCGAGAACCCGGCCGCGATGTTCCGCCGCGATGCCCGGCCCGTCGTCGATGACGTCGATCACCGCCTCGCCGCGATGTTCGGCCAGCTCGATTTCCACGTGCCTGCCGAACTTGACGGCATTCTCGCAGAGATTGGTAGCCGCGCGGGTGACGGCGAGCGGCTTGAAATTCGCCACCAGCCGCGAAGGGCCGCGATAGGAAACGGCGTGGCCCATGTCGGCGAATTCGTCGCTGACGGTCTGGAGCAGCGATGCCAGGTCGGCGCGCTGGGACGCTTCGCGGTGATGGTTGTCGCGAAGGTAACCGAGACTCTCCTGCAGCAGGCGGTCGATCCGCTCTATGTCGGTCAGCAGCGCGTCGCGGGTCTCGTCCTCCGGCAGGCGTTCAGCGCGAAGCCGCAGGCGCGTCAGCGGCGTGCGCAGATCGTGGCTGATGCCGCGCAGCATCCGCGTGCGGGATTCGACCATGGTCGAGATGCGCTGCTGCATGCCGTTGAGCGCCCGGGCGAGCGCGACGATCTCGACGCTGCCGCGCTCCTCGAACGGGGCGGGGCCGAGCGAGATGTCGGCCTTCATCGCCGCCGACGCGATGCGCCGCAACGGGCGGGTGATCGCCCATACGGCGAAGACGGAAAACAGGATGATGAGCGTCACCGTCGCCACCAGATAGTTCGAGCCGAAGCGCAGGGCATCGTTGCGCAGAAAGCTTTCCGGTAACAGTTCCATGACGAGAAGCGTGTCGTCGTCGACCCTTGCGGCGAGGATACGCTTGCCGTCGACGAAGGTTCTCCATCCTCCGAAGGGCGTCGGCCGCTCTTCCGGCGGCAGCAGCCGGTCGATCGCGATCTGGATGAAAGGTTCGTCGGGCGAGGAGGCGGTGAACCGTTCGGAATAGGACAATGGACGCAGGACGAGCTGCTGGCTGCCGCGATTGGCGGCTGCCATGATGACTTCTCTTTCGGCGGGCGTCGCATTTTCGAGAACAGAGGCGATCGCCGAAACCCGGGCCGACATGCCTTCCAGATCGGGAACGCTGTAATCGTCGCTTACCCAGCTTTCCAGCGTCGAACCGATGACGAAGGCGATGACGAGGCAGGCGAGGATGACCGCGGTGATCTGGCCGTGAATGGTCGACCCCAACCGGGACAGTCGAAATCCCCAAGCGCCCTCCCGGGCCTTCGCCTTCTGCATCGAACGAACCTGCACATATGGATTGCCGCCATCGGCTGGAAGAGAGAATAACGGCTGGCTTTTGAAGCGGACATTAAGTTTTGTGTCGATCCAGCGGAAACTCACGCCGTGGTGGCCCGGCGGAGGCATCCGCAACAAAGCTTAACACAAAGACATGCCGGCGAAGACGGGTTCGTGACAGGACGGATCCGTTGCACACACGGTCCGCGATCTACCCTGCCCGCGCCCGTGCCAAACCACTGGAGCACCCATGTCTTCTATCCTACGGACCGACCGGCGTCTTTTCGCAGGCGCCTTCTACGTCACGCTCGCACTCGCCGGCACGGCCTCGGGCACGTTTGCGGCCGATGCGAGCCTGTCCGGACAGCCACCGGAACCGCCCTTCGACCAGGAACGGTTCAAAGACGAAAAACCGCAACGGAACTGGACGCTGATCGTCGGCGCCGGCGGCATCTACGAGCCGGAATACGAGGGCGGCGACAAGTTCGAAGTCCAGCCCATCCCGGTCATCATCTTCACCTATGGCGAATGGCTGGAGATCGACCCGCGTGGCGTGACGATCACCGCCTTCCGCCACGACGGCTTTTCCCTCGCCGCCAAGGTCGGTTACGAAGGCGGCCGCGACGAGGACGATGCAGACCGGCTCGACGGGCTGGGCGACATCGACTTCGCCGCGACCGTAGGCGCCAAGGCCTCCTACAACTGGAACGGTTTCGAACTCTATGCCGCGGTCGACCAGACGATCGACGGCAGCGAAAGCCTGATCGGGACCTTCGGCGCCGAATACCAGGCACCGGTAACCGAGCGGCTGATCCTCGGTGCCGGCGTCGAGGCGGTCGTCGCCAACGACAAGCACATGCAGGCCTATTTCGGCGTCAATGCCCGGCAATCGGCCCGGTCCGGCCTTTCCGAATACAAGGCCGAGGCCGGCCTGAAACGCGTCAACGTCTCGGCATCCGCGACCTATATGCTGAGTGAGAACTGGCTGGTACGCGGCGAGGCGAGCCTCGGCATCCTGACCGGCGACGCGGCCGACAGCCCGATCGTGGAGGAGAAGCTGCAGCCCTCGACATCGCTGTTCGTCGGCTACAAGTTCTGACTGACGCCTGCTCCCATACAAGAAGGGCCGGTCGCGAGACCGGCCCTTTTTCGACGGCTTCCATTCGGGCGAGGTGTTTCTCGCCAGCACCGCCGATCCGCCGCGATCAGGCCTGCTCGATCTTTGCGGTAAACATGTAACCTCCGAGCCTGACGGTCTGCAGCAGGACGGGAATTTTCGGATCGGCTTCGATCTTCTGGCGCAGGCGGCTGATATGCACGTCGATGCTCCGCTCGATCGGCCCGGCAAGTCCCGTATGGGTCAAGGAGAGCAGTTCCTCGCGGGTGATCACCCGGCCGGGATTGCGACAGAAGGCCAGGAGGAGGTCGAATTCCGTCGTCGTCAGCGCGACGCGGGCATTGCTCGGATCATGCAGCTGACGCCGCAGCGGGTCGATCTGCCAGCCTTCGAAGCGAAGCTTGCGCTGGGCGGGCGTGTTGACCAGCCCATAGGAGGCACGCCTCAGCAGGCTGCGGATGCGGGCGACCACCTCGCGCGGGCTGAAGGGCTTCGTGACGTAATCGTCGGCACCGACTTCCAGTCCGACGATCCGATCGACCTCTTCGCCGAGCGCGGTGAGCAGTATGATCGGAGTCGTCTTTTCGGAGCGGATGCGCCGGCAGATGCTGAGACCGTCCTCGCCCGGCAGCATGACGTCGAGGATGATGACGTCGAACTCGTTGTTGCGCAGCAGGGCATGGGCGACATGACCATCCTCGGCAACCGTCGGGATCATCCCGCTCTCCTGCACCGTCAGCGCCAGGAGATTGCCGATCTCCGGATCGTCCTCGACGATCAGGATTTTCGCATTGGCGGAATTTGCCTGCACTGTTTCCACTCCGTCCGCATCAACGGGCCGCATCCGGCCCCGACACACATTATGAGCGGCACCGGCTGCAGATATTTCGCTTTATTAAGTTTTGTTGCGGGGCTTGAAAAGGCCGCCGCAAACAGTCTCAGACCGGCAGGGTCCAGACGACCGGCAGGAGACCTGCGGACTGGCCGACCCTGATGAGCTCGATGGCGATCCAGGCGCCGAAGAAGACGATACCGTCGCGCAGGCTGGTCAGCGCGCTTGCCGAGCGCAGCGGCACGTCCTCGCATTCCCGCCACAGGGAGAGATCCGGCCAGAGCCGCGGCACGGTCTGCCGGTATTCCTCGAAGCCCCGGCCGTAACGGCTCTCCAGATAGGCCTCCTCGCCGCGCATCGCCATGTCGAAGGCCAGGTAGGCGGCGGCGACGAACAGCGCCATCGACAGGAGGCTGCCGGTCTGCGCGCCGACACCGGCAATGCCGATCAGGCTGAAGAAATAGAGCGGATTGCGGCTGACGGAATAGGGCCCATGGGTCACGAGTTCGGAATTCTTGCGTCCGCCGATGTAGAAGAGCGACCATCCCCGGCCCGCGATGGCGATGAAGATCGCCATCGTGCCGATCACCTCGAAGACGACGCCGACCAGCGGAAGCGCCGGGGGAGCGGAAGTGACGGCCAGCAGGCAGAGGGCCAGCGCTCCGAGAACCCGAAGCGCGTTTATGCGGTAAAGCTGGAAGAAAGGAAGCCGGACATCGTTCATGACGGGTTCGAAGCCTTGTTTGAAGGAAGGATCGATCGGTTTTCCCATGCATGACGGCATTCCGGCTTAACGATATGTTGCATCCCGTTAAGAGCTTTTGAGAAAGATGACGGGCCGGCCGGCATATTGCGGACAAGGCCGGCCGGCTCCGCCATCCCGCGCCGCTGCGGCCGCGGCGCGCATCGTCAGTGCTCGTGCAGACCCGTATCGGCCGACTGGAGGAAAGGCCTGAAGACACGGCTCAGCCGATCACCGAGACCGGACAGGATCAGATGCAGGGACGGGATGACGACCAGCGACAGGATCGTGGACAAGAGCAGGCCGCCGATCACCGCGATCGCCATGGGTGCGCGAAATTCCCCGCCATCGCCGACGCCGAAGGCCGAGGGCAGCATGCCGCCGACCATGGCGAGCGTCGTCATGACGATCGGCCGAACCCGTTCCAGGCATGCCTCGACGACCGCATCGGTGCGGGAAAGACCATGTGCCTCCCGCTCGATGGCGAAATCGACGAGCATGATGGCGTTCTTGGTGACGATGCCCATCAGCATCAGAATGCCGATCACCACCGGCAGCGAGACCGGATAACCGCTGACGAGCAGCGCCGCCGCCACACCGCCGATCGAAAGGGGCAGCGAGGCGAGGATGGTCCAGGGCGAGAGCACGCTTCTGAACAACAGGATCAGCACGATGAGGACGAGCATGATCCCCGACCCCATGGCAACGGCGAAACTCTCGAATACCTCCCCTTCCGTATCCGAATCTCCGGTTGCCTGGACACGCACGCCGGAGGGCAGGTTCCGGACGCTGGCAAGCTGCGACAGACGCGCGAGCCCCTGTCCCGACGTCAGGCCCTGCGCCATGTCCGCGCCGATCTCGATCCGGCGCTGGCGATCGAAACGGTCGATCGCCGCCACCGTCTCGTCGAAGCCGATATCGGCGACGGCAGACAGCGGCACCTGGCCGCCGTCGGCGGACGGCACGTTCAACGTCTGAAAGATCGGCAGGCGGCCGCGGGCTGCACGGTCGAGCACGACGCGGATCGGGATCTGGCGCGAGGCTTCGACGAAATTCGCCAGCCGCCCATCGACATCACCGATCGTCGAGATACGCATGGTGCTGGCGATCGCCGCGGCGGATACGCCGAGCGTCGCCGCCTTGTCGGACAGCACGGTCATGCGGAGTTCGGGGCGCATGGCGACATTGTCGCTTGCCGGGCCGACGAAACTTCCGTCTCCGGCCATCTCGCGCAGGATGGCGTCGGCCACGCGCTCGACTGCGTCACCATCGCTGCCCAGGACGGAAAAGGATAGGTCGCGGCCACCGCGGTCGTTGAGAAAGCGCAGGCGAATATCGGGAATGCCGGCCAGCGCGCTCTCGAGTTCCGCCTGGACGGCGAAGGATGAGCGGGCACGCTCCGTCTTGTGGAGAAGATCGATCGAGACGACGGCATGGCGGACATCCTGGCGGCCGCTCATATTCGCTCCTGCGCGAACCAGAACGGCTTCGACCTCCCTGCGTTTCCTGATTTCGGCTGCGATCCCGTCCGTCACCCGGCGGGTTTCGGAAAGGGTGGCGCCGGGGGGCAGTTCGACGGTCAGGACCAGCCG
>JBQGDG010000387.1:0-26516 GCA_052038935.1 Neorhizobium sp. | reverse complement strand
AAAGCAGGCCCGACAGGGTCAGCACGCGGCCGGTGCCGTATTTGTCGGCGATGGCGCCGAAGATCGGCTGGCCGAGCCCCCAGGCGAGGTTCTGGATCGCCATGGCAAGCCCGAAGGTCGAGCGGTCCCAGCCGGTATCGGCGAGCATCGGCAGCTGGAAGAAGCCCATGGCCGAACGCGGCCCGAAGGTCAGCAGCGCAACGAGCGCGCCAGCCGTGATGATCAGCCAGGGCATCGATATGCTGTCTGGTCCGGGCGTCTGTCGCATGAGGTTCCTCCTGAAATCGGCAGAGTCTTATACTGCCGGTCGGCCCGCGGTTTAAGCGACTTTTGTTCAATCGATCCATCACCGCGATTGATGCTGCGGCGGGGCGCCCATGGAAAACGGCCGGTGCGCGTCAGGCCGAGCCGGACGGATTGCCCGAGCCGCCCGCGGAACGACCGGCTCGGGCCTCCCGCCAGATGGTGAAGGTGCCGGCGCCGATGACGATGGCGCAGCCGGCGACCATGTTGAGCGTCATCACTTCATCGAAAACGAACACGCCGATCAGGCAGACGAGCACAGACTGGACGTAGAAGATCGGCTGCACTGCGACGGCATCGAGCATCGCATAGGCGCGGATCAGGAAATAATGGCCGCTCATGCCGGTGATGCAGAGGATGATCATCCAGAACCAGTCGGAAAATGTGATCGTCGTCCAGTAGAACGGGCCGATGACGGTAATGGCGACGGCGCCCGCGACGCCGGTATAGAAAAACGCGGTTTCCGACGTGTCGGACCGGCTGCCGAGCCTCGTCAGCACCGAATAGAACGCGAACATGATTGTCCCGGCGATAGGAATGACGATCTTGGCGTCGAAGCTCGCATGCAGCGGATTGATGATCATGAGGATGCCGATGAAGCCGACCCCGATCGCCACCCACCGCCGCCAGCCGACCTTCTCGCCGAGGATCGGAACCGAAAGGCAGGCCACCGCCAGCGGTGCCGCGGCGAAGATCGTGTGGGTCTGCGCAAGGCCGACGCGCGAAAAGGCGAAAACGGATACGACGATCTGCGCGACCAGCAGGATGCCGCGAAGGATCTGCAGCCCCGGCCGGTTGGCGACTGTCGTGCGCTTCAGGCCGGCGGGCGCGCGGCTTGCCACGAAGATGGCGAAGCCCGCGAAGGCCCAGTAACGGATCATGGTGATGAAGATCGGCGGATAGGCCGTGCCGAGATGTTTCGATATGCCGTCCTGAACCGCGAATATGGCCACCGCCATGAGGGCGAAGAGGAGACCGGTAGAGCGAGGCAGCATCTGATACGTCTCTGGGATCTGTGGACGGCGGACCGGTCCAGGCGGGATTTGCGGGAGGCTGAGTTCACCTCTGTCTGTGACCGCCCATCAGGCTGTCTGACAACGAACGTTTCGGAATGGCAGCCATGCGTCAAGGTCAGGCGCCGCAGCCACGGTACGCAAACCTCGCATTCGGATGACCTGCGCCGAACTCAGGCGCGCCGCTTGATCGCCCAGGCATCGCGAAATGCGGTGACCGTAGCCTCGTCCCCCAGCCGGATCGTGCCGGTTCCGCGCGGCACGGCGTTCCAGCCGAAGAGCGGGCCGGGGACACGGCGGTCGCCCGACATGCGGATACGACCCATCGCCTGCATCGGGCTTGCCACGTCGCGTGAGCCGGTCTCCTGGTCCTGCGTGGTCATGATGCAGCGGGCGCAGGGTTTGACGAAGTCGAAGCGGATACCGCCGATCTCGACGCCTTCCCAATTGTCCTCCGCCCAGGCTTCGTCGTGGTCGAGCACGATATTCGGCCGGAACCGCTCCATTCCGACCGCGCCTTCCCCATGTTTTTCCATGTCGGCATTGAGCGCGGCAAGCGAGCCGGTCGTCGTGATCAGCACCTGATAACCATCGGCGAAGGTGACTGGCGAATCGGGGCCGGCCCATTCCGCGCTCGCCGTCCTCGCGGCCTTGTCGTCGAAAAACACGAGCTTCACGTCTCGGCCCACCCATGAGGACAGGATGGCGTTGCTGCCGTCGTCCGCCACGGCGGCGTCGACGATCGATTTCCATACGGCGACATCCATGCGCCGGTCGGCCGGCGGCATTGCCACCATGATCTCGCCCTTGCCCTCGATCGCCATCTTGACGCCGATATCGCCCGGCTCGACGGCGATCTGCGCCAGCGCCTGCAATTCCCGCTGGGTGATGAAGTGGCCGGACGGATCGACAAGCATCATCACCCGGTCGCCCGGGATGCCGGCCGCCGTGATCGCCGCTTCGTCGAGCGCGATGCCCCGGCCGCTCTTCAGGGGATAGCGATGAAGTTCACTGACGCGCATGAGGGTGTCCTAAATCTCGTCCAGAAACATGTCCCGGATCTGCATGAGGCGCTGGTGCCTTTCGGTCGCCAGCATCCGGCCGGCCTTGGTCTGGAAACCGTCGGCCAGTTTGAAAAGCTTGACCTCGAAATGGTCGATGGCGAATCTCTTGTCGTCCAGCGGACGCTCTTTGGCAAGCGGATCGACCGGATCGTAAAGGCCGGACGCCATGCGCCCGGCGATGTAGAAGCAGCGAGCCGCGCCGACCATGCCGATGGCGTCCAGCCGGTCCGCGTCCTGCAGGATTTTCGCCTCCAGCGTTTCGGGGGGCAGGTTGGCGGAAAAGCTGTGGGTGGTGATCGCATGGGCGACGGCTTCGATTGCCGCTCGGTCCCATCCGAGCGCCGCCAGAATTCCGCCGGCCTTTTCTGCGGCGAGGCGCGAGGCCTGATCGCGCAGCGGCGAGTTCTTCTCCACCGCGACGCAGTCGTGTAGCAGGACCGCAGCGGCGAGCACCCTGCCGTCGCCGCCTTCCGCCGCGTGGATGCGCAGCGCGTTTCTGAACACCCGGAGGATATGGGCGAGGTCGTGGCTGCCGTCGTCGCCCTCCGTCGCATGCGGTATGAGCTGCTCGGCGAGTTCCTGATAGGGCGCGAAGGCGTCGCTCGGGGAAAGGGTCAAGATGCGGCTTCCTGCGGGTCCCCTTGGGGGGAATCGGATTCGGTTTCGTTGCCCTTTTTCACCAATATGCGCTGATAGAAAAGCCCGATACCGATCAGCACCGCGCCGAGGCCGATGAATGAGAGCGCCCTGAGAATGCCTTCCAGGTTCGACATGTCGATCAGGAAGACCTTAAGGACCGCGATCAGGACAAGTCCGGCCGAGGCGAGCCGAAGGCTCTTGGCGTCGAGCCGCGAGCCGAGGACGAGCAGGCCGACACCGATCACCAGCCAGACTACCGAATAGGTATAGGTCTCGCCCGGCAGGAAGCCCTTCCAGTCGGCGATGTTCGGCCCCTGCCAGAAGCGTCGCACCGAAAGCGTTGCCCAAAGGAAGCCGAGCACCGCACCGGCGACCGCGAGCATCGCCACATAAGGCACGGGACGCCGCCCGCGGGCAAGCCAGGCGACGAGCGCGTAGGCGAACGCCGGCAGGAGATAGCCGAGAAGCAGAAGATCGACGACCGGCCACGGCCCGGTATCCTCGCCGGAGAAGAACGGATTGAGGGCGAAGAGGTGCAGCGACAGCACGTTCATCGTCGCAATCACGCCCGCGATCATCGAACCCCAACGGAAGACAGGCGAGGGCGATCTGAGGTCGAGGGTCATCAATATGCCCGAGAACCCGATCGTGATCAGGGTATAGATCGACTGTTCGCCGAGCGTCGGCACGGCTCCTTCGAGCTGGCCGCCGTTCATTGCGTGGCGCACCAGAACGGCGACCGTGATGAGCGCTGCGAGTGCGCCGAGTGCCTGCATGACGTTTCGTACGCGGAAATCCGCCGAGCCGCGCAGCAGCCAGGCGGATGCCACGGCGAGAAGCGTCGGGATGCCGTAACCGGGAAGAAGCGCATTGAGGAACGGCGTCGTACCGAGGCTGTTGACGCCGATCAGCGTCGGTTCCCAGGCGATGCGGCCGAATACGATGGCGATGCCGGCGGCCATCATCCACGGCAGCGCCGGCCAGTTGCGGATGCGGCTCGCCAGGAGATAGCCGAAGCCGAGGAGGGCGATCAGGAGCGTGGTGGCGATACCGTTCGTCAGCGCATGCAAGGCGAGAATGAAACCGGCGAAGGAGCCGGCGACGGCGAGATTGGCAGGCCAGTCCGGTCGGCCTTCGGTCAGCCTTTCAGCGTTGCGGAACAGCCATTGTGACACGGCCAGCATGGCAAGGCCGATTCCGATACCATAGAGCCCGTGCGTCCAGTCGCGGAAGAAGTCTCCGAAGTTGAGGAAGCTGATGAAGCCGAGCTTCACCGGGATCGCCCACATCATATATGCCCAGATCAGCGAGAATTCCGCCTCGCTGCGGCGGAAGCGGCGCAGGAAGGCAAAGCCGAGGAGGAGGAAGACGGCGCCGAGACCCAGGAATGAGACGATCTCAACCGTAAAGGAAAGCGGTGCGGGATCGGGTTGGCCACCGGCTGCGACCGGTATCTCATAGTTGAACCAGGTAAAGGCGCTGATCAGGATGGAAAGGACCGCGCCGGCACCGGCGATCAGCGCCGGCCAGACCGCATAGACGCGGCTCGCCCCGACGGCCGCCAGGGCCGCGATAAGCGCTGCCGCGGAAAACACGACGATCCCGCCTTCGTCCGCCTGTCGCACGCCCATGATCAGCGCCGGCAACAGCGTCGCCAGCGAGACCGACAGGGTGATCTGCAGCGGCGGGCGTGCAAGGAGCATGGAAATGCCCGGTTTCGGCGGTCCGATGGCGCCGGCATAGACCGAGCCCGGCCAGTAGAAGACCGTGCCGGCCAGCATGACGAGCAGGGCCAGCACCGCCGGCAGTGGATCGAAACCCTCGGCCGCGCTCGTGACATAGAGAAGGGTCCATAGTCCCAGCCCGACATTGGCGAGCGTCGGCACGATCGTCCAGCGCCGGAGGCGCGAAGCGACATTCACGGCGCCCCAGGTCAGCGCGAGAAAGCCGAACAGCGCATTGGCGCTGGGCTCCGTGGTGACGACCAGTGCCGGTGTGCCGAGCGAGCCGAGCAGGCCGAGACCGGCGAGCGCCTGTCCGTGCAGCAGCGACAGCGCGATGGTGGAAAAGGAGATGGCGGCGAGAAGCAGGAACGCGGTGGCCGGCCCGATGAACTGGTAGATCGCATGGGCGGCGAAGACCGTCCCGAGCAGCGTTACCGTCCCCGCGGCCGTCAGCGCGCCCGGGATCATCGCATTGGCATAGAGTTCGGAAATCTTCGGCAGCGCCCGGCGCCGCACGATCTCCCCCGCGGCCATCAGCACCAGGCCGAAGATCGCCGCGAGCGTCAGACGCGCGGCCGGCCCGAGAAGCCCGGCCTCGATCGAATAGCGAACGAGAAAGATCCCGCCGAAGGCGAGGGCAACGCCGCCGACCCATACCGGCCAGCGGGCGCCCAGATAGCTTTCGAGGCTCTCGCGCTGCGGGCGCGGTCTGGCCGCCGGTCCGGCCGGGGCCGGTGCATCCCCGACCGTTTCGCCGCCGGCAACAGCCGGCTCCATGCTTTCCTTCGCCGCTTCCGGGGCTTCGGCCGATTCCGGATCGGCGATGCGTGTGTCTTCGCCTTCGGTTGCCGTTTCCTCGGCCGTAAGCGACGCGGCTGCGCTTCCGGTCTCCTCGCTCGCAATCCGGCGGCTATCCGCCATCAACGCTGTTCCGGCAGCGGCCGCAGCCATCCTGCGTGTTACCTCGGCGAGTTCCTTCTCCAGCCCGTCGATCCGTTTTGTGACCTTCCGGTTTTGCGAAAACAGGAAGAAGACGAGTATGACCAGCAGGAAATCTATGAGAAACACGCGCACTTCCCCTCCGAAGACAAGCTCACTCTATAGGAACATACGCCGGAGGAAAGCGCCGACGCGTGTCGGTGGAAAAAGCCGGTGCCGGATCCGTCCGGCAGTCGGACGGGACAACGCTCCATCGCCGCATCTATCCATTCATCACGGGTTTGCGCTATCCGGACTTCGGGTTTCGTGGAAGCCTCCTGCCCGTGGACGGGTGTCGCGCCAGCCGGTGTCGGTGATTAGGACGCCGACCGGTGCCGGCCGTTATGGCGGGGTCTCGCTGCATGCCCGTCCCGCGCAGCCTGGATCGATCCAAAAGGTATCGGGTCCGGTCCTCGTAACCGGACCCGATACGTCCTTTCCATCAGCGCTGCGAGGCGCCGGCTCGCCCTCGGCCGCAAGGCGTCGGGGGTCCGCTCGTGCCGGCATCGCGGCGCAGGCTCTGATGGATTGGGATCTGGCGCGTCTAGGCGGATGCCTCCTCGGTCTTCCTGTCGAAGGCATGCTTGACGCTTCTGGTCATGTCGCGGCTGACGTCCCACCACTGTTTGCCGTTGGCCCAGTAGCGCAGGGTGATCTTGGCGCTGCCGGAATCGAAGTCGGACACATAGGTCGTCGGCTGCGGTGATTTCAACACGCGTTCGTCCGCTGCGGCGATCCGCAGCAGCTCGCTCTCCGTGCGTTCGATGTCCTGACCGGCGCCGATCGAGACGGTGATCTCGTGGCGACGGGTCGCCAGCCGGCTGAAATTGGTGATCGGAACGTTCCACAGCGTAGAGTTCGGCGCCAGTCGATAGACGCCGTCGGCGGTGCGCAATTCGGTGGCGAACAGGCCGACATCGACGATCGTGCCGCTGACGCTGCCGGTCTCGATGCTTTCTCCGACGCGGAAAGGACGCAGGACGAGCAGCATGATGCCCGCCGCGATGTTCTGCAGCGTGCCCTGCAGCGCCAGGCCGACCGCCAGGCCGATCGCGCCGAGTGCCGCAAGGATCGATGCCGTCTGCACACCGAACTGGCCGAGCACCATGACGACGACGAGGATCAGCGCCGCATAGCGGACGATGTTGGAGAAGAACTGCGACAGCGTGGCGTCGATGCCGCTGATCCGCGACAGGCCGTTATAGACCCAGCGGCTGAGCAGCCTGGCGAAGAGCCAGCCGAGCACCAGCAGGATGATGGCACCGAGGACGGAGAAGGAATATTGCACGGCGAGGGCCGTCAACTGTGCAAGCGCCGTTCGTGTCGCGACGACGAAATCGGATGCCTGGTCCATTCCGCTGGGTGCTCCTTTCTTTGCGTTCGGCGGGTAAGTGGAGCATCGGGCCGCGAGGTCAAGGAAAAAGACGGCGCTTTTTTCCCTGCCGCTAAATATAAGTGAAGTTTCAACTTTTCGGTTAGTCTCGATCTACTAATGCTATCGCGAACGAGGCGCGTCCGTCGGTTTCGACGCCCCTGCCGATCGCTTTCATCGCTGCGACAAGCCGGCCCTGCCGGCCGAGCATCCGGTCGCCGATTTCGATCAGGCGGCTGTTCGGAGTGGCGTGCGGCGCAGCTTTCCTGAGCCGCGTTGCCAGCGCCATGTCGTCTTCCTCCGGATGCAGCGCCAGAATGGCGACGGCGGCCGCTGCAGGAGAGCGTGACACGCCCATCCAGCAATGCACGATCAGCGGTGCCGACTGGTCCCATGTGCGCACGAAGTCGATGAGTTCCGCCACATGCGCCTCGCTCGGCGCCACCAGCCCGTTGGTGCCGGCAAATCCGATATCGTTCATCGCCAGTTTCAGGTGCCGGTTTGCCAGGATGACGCCCGGCCGGTGGAAATCCTGCTTCTCGGCAATCAGGCTCACCATTTCCTTCACGCCGTTGCGGACGGCCGTTTCCGCAATGCTTGCCAGCGGACAGACGATGATGCGGCTCACGATGCGACGGTCCCGAGGCGCGTGGATTCGATCGCGTCGAAACGGGCGAGGAACAGGCGTTGGGCCTCGACGGCGGCCATCGGCGCAAGCGGCAGCATCTCGCAGGTTATGCCGCGTGGCTGACCGAAGAACTTTCGCGCTTCGGTCCCGGTGAAACCTGCAAGCTCGGTCGCCTCGAAATAGGCGGCGATCGTATCGGCCTTCTTGATCAGCGCCTTGAGTTCCTTCGTCGGATGCGGGGGCAGGCCGAACCGCAGGTGGATCGCGGCTTCGAGCCGTGCCTCGACGGTCTTGTAGCCGCCGCCGACCACCGATTTGAACGGCGATATCATGTCGCCGATCACGTATTCCGGGGCGTCGTGCAACAGGGTCATCTGCAAGGCGTCGGGGCTGGCAGCCTCGTTGCACCGGCGGAAAATCTCCTCGACGACGAGACAATGCTGGGCGACGGAAAAGGCGTGGTCGCCGCGCGTCTGCCCGTTCCAGCGGGCGACGCGGGCCAATCCGTGCGCGATGTCGGATATCTCGACGTCGAGCGGCGAGGGATCGAGAAGGTCAAGCCTGCGTCCCGAAAGCATCCGCTGCCAAGCACGGGCGCCGGCCGGACCGGTCACGACCCGGCTCCATCGGTGTCGGAGGCGGGCTCCGAGGGGAAGGCGAGGCCGGTCCAGGCGGGGAGCGCCAGCGATACTTCCGTCTCGCCGGCCATCAACGGTACGCCGCCTGCGAGCGCATCGCCGACACGGTCGATCCTGACGATGGCAAGCCCTGTCGCGGCCAGCACCGAACCGAGCGTGCCGACCGCTTTTCCGCCCGCGGTGATCTCCGTGCCGGCAGGCGGCAGTGCCGTCTGCGCCGCGACCGTGACGACCCGGCGACGCGCCGTGCCGCGGTGCTGCATGCGCGACACCACTTCCTGGCCGACATAGCAGCCTTTCTTGAAGGACAGGCCGCCGGACTTGTCGAGCAGCACGTCGTGCGGGAAGGCGTCCTGCAATGCGAAGTCCTCGCCGGAAACGGCAAGCCCGGACGATATCCGCAGCGCCCGGTAGGCATCCGCCGGTCCGTCGCCATGCCGGCCGGGCATGCGAGTCAAAGTAAGGCCGGCCTTGGCGAAGCCCGTATCGACGATCGCGCCCTTGTCGCTGTCGGTATCCCAGAACACCGTCACTCCGTCTTCCGCAACCGGCTTGAGATCCACCGCGGCACGCAGCTTGTACATGGTCAGCCGCCTCAGCAGATTGTCGCGCTGGCCGGAATCGGTCTCGATGATGAAGCCGTCATGGTCGCGCCAGATCAGGAAGTCGAACAGGATCTTGCCCTGCGGGGTCAGCAGCGCGCCCGGCCGGGCCTCGCCCTCGGGCAGGCTTTCGACATCGGTGGTGATCAGCGAATGCAGGAGGTCTCCCGCATCCTTGCCGTCGATGCGGATGAGGCTTCGCGTCGGAAGATAGGCATTGGTCATGGAACCTGGATCCCGGTTGGGCCGCATGCGGATGATGCGCTCTCATATCTCAAGCGACGACAGTTATGACTTCGCAGCCGTCGGGACAAGTGCGTTGCTGTGCTGCCCGATGATGAAGCGATCCTGCTTGCCCCGGCGGCACTCCCCCTTCTATGCCGGCAGTTCGTGACCGCGCCGCCAATAGGTGATCGCGCTCATCCGCGTCCGGTCGAGCCCGCGCTCCTTCAATCTTGCGCGGATGGCCTGGGCCTCGTTCCTTTCGCAGGCGGCCCAGACATAGGCGTCGGGCCCGAGACTATCGAGCCTTGCGACGACGGCGGGTTCGAGCAGGCCCGCCGTTCCCGGTTCCGCGCCGTCACGGTGCAGCCATTCGATCTCGAACCGGCCGGCGCCAGACGAAAGCGCCTGCTCCTCTGCCTTGTCCGCCACTTCGACGATCGCCTGCACGCGCATGTCCGGCCCCGCAAGCTCGATCATCCGGGCGATTGCCGGAAGCGCGGTCTCGTCGCCGGCGAGCAGGAGGTCGCGGGCCTGCGGCATGCTGCCGGCCCCCGGGCCGAGCAATGCGGCCCTGTCTCCCGGCCGGGCGTCGCGGCCGAATTCCGCACCCGGCATAGGTTTGCCGCAGGCCTCATGCAGTACGAAGTCGATGGCCATCTGGCGGCGTTCCAGGTCGATGCTGCGGATCGTGTAATAGCGCACGGCGATCTCGTCCTCGCCTTCCGGCCAGCCGATGCGCCCGTCCGCCCGCATCGACGGCCAGACCGGTTCGCGTCCCTTCGGCGGCATCAGCAACCGTACGTGCAGACCCTCGCTCGTGTCGAAACGGGCGGCGTCCTCGCAGGAGACGATCAGCCGGCGCATCCGCGGCGTGAGATCCTCGGCGGAGACGACCCGCACCTCGCTGAGATTGGCGAGCCGCGACGGCTTCGGCCGGTCCGACCACTCGAGCGACAGCGGCTCGTCGCCCGCGAACATGAAGAGATGTTCCGCGATGATCGCGCGTGACAGCTGAAGCATGTCGTCGGTTGGGCAGGAGAGCCGGATATCGAGCCTCTCGCTCACCCGTTCGATAAGGGCTTCGCCGACCTCGCTCGACAGCGTCACACGATCACCATCGCGAAACACATCGGCATGATCGACGAAATGTTCGCAGATCTCTGCCAGCATGTCGGCGGCATCGACCGGAATGGCCGTTCCGGAGAGGGTAAAGACCGAACGGGGAAAGGTGGGAGCGTTCACGATCGTTTCTCCATGCGTGCGAGAAGCCATAAAAGATAGGGACCGCCGATCAGTGCGGCGAATACGCCGACGGGAACCTGATAGGGATAGATGACGACCCGCGAAAGCCAGTCGGCACCGACAAGCATCGCCGCGCCGATCAGGAGCGAAGCCAGAAGCTGCTGGCGGGCGGCGGTAAATCCGACGAGCCGCGCCAGATGCGGTGCGACGAGCCCGGCAAGGCTGAGCGGCCCGACGAGGAAGGAAGCGACCGCCGTCATCAGCGCCGACAGAATGGCGAGCGCGAGCCGCGACGAGGTCAGCCCGATACCGACGCTTTTCGACGTGACGCCACCGAGCGGCAGGATGGTGAGCCAGCGGCCCATGAAAAGAAGAGGCGCGGTGAAGACCGCAAGCGCAATCAGCGCCGTCCAGGCCTCGAACACGCCGGCGCGGTTCGTCGATCCGGCCATCCACATCAAAAGGATGAAGGAGCGCATGTCACCTTGCGCCAGGACGATCGTGACGATCGCCATCGAGATGGCGCTCATCGCAATGCCCGACAGGAGCAGCCTTTCGGCGGATAGCTCCCGGCTTGCCGCGATTGCGATCATGATCAGGAAGACGATAAGCGCGCCGAGCGCCATGCCGGCGAGCATCATCGGCGGCGAGGCGAAACCGACGATATAGAGCGTCGTGGCAAGTCCCGCGCCGCCGCCGGCCGAGACGCCGAGCACTTCCGGGCTGGCGATGGGATTGCCCGTCACCCGCTGCATGATGAAGCCGGCAGCCCCCAGCAACGCACCGGCGCCACCGGCTGCAAGGATACGCGGCAGACGGAACGGCAGGAGTTCGGAGAGATCTTTCCCGAACGAGAACTGCAGGCCCGTGGGCGAGGGGCCGATGACCAGCGCCGCGACACCGAGGAGTGCGGTCAGGATCGCCAGGCCGACCAGCCGCGCATCGGGTCGCGCTAGCCGTATCTCGTTTGGTGCAGGGGATGCCGTAACCGGCGATATCGCATGCAGCCGTGGCAACAAGAGCAGCAGGATCGGTCCGCCCATCAGGGCGGTGGCGGCACCGGCCGGTGCCAGATCGGAAAAGCCGGGACCGAGCAACTGGCTCGTGCCGTCGGTGAGGAAGAGCAGGGCAGCCCCGACAAAGGGCGCGGCAATGAGTATCTGGCCTGTCGTCCGCGCGCCGCAGAGCCTTGCTATCGCCGGCGCTGCGAGGCCGAGAAAGCCGATCACCCCGACCGTCGCCGTTACCGAGGCGGCAAGCCAGACGGCCAGCACTAGGATCGCCAGCCGGATCGCCATGATCGACATGCCGAGACTTTTGGCGCTCCGGTCGTCCAGCGCCAGCACGTCGAGCGGCCGGACGAGGACAAGCGCGGCCAAGGCGCCGATCAGCAACCTCGGCGCCAGCGAGATCACGCCCTGCCAGTCCTGCTGGCTGAGCGAGCCGGAACCCCAGATGCTCACCGACAGCGCATATTCGCCGCGCGCAAGGATGAGCGTGATGGTGATCGACGCGGCGATCATGCTGATCATCAGGCCGGAGACGGCGACCGTTACCGGATCGAAGGCCTGCCGCCAGGAGAGCGCCAGCACCAGCAGCACCGCGAGGAGGCCGCCGGAAAAGGCGACCGTTTCGCGCGATATGCCTGCCAGGACCGGCGACAGGCTGAGCCCGATGACGAGCGCGAGTTCGGCGCCGGCAGCGATGCCGAGCGTCGAGGCGTCGGCGATCGGATTGCGCAAGACCCGCTGCAGAAGCGCGCCGGCAAGACCGAGCGCCGCCCCGGCGATCAGCGCGATCGCGGCGCGCGGCAAGAGGCTGTGCCAGAGCAGGATATCGCCGAGCATCGCCGCCGTCACCGGATCTCCGGGCACTTGCGGGCGCGTCGCGACAAGGCCGGACAGCATGAGCAGGCAGGCAAGAGCGATCATCACTGCCGAAAGCATGGCCCGGCTGGACGCCGAAGCGCGGACGGGAAGGCTAACCGTTCCAGGCACGTGCGAGCCCTCCTGCAAGTTCCTCGGCGAAACGGCGAGCCGCCGGCAGCGCGCCATAGGGATTGATCGACCCGAGGGTCAAGACGCGGTTTCCACTGACTGCGGGAAGTGCGTTCCAGAAGGGGCTGCGCCTCAGCGCGTCGAGCGCATCGAGCGGGTGGGGCGGGATCAGCACGATCCAGGCGTCGGGCATGGAGGCGAGCGTCTCGATGCCGACCGGTGCTGCGGCCGAATAGGCGGTCGCGCCCGTCCAGGAATTGTCGAGCCCGAGCCGTTTCAGTACCGAGCCGAACATGCTGTCCGAGCCGAAGACCCGGTAGTGGCGGGCGTCGCCGAGATTGATCGGCAGGACCGGCCGTCCGTCGCCCCGGGATAGGACCGCACGCAGTTCCTCGAGCCGTGTGGCGGTCTGCGCCACATAGGCGCCGCCATCCGTGCCGAGATGGCCGCCGATCGAAACTGCCGCATTTTCCGCCATCGCATAGGGATCTTCGCCGGGCACGTAGATACCGAGATTGTGGACGGGCGCGATGCCGGAAAGCAGCGGATCGGCCCAGGCGTAGAAGTTGGAGTTGAAGATCACGTCCGGTCGGGCAAAGGCCAGCGTCTCCAGATTGGGCAGCCCGCGCAGGCCGAGATCGGCGACGCCGGCCGGTACCGGGGGCTCGACCGCGACATCGCGGAACTGCCGGAGTTCAGGCCCTGCCGCCAGATCGGCGCCGAGTGCGAGGAGCGTCTCCATCAAAGCCCAGTCGAGCGTCGCCGTGCGTGGCCCGCCGGCCCGAGCGATGGTCTGGCTCAAGGCTGTCGGAGCTGCCGCAAAGGCGGATACTCCCGTAAGGAAGGCCCGGCGGGAGAGCGGGACATGTCGGCTCAAGTCGATCTCCGGTCACAAAAAGAAAGGCCCACGAGGGGCCTTCCTTATAAACTTCACTGAGGTTGTCAACTTACCCTTCCAGGTGTTTGACTTACCAGACCTTGCTGAGCTTGAAGCCGACCGTGCGGGCCTCGCCGTAACCGCAGAAGGACGTCGTGTTGCAGCCTGCGACATATTCCTTGTCGAACAGGTTGGTGACGTTGAGCGAAGCCTTCCAGTCGTTCTTTTCGTAGCGAATGGCGGCATCGACGACCGTCGCGTCGTCCACGCGGAAGTTGTTGGCGTCGTCAGCCCAGGACTTGCCGCGGTAGCGCACGCCGGCACCGACGCCGAGGCCGGTGAGCGGACCGTCGGTGACGGTGTAGTCCAGCCACAGCGACGCCTGCGAATTCGGCACCAGCAGCGGCGTGTTGCCGTTCAGCGTCGGATCCAGCGGATTGTCGGTGAATTCGAGATCCGTGTAGGAGTAGGACGCGATGAGCTTCCAGTTCTGGTCGAGATTGACCTTGCCTTCCAGTTCGACGCCGCGCGAGCGGACTTCGCCGAGCTGGCGGCTGAGGAAGGTGGCAGGGTTGGAAACCGTGTAGTTCTGCTTGTCGATCTGGAAGACCGAAGCCGTCAGCACGCCGTCGAACCAGGTGGGCTCGTACTTGACGCCGACTTCGTACTGTTCGCCTTCCTCCGGCTTCAACGCGCCGTCCGCACTGGTGCCGACGAGCGGGCTGAAGAAGGTGGCGACGCTGACGTAAGGCGTCAGGCCGTTGTCGAATTCGTAGGCCAGGCCGGCGCGACCGCTCCATGCCGTGTCGTCCAGCGAGGAGTTGCCGGTACCGAGCAGGTCTTCCACTTCACTGTCGAGATAGTCGAAGCGACCGTTCAGGGTGACGATCCAGCCGTCGCCGAACTTGATCTGGTCCTGGGCGTAAACGCCGACCTGATGGATCGTGTAGAGCTGATGCACGAACGGCGAAAGCGGCGGGATCGGGAAGTCGTAGGGCAGGTTGTTGGGATCGACCGGGGTCGGGTACGCGCCGAAAGGCGTTGCCAGCTGGTCGTTGTCGAGGCGGTAATAGCGGTAGTCGATACCGGCCATCACCTTGTGGCTCGCGCCGCCCAGATCGAATTCGTTCTCGATCCGGTTGTCGACGTTGAACGAGTCCGCCTTGGAGCGCACGTCGTCGGCATACATCAGGATCGTCGGATCCGCCTGCGAATCGAAGTCGAACGGGTAGAGCTGCCGCTCGCGCTTGTTCAGATGCGCGTAACGCAGGTTCTGGGTGAACTTCCAGCCGCCCTCGAATTCATGCTTGAACTCGTAGCCGACCATGGCCTGGGTGGTGCGGCCGATATCGAAATCCTCGTCGCCGAGATAGACGTCGCGGTCGAGCTTGCCGAAGAACGGATTGCTGACCACCGTTCCCGAATAGGGCAGGAAGCCGTTCGAGGTGTGGGTCTGGTCCAGATGGCTGACATAGGCGTAGACGTTCAGGCTGGTGGCCTCGTCCGGCTGGAAGGTGATCTGTGGCATGAACACGCCACGGATGTCTTCCTGCTCGTCCGAATAGCCGTTTCCGCCGGAAAGCTTGCCGGTCACCCGGTAGCTGACCGCATCGCTTCCGGCCAGCTTGTCGGAGAAGTCGAAGCCGCCGAAACCGTGGCCGTTACTGTCGATGCCGATTTCCGTGTAGAAATAGGGTTCGTCGGTCGGCTGCTTGCGCACCATGTTGATGACGCCGCCGGCGTTGGCGCCGCCGAGAAGCACGGAAGCCGGCCCTTTGAGTACCTCGACGCGCTCGAGGATGAACGGATCGACCTGGAAATTGCCGAACGCGTGGTTGGTCAGCGCCAGATTGTCGAGAAAAAGGCCGGTCTGGCTGGCATTGAAGCCACGCACATAGATCCAGTCTGTATCCGGGTCGGAGCCGTACGGCTGCGCGAAGACGCCGGGTGTATAAAGCAGTGCCTCGTCGACCTTGTCGACGACGCCGCGGTCCGACATTTCCTCCGTCCCGACGACGGAAACCGACTGCGGAATCTCGTTGAGCGGCGTATCGGTCTTGGAGCCCGTCGTGGTCTGCTTGGCAACATAGCCTCGCACCGGTCCGGTGCCGTTCTGCTCGCCTTCGCCCTGCAGGACGATGGGAGCGAGCGTCGTGTCGCTCTGCTCCTGTGCCTGTGCTGCCCAGGACGCGCTCAGGCTGATTGCGGCGACGCCCGCCCACAAACCCGCTCTCAAAACGGAAGACTTGATCGGTTTTCTCATTGTTTGCCCCACTCATGCCGCGATTCCATGCGGCGCATAATAAGCTGAGTGGTTAACTCAGATTTCATGCATTCGCTTGCTCTAATTTGGGAGACTTGAACGATCTTGGGCAAACTTCATTTGTTTGCGCGTTTGCTCGCGGATTTTATCCCAGGTGTGACTTTTTCCACTGCGACGGCGCGAGGCCGACATGCTTGCGGAACACCCGGCTGAAATGTGCATGGTCGGAAAAACCGGTTTCCGCGGCGATCGCGGTCAGCGGGTGATCGCCGGCCCTGAGCAGTTCCTTGGCACGGGAGAGGCGCGCATTCATCTGCCAGTCATGCGGCGCCAACCCGGTGGACGCCTTGAAGGAATGGCTAAAATGCGATTGCGACAGGCCGGTGAGGTTTGAGAGCTCCTCGAGCCTGATGTTGCGCAGGCAGTTCTGTTCGATGAACTCGGTGGCGCGCCTCAGTTGCCAGGGCGCCAATGTCCCCCGCCTGCGCGGTTCGGTCCTGGCGAGCTTCATCACGTCTATCAGCAGTGCCAGCGCCAGGCCGTCGCCATAGAGATCATGAAGCGGTGCGGGACTGGAGATCTCGGCCGCGATCAGCTCGGCCAGCGCCATCATCCTGCTGTCGGCGAACAGCAGCTGCGGGTCCTTGAGGCGACGCGGATCGAGATCCTCGCTCAGCCGCCGGCTGACGGTATCGGCGTCGAAATGGATGTCGAGATGGCGGACATACTCAACGTCCCTGATATCGACCCACAGGTCCATCTCGGCCGGAATGTAGGAGATCGGGCTGTGGCTGGCGTCCTGCAGCATGCCCGGTTCGCCGGGGGTCTTCTTCACCGCCGGCCGGCCGCGTCCCCGATGGTCGAGCAGGATGAAAAGACGCGGATCGCAGGCGACGTAGTATCCGCCCGCGTAAGTGGCGCATTCGACATCCCACAGATCGGCGGTGATGCCGTTCCAGTAGCGTCGTCGCAGCCCGCCGACGACCGAGAAACCTTCAATCTGGTTACGCATTCTCGGTTGAAACGTCATGCTCCGACCCTGTGGCCCCAAGCCCGCAAATAAATCTTTCTTTCTTTTATCAAGTTTTTGGGGCGACTTCAACCGGAACCCGCCCGGCTCCTGTCGTCACGCGCCGACCTGTGCCGCATGCAGGCGGTTGTACGCGCCGCGCCGGGCGATCAGTTCCTGATGGGTGCCCTGTTCCAGAATGCCGCTCCCGTCGATGACGACGATCCGGTCGGCGCTCTGGATGGTAGCCAGCCGATGGGCGATGATCAGCGTCGTTCGACCGACGGCCAGTTCCGAAAGCGATCGCTGGATAGCCCGCTCCGTCTCCGTGTCGAGGGCCGATGTCGCCTCGTCGAGGATCAGGATCGGCGGGTTCTTCAGGAACATGCGGGCGATCGCCACACGCTGTTTCTGGCCGCCGGACAATTTTACGCCGCGTTCGCCGACGACCGTTTCCAGCCCGTCGGGCAGAGCCGCGATCATCTCCTCCAGCCTTGCGCGCCGGGCGGCTTCCATGATGTCGGCATCGCTGGCGCCGAGGCGGCCATAGGCGATGTTCTCCTTCAGCGTGCCGCCGAACAGGAAGACATCCTGTTGCACAATGCCGATCTGCTGGCGCAGCGATGCCATCGTCATCCTGCGGATGTCGATGCCGTCGATCTCGATCGCGCCGCCGCTGATCTCGTAGAATCGCGGCAGGAGCGAACAGATCGTCGTCTTTCCGGCCCCCGACGGACCGACGAAGGCGATCGTCTCGCCGGCACGGATCGACAGGCTGACATCTTCGAGGATCGGTTTGTCCGGCCTGTAGCCGAAGGAGACGTTGCGGTACTCGATCTCACCCTTCAGCGTGCCGACCGTCATCGCATCCGGCGCGTCGGCGATGTCCGGCTCCGTATCGACGAGCTCGGTGAAGCGGCGGAAGCCGGCAATGCCCTTGGGATAGGTCTCGATCACCGAATTGATCTTCTCGACCGGGCGGAAGAAGACGCCGACGAGAAGCAGGAAGCCGATGAAGCCGCCGGCGGTGAGCTCGCCCGCCAGCACGAAATAGGCGCCGGCGATCATCACGATCATCTGCGTCAGCCGCATGCTCATATAGCTGAGCGAGGTACTGGCGGCCATGATCTTGTAGGCTTCGAGCTTGACCCGGCGGTAGTTCTGGTTGTCCTTCTCGAACAGCGTGCGCTCGTGGCTCTCGTTGGCGAAGGCCTGGACGACGCGCATGCCGCCGACATTCTCCTCGATACGGGTGTTGTAGTCGCCGACACGATCGAAGAGCCGGCGGAAATTGTGGCTCATCCTTGCGCCGTAGCGGCTCGTCACCCAGGCGGTCAGCGGCACGACCAGAGCGGTGATCAGCGCCAGCTGCCAGTTGACCGAAAGCATCAGCACCAGTGCGCCGACAAAGGTCATCACGGCGATGAACAGGTCTTCGGGGCCGTGATGGGCGACTTCGCCGATCTCTTCCAGATCCTTCGTCAGGCGACCGACGAGATGTCCTGTCTTCTGGTTGTCGTAATAGCTGAAGGAGAGCTTCTGCATGTGGTTGAAGGCTTCGCGCCGCATGTCGGTCTCGATATTGATGCCGAGCATGTGTCCCCAATAGGTCACGACGACCATCAGTCCGGTATTGATGGCGTAACAGACGAGCAGCGCCGCGGAGGCAAGGGCGATCAGCACCCATTCCTGCGTTACCAGAAGCCGGTCGACGAACAGTTTCACCGCCATCGGAAATCCGAGTTCGAGAATGCCCGAGAAGATGGCGCAGGCGAAATCGACGATGAACAGCCCCTTGTAGGGGCGGTAATAGGCAAAGAAGCGGGCAAGCATTACGATATCTCTGGAGAACGCGCTGGTCGCCGCGGTTGACCCCCGGCGATAAATTGGCCAAACATGAGCCGCGTTCTCCATATTCGATAAGCAGTCCCCACGGAAAGTCCTAATGCTCCAGAATGCCCTGCAAAAGTCCGCCGATGTTGCCGCGCCGCTTCTGTCGCTGGCGGACGTGACCTTCGCGGTGGACGGACGGACGCTGCTTCATCCGCTCACGGTCGAGCTTTCGGCCGGCCGGTCGATCGCGCTGATCGGCCATAACGGTTCCGGCAAGTCGACGCTCCTCAAGCTGATCGGCAGGCAGCAGGCTCCGTCCGGCGGAACGATCGTGTTCGAGGGCAAGCCGCTGAACCAGTGGGGATCGCGTGCCTTCGCCCGCCGGCTCGCCTACCTGCCGCAACGCACACCCGCTGCACCCGGCATGCTGGTGAAGGAACTGGTGGCGCTCGGCCGTTATCCCTGGCATGGGGCTCTCGGACGTTTCGGCGAGACCGACCGGCGCAAGGTCGAGGAAGCGATAGAACTGACGGCCATCGGCAAGTTTGCGGATCGCATGGTCGACAGCCTTTCCGGCGGCGAGCGCCAGCGCGTCTGGCTTGCCATGCTGGTGGCGCAGGACGCGACCTGCCTTCTGCTCGACGAGCCGATCTCGGCACTCGATATCGGCCATCAGCTCGAAGTGCTGTCGTTGACCCATGATCTCTGCCGTCAGAAGGGGATCAGCATCATCACGGTGCTGCACGACATCAACATGGCCGCGCGTTTCTGCGACGAGATCGTCGCGCTTCATTCGGGCCGCATGATCGCCCATGGCACGCCCGACGCGATCATGACGACGGAGGAGCTTGCGCGCATCTACGATGTGCGGATGGACGTTCTCCACCAGCCGTCCAACGGACGCCTGATTGCGATGGCGCAGTAAGGCGGATTTGCCTGCGTCAGGCTCGGCCTTTCGTCAGCTTCGGTCATGGTCGATCGTCGCGGCCGGAGCGGATCGCCAAGTAAAACCTGATCCTGACGGAGCCGGCGCCTGCGTCAGTCGCCGCCGGCCATGAACTTCCATTGGCCGTCGGGCGCGATGCCGAGCCGGTAGAAATTGTAGTTGCCGTTTTCTTCCATCCCCATCAGATCGCCGGCGGTGACGATCCGCAGCAACTCGACCCGTTCGGGCGGCGTGAGCGATGCCAGCGACTTGCCCATGAAATAGGGCCAGACATAAACCTCGTCCGGGCTTCCGGCATCGATGCGGGCAACGCCGGTCGCCAGGATATCCAGCATGATGGCGAGAATTTCCTGCCCGTCGGGATCGCCGGAGAAGTTCTTGAGCGTATCGATCGGGTCGTCGGCCTCGTTATTCATGATCTGCGGAGGTTTCAGCGTGCCCTGGATCAGCGGCCGCAGACGTTCGATATCGCCCGACGCCGCAGCTTCGACGATCCGCTCTCGCATCTGGCGCACGGGTTCGGGGAGGGTGGAGAGGTCCCGGATGATCTCGGCATTGGCCGGCTCGCCCGCGTCTGCATCGGCGGCACCGCTCACCGGGGGCGTTGCATCCTCGCTGCCGGTCTGTGGCGCGGCAGGGGTGGCTGAGGGCTTGTCCTTCGCCTCGCCCTGCGCCGACTCGCCCTCAATGTCGGGCTTCGGCAGGGTCGTGCCCTCGAATGCCTGCTGCGGAAACGTCTCCGCAGTCGTGCCGTTTTCGGCGGCGGGCTCCATCGCGGCCCCCGAAAGCGCGTGTGCGCGCGGCGCAAGGCCGGATACGGCCACCGTTGCCAGCAGCCAGAAAGTGACGCGACTGAAACCTACAGCGTTCCGCATGGGAAGGCCCGTGTACTACTGGAGATTACGCTCTGGGGAAAATTCGCCTGCAAGCATGCGGTTGCGCAGCGATTCGAGCATGGCCTCCGCGCCTTCCTCGCCGTGGATACGGATCGTCTCGCGCATTGCGAAAGCGATCGCGGCATCCGCGATGATCTCCGGCTCGATCCCGTCTGCACGTCCGTCCGCCCAGGCATCGTTCTGATATTCCAGGGCAACCTGCATCTTTTCGTGGACGATCATGTCATCGATGTCGTTGCGGCCTGACTGCATTCTTTTAATTCCTCGGTGCGGGTTTGATTACTGCGCCGTTAAGAACTTTATCAGCCTTTTATCAAAACGACACGGCTTCCCGGCGAAAGAGGTAAATAATCCGCTAATTTCCGAAGCGCGCGGCGATTTCCGCGGCAAGTGTTGCGCCTTCGTTACGGTAGCGCTCCTCGGCGGTGCGTGCCGCGGCCGTGCAGGCACCGTGTACCGAGGCGAAGGATCGGTAGCCGCGATTGTAGGATGCCGTCAACCTTTCCCTGCGCGCCGGCTCGTTCGATGCGTCCGAATCGAGCAATTGTCGCATGGATGTCCGCCAGTCTTCCTGCGGAGCGCCGCAAAGTGACCTGAGATAGCTGATCGAGCCCAGGACTTCTGCAAGGCGCATGAGCTGTTCATCGTAGGGGGCGGGTTTGTTGGTCTCCGCAGCCGGCGCCTGGCTCGCTGCCGCGGGCGGTTCGGCCGCGCCCTTTCTTGCCGGTTGTGCGGCAAGCGGCGTCGCTGCGATGACGAGCGTGACCAGAAGCAATGATGTCGCGAGACGCAGGGCTTTCAAACGGCTTTCCTCGGATTTGCTCTTCATGTCGGTCCTGATCTCGCTCGACCCGATTCCCCGCATCGGATCACGATCGTCTTATAAACCGCTGCCGCGTTCGGCCGCCAGCCTCTCGGCGCATTCGAGCACGCTCGGCGGAACCGGCAACGCGCGGATTTCCTCCACCGTGTACCAGCCGGGATCCGCCGCGTCGTCGGCTGCGATCGCCACGCTGTCGGCTTCGGCCTCCACCGTGAAGACCGACAGGAAGAAATGCCGGTCGTCATCCCTGTCGCCGTTGAGATCGTAGGTGGCGAAAAGCGAAGGATTGCGGGCCCGGATGCCGGTTTCCTCGTAGAATTCCCGAAGCGCCGTCTCCGGCGGCGTTTCTCCCGGTTCCGCCCGGCCGCCCGGAAAGGCGAACAGATCGGCCGATGGCGGGTTCATCCGGCGGATCAGCAGAAGACGCCCGTCGCGCTCGAGGATGGCGGAGGAGGCGGCTTGGGGAGAAACTTGCATGGCGGTGGATCCATCACTCGGCTGCGGTCTGCGCCGCGATCGCAGGATCGCGGCGGATCGGATGTATCGCCATATAATGCCGCATGACGGAATATGTCCCGTGCAAACCGGACATTTCCCTGCCTCCATCGCCACATCTGCTATCGTCCCGTGCAGATCGAATCGTGATTCGACGAATGGCGTATGCTGCGTGGGATCTCAGAGGACAGGATTTCGGCCGGAGTTCATGAAGACCTATCTCCTCTACGCTTTCGCCGCCGTGGCCGAGATCGCCGGCTGTTTTGCCTTCTGGGCGTGGCTCAAGCTCGACAAGTCCGTCTGGTGGCTGGCGCCTGGCATGGTCTCGCTGGCGGCGTTCGCCTGGGCGCTGGCTCTGGTCCCGGCAGAGGCCGCCGGCCGGGCCTATGCGGCCTATGGCGCGATTTATATCGTCGCGTCGGTCTTATGGTTATGGGGCGTCGAGGCGCGTTCGCCCGATCGCTGGGATGTCACGGGGGCGTTTGTCTGCCTCGTCGGCGGCGCGATCATCCTCTTCGGTCCCCGTAGCGCCTGAAACGCTTCCGGCAGTGAAGCGGGAAACGGTCGAATGCGAGAAAAGTCACTCAGGCGGCGGCAGGCTATCCCTGGCTTGACCGTGTTCCGAGCCGGTGCCATCTAGGATGTCATGTGCGGACGTTATGCCCTGACCCAGAAGCCGGACGACGTGTTCGGCGTACTTGGCGTCGCCGATTTCGAGGACGGCTTTCCGGCGCGGTTCAACATCGCCCCGACGCAGCCGATTCTCGTGGTCATGCAGGCGGATCGCCAGCCCGGAAGCAACCTTCCCGCACGCAAGGCATTTCTCGCCCGCTGGGGTCTGATCCCCGGCTGGGTGAAGGACCCGAAGGAATTCCCGCTCCTGATCAATGCGCGCTCCGAGACGGCGATCGGCAAGGCATCCTTTCGCGCCGCCATGCGCCACCGCCGCATTCTCGTGCCGGCCTCCGGCTTCTATGAATGGAAGCGCCCGCCCAAGGAAAGCGGAGAAAAACCGCAGGCCTACTGGATACGCCCGAAAGATGGCGGCGTCATCGCCTTCGCCGGCCTGATGGAAACGTGGTCTTCGGCCGACGGGTCCGAGGTCGATACGGCGGCGATCATGACCGCCGCCGCGAATTCGGCGATGCGGGGCATCCACGACCGCATGCCGGTGGTCATCCGGCCGGAAGATTTCGAGCGCTGGCTCGAATGCAAGACGCAGGAACCACGGATGGTTTCGGACCTGCTTAAGCCCGTCGAGAACGATTTCTTCGAGGCGCTTCCGGTTTCCGATCTGGTCAACAAGGTGTCCAACATGGGGCCGGAGATACAGAAACCCGTGGCGGTCGCCGTGCCGGAGGAAAAGCCGCCGAAACCGGTGCCCGAGCCTCCGCAGCTATCGCTTTTCTGAACCTCGCCCTTCTTTTCGGATACCTTCCATGCCCCTCCTGTCCGCCGGTCTGTCCGGCTTTGCCCTCGGCGGCTCGCTGATCGTCGCGATCGGCGCCCAGAATGCCTTCATCCTGCGCCAGGGCCTGATGCGGCGCCACGTCTTCATCCTCTGCCTGATCTGCGCCCTGTCGGATGCGCTCCTGATCGCCGCCGGCGTCGGCGGCATGGGCACACTCGTTTCACAGTCCGAGACGCTCATTCTCGTCGTCACGCTCGGCGGTGCGATCTTTCTGGGAGGTTATGCCGCGCTCGCGTTCAAGCGGGCTGCAAGGCCGGCCGCCATGGTTGCCGGCACGCCGGAAGGTCTTTCGCTGAAGGCGGCGGTGCTGACCTGCCTTGCCTTCACATTTCTCAATCCGCATGTCTATCTCGACACGGTCCTTCTTCTCGGCAGCCTGTCGGCAAGCTTCGAAGGGGCGGAGAGGGTGGCCTACGGAGCCGGGGCCGCGACCGCTTCCTTCGCCTGGTTCTTCGGCCTGGGCTACGGAGCGCGGTTGCTGGCGCCGGTCTTTGCGAGACCCGCCGCCTGGCGGGTGCTCGACGCCGTGATCGGCGTTGTCATGAGCCTTCTGGCGCTTGCTCTTCTCTGGAGCGTCTTCGGCGACGCTTGATCAGGCCGCGTCAGCGCGCCGGGGTAAGTTTCGGCTTGCGATTGAGCATCAATGCCGCAGCGGCGACGGCCTTGAGGCCGAGCGGTCTGTAAGGCGTGGTGTTTTCCTGCTTACTCTCGCCTTTGGTGTCTTTCTTGTCGCCGCTCATGGTCTCTCCTCACGCAAGCGATTCAGTTTAATCGGTTCAACATCCGGTTTTTCGCCAAATACAGGCGGAATCGTGACCGATGTCCCGACCTCCCAGCCGAACTATTCATAATACTGTCATCTTGCGGGAAACTGTTGCCCGGAAGTTGCAATTCCGGGCTGGAAGAGGAGACTTCGGCCCCCTAAAGGTTGGAACCGTCATCCTCGATTGTAATCGTGCCGAAGCGGCGGTGCCAGGCCCGGGCGCTGAACGGCAATATGCAGAGATAGGCGACGACGGTCACCGACAGGACTTCCCAGGTATAGCTCATCAGCAGCGCTACGTAGAGCACGACGCCGAGCAGTATCGGCAATACCAGGTCGCGACGGATGCCGCCGGCTTTGCCCGACCAGACCGGCAGGCGGCTGACGAGCAGATAACCGATCAGCACCGTATAGGCGACGCTCGCATAAACGAAGGCGGGTGTCGGTTCGACGCCGAGAAAGCCGAGATAGACCGGCAGAAGCACCAGCATGGCGCCCATCGGCGCCGGCACGCCGACGAAAAACTCCGACTGCCACGGCGCCTTGACGCCGCGATCCTCCATCACGTTGAAACGCGCGAGCCTCAGGCCGGCGGCAATCGCATAGAGCAGCGCGGCGATCCAGCCGAGCGAACGGGCGCCGTCGAGCAGGAAAGCGTAGGAGACGAGTGCCGGCGCGACGCCGAAGTTGATGATGTCGGCAAGCGAGTCCATCTGCACGCCGAATTTCGAGGTCGCCTTGAGAAGACGTGCCACCCGGCCGTCGATACCGTCGAGGAAGGCCGCCAGCAGAACCATGGCCACCGCCAGTTCGTAGCGTCCCTCGAAGGCGAGCCGGATGCCGGTCAGGCCCGCGCAGATCGCCAGAACCGTGATCAGGTTCGGCACCATCAGCCGGAAGGGTATTTCCCTCAGGCGCGGGCCGCGGGCCTCATCGGTGGAGCGGTTCGGCTCTGCTGGGGGCATCTCCATTCGTGTCTCCTTGCTGTGCGTTGTTGATCAGGCGCGGCGGCCGAGCATCGGGCCCTTGGCCGAGCCGAATTCGGCGAGCACCGTTTCCCCGCCGATCGCCAGCTGGCCGACGGACACGCGCGGCTGGCCGCCCTGCGGCACGAACACGTCGAGACGTGAGCCGAAGCGGATGAGACCGAACCGCTCGCCGGCATTGACGGGTTCGCCGGGCTTCACCCAGCAGACGATGCGCCGCGCCACGAGCCCGGCGATCTGCACGACGCCGACCTTGCCGTGCCGGCTCTCGATGACGAGGCCGTTACGCTCGTTGTCGGAGCTTGCCTTGTCGAGCTCGGCATTGATGAACTGGCCGGCCCGATATTCGATCGTAGTCACCTCGCCGCGTACCGGGGCGCGATTGATGTGGCAGTCGAAGACGTTCATGAAGACGGAAATGCGCAGCATCGGCTCTGCCCCGAGGCCTAGTTCCGGCGGCGGCACGACCATGGCGACGTGAGAGATGCGGCCGTCGGCGGGGCTGACGATCAGATCGTCGTCCTGCGGAACGACCCGCTCCGGGTCGCGGAAGAAATAGGCGCACCAGAGCGTCAGGACCAGGCCGATCCAGAACAGCGGCTCGGCGATATAGCCCAGGATCAGTGACGCGACGAAGAAGATCGCCACGAAGACGTAACCTTCCTTGTGGATCGGCACGAGCGTGTTGCGGATGGTGTCGAAGAGATTGATCAACCTGTTTCTCCCTGAGTGTCGGCCGGCACTGACTACCCAAAAACGAAATTGCGGGCAATGCGGTTCCGAGCTTGCAACCGAAGCGGGATTGTGGCGTTACATTCCCGTATGCGGTCTCGCGGCGAATTTACCGAATTTGCAGTGATATGCATTTTTTGCCCGATTTTCATATTAGTTTCATATGGGAAGGGCAGGAGGCGCCTGATAGAGATCAAGGCCGAGCGGGCCTGGAGGGGTTACGTCAGGGAGGCGGAACCGGACCGGGTTACCATGTTTCGGCGCATGAAACGGGTGAATTGGATATGGATGCAGTTTGGTGCCTTATAGCGGCGGTAGAGATCGCGATCGTCATCGCGGCTGTCGTCTATACGGTCTGGAGCCAGCGGCGCTACCGGCGCAGGCCCCCGTATAATTCCTCCCGCAGGTAGTCTTTTTCCCTGTCATATCGCCGGGAATGGCGTGTCGGGCCGCAAGCCTGACACGCAGATGTGATGTCGCGTGTCCATCATCATGGCAGGGACGGGCGGCCCTGCTGCGACCTGTTCGCCAGATGCGTGGTATCCGCAAAGCTCAGCATGGCGCGGCTGCGGAAGAAGCCGTCCTGCCGCAGATGCGTGATGCTGGCAGGCGCTGCCACGAATGCCATAAAGCCGCATGCGTCGATCGGAACTTTCATCCATGCGGCGATGACGAGGCCGAGCGTAAACCCGTGGGTGACGATGATCTGTGTGGCGCATGGCCGCGCCACGATCGCCTCAATGCAGGGATAGACCCGTTCCGCTACGTCTCTGCGTGATTCCGCCCCCTCTATCGCAGGCCGGTGATCCAGGCGATCGTTGTCCGGTGCCGGCACGTAGCGGGCATCGAGCCATTGCTGCGGTCTACCGCCGGCCACCCCGTAGCTGATCTCGCGCAAATCCGCGGTTGTCGCGACGGGCCGGTTGAAACGCGTTCCTATGGCCTGCGCTGTCTGCGCCGCGCGTCTCAGATCGGAGGAAAATATTTCCACCTCCTC
>JBQGDG010000386.1:0-2657 GCA_052038935.1 Neorhizobium sp. | reverse complement strand
CGATCCTCGGCGCCATTTCCGGCAAGTGGTCGCGCAAGACCCTGCTGATGGCGCTGATGGTCGTCTTCACCGTCGGCAATCTCGCCTGTGCCCTTGCGCCCGACTACTGGACGCTGATGGCGGCCCGTGTGCTGACCGCCGTCGCCCATGCTTCCTTCTTCGGCGTCGGCTCCGTCGTCGCCACCGGCCTCGTCGCTCCGAACAAGAAGGCTTCGGCCATCGCCATCATGTTCACCGGGCTGACCGTCGCCAACATTCTCGGCGTGCCTTTCGGCACCTGGCTCGGACAGGCCTATGGCTGGCGCTCGACCTTCTGGGCGGTGACGCTGATCGGCATCGCCGCGCTGGCCGTCATCGCCCTGCTCGTGCCGAAGGACAAGGCATCCGAGGCCGACGAGGAGGCATCGCAGGGCGTGCTCGCCGTGCTCGGCCGCCGCGCCGTCCTGCTCGGCCTTCTCGTCACCGTGCTCTCCTGGGTCGGCGTGTTTGCGGGCTTCACCTATATCGCGCCGATCCTGACGCAGATCACAGGCTTTTCCGAAAGTGCCGTCTCGCCGATCCTGCTCGTCTTCGGCGGCGGTCTCGTCATCGGCAACCTCGCCGGCGGCTGGCTGGCCGACAGGCATCTCGTGCCGACCATCGTCGGAAGCCTCGTGGCGCTCGCCGCCGTGCTGCTCGCCATGACGGCCGCGATCCACCAGCCGGTGCTTGCGGTGATCGCGATCGGCCTGTTCGGCGCGGCCGCCTTCGCCACCGTCTCGCCGCTGCAGATGTGGGTCCTGCAGAAGGCGGAAGGCGCCGGCCAGGGGCTCGCCTCCTCCTTCAACATCGCCGCCTTCAATCTCGGCAACGCCATCGGCGCCTGGCTCGGCGGCGCCGTCATCGACCACGGACCCGGTCTCGGCGCGGTCACCTTCGTCGCCGGGCTGGTACCGGTCGCAGCCCTCGGTGTGGCGATCGTCGCCATCCGCCTCGACAGGCGCAGCACCGGCAGCGCCGCCCTTGCCTGCCCCGCCGAATGACACCGAACCGGCAGCACGCTTGATCCAACCGTCAACCGGCCCATGTAAAGAGGGCCTCATATAAGCCCGGCACCATCCGGGCTCCCATCCAGAGGAGCTATCATGCACACAGTCAGCGCCAACGGCGCCAATATTCCCGCCCTCGGTTTCGGCACGTTCCGTATCCCCGAAAACGACATCCACCGTATCCTGCCGGAAGCACTGAAGCTCGGTTTCCGCCACGTGGATACCGCGCAGGCCTATAACAACGAGGCGGCCGTCGGCGAAGTGATCGCCGGGTCCGGCATACCGCGAGCCGATATCTTCCTGACCACCAAGATCCTCGACGACCGTGGCAGCAAGGACGCGTTCATTGCCTCCATCGACGAGAGCCTGGTAAAACTGAAGACCGACCACGTCGATCTGCTTCTGCTCCACTGGCC
Organism: Neorhizobium sp.; assembly: GCA_052038935.1. Classification (GTDB taxonomy): domain Bacteria; phylum Pseudomonadota; class Alphaproteobacteria; order Rhizobiales; family Rhizobiaceae; genus Neorhizobium. The sequence goes on along the minus strand of JBQGDG010000386.1, from coordinate 1,213 downwards.
GCAGAGCAAGATGCCGCTCGCCGACCGGATCGATGCGCTGAATGCGCTGGTCAAAGCAGGCAAGGTGAAGAATATCGGCGTATCCAACTTCTCCAGCGCCCTGATGGACGAGGCCGTGAAGCTTTCCGACGCGCCGATCGCCAACAACCAGGTCGAATACCATCCCTATCTCGCCCAGACCGCCGTACTGAAAAAGGCACGCGAGACCGGCATGTCGGTGACCGGCTATTACCTGATGGCCGACGGCGCCGTTCCGAAGGACGAGGTTCTGAAGGATATCGGGTCCAGGCACGGCAAGAGCGCGGCGCAGGTCGTGCTTCGCTGGGCCGTGCAGCAGAAGGACGTCATCGCGCTTTCGAAGACCGCGACGGAAAGCCGGTTGCCGGAGAACTTCGACATCTTCGACTTCGCGCTGTCGCTCGACGAGATGGAGGCGATCCATGGGCTCGCCCGCCCGAACGGCCGCATCGTCAGCCCGGCAAACCTCGCACCCGAATGGGACCGCTAAGCGCTTCCTCCCGCGATTGACGCGGCGGAAGACATCCCATCCCCTCCTCCCGCTTCGGCGGGACGAGGCTCCGCCTTGGCGGGTGACGACGGCATGGGTGGAAAACCACCCAGGCCGTCCGGCGTTTGGGCAGGGAGCAACCCATCCGGCGCCGCACCGTGTCGATCGGCCGCCCCGCGGATGCGCCGGGCCATTGCCTCGCCGATCCGGTCCCATAGTTTCGGACAGGGCTGGAGAAGGAGGAGTTTCCATGCTTTTCAGGACCCTATCGATATCGCTCGCGGTGGTTGCCGCGACCACGCTGCCGGCCGCGGCACAGAAACGCGGAGGCGATCCCGCGCCGAAGGACTGCCCAAAGTCGCTGCCGGCCGGCACCGAATGTTTTGCCGGGCGGGACATGCGCGGCGCCTATTACTGGATCGCGAAACCGAAGGACTGGAACGGCGTACTCGTCGTGCATGCCCATGGCGGGCCGCGGACGGCCAAGCCGAAGGCGGACGACCCGGTGGAGGATCTGGAGCGTTTCGCCGTCACCGTGCAGGAAGGCTATGCCTGGGCCGGATCGAACTACCGGCGCGAAGGCTATGGCGTGCGGATGGCGGCGGCCGATACGGACAATGTACGGCGCATCGCCGAACGGCTGCTGGGAGAGCCGAAGCGCGTGCTGCTGCACGGCCAGTCCTGGGGCGGCAATGTCGCGGCCAA
>JBQGDG010000385.1:0-8547 GCA_052038935.1 Neorhizobium sp. | reverse complement strand
CAAGGAGGGCGGCATCGCAAGCCTCGCACCACTTTTCCCGCGTATCGTCAAAGCTTACCTGATCGGAGAGGCCGCGCCGGCATTCGCGGCCACCCTGGGCGATGGCGTGCGCTACGAAATCTCCGGCACGCTGGATCAAGCACTCGCCCATGCTGCTGCTGACGCCGACGGCGATACCGTCCCCTCGGCCGTCATGCTCTCGCCGGCATGTGCAAGCTTCGATCAGTTCAAGAATTTCGAGGTCCGCGGCGACGCATTCGTGCAGCTGGTCGCAGACCTTCACGAGGTAACGATGCTGGTCGAGACCGGAAAGAGGAGCTGAACATGGTAAGCCGCGCAGACCGAGGGCCGCTCGCAGACTGGTTCTGGACCATCGACAGGTTTTTCCTCGCGGCTTTCATCCTGCTGATGGGGATCGGCTTCATGCTGTCCTTCGCGGCGTCGCCGGCGGTCGCGGAGCGTATCGGCCTCGACAGCTTCCACTTCGTCGAGCGACATGCGCTCTTCATCATTCCCTCGATCGTCGTGATGATCGGGCTTTCATTCCTGACGCCGCGGCAGGTGCGGCGGACCGCGATCATCCTTCTCGCCGTGTCGCTGGCGATGATGGTTCTGGCGCTGTTCATCGGCGTCGAGGTCAAGGGCGCGCGCCGCTGGCTCGGCATCGGATCCTTCTCCATCCAGCCTTCCGAATTCATGAAGCCCGCCTTCGTCGTCGTCTGCGCGTGGCTGTTTTCCGAACACGCTCGCCAGCCGGAAATCCCCGGCAATCTCTTCGCGATCATTCTCTTCGGCATCGTGGCGGCGCTTCTGGTCGCCCAGCCCGACCTCGGCCAGACGATCCTGACCAGCGTCGTATGGGGGGGCATGTTCTTCATGGCCGGAATGCCCTGGCTGTGGATCGTGCTGCTCGGCGGCGTCGGCGCCGGCGGCCTCGTCGCGGCCTATTACATGCTGCCGCACGTGACGGCGCGCTTCGACAAGTTCCTGACCGGCGAGGGCGACCGCTTCCAGATCGAAACCGCCCACGAGGCCATCGTCCGCGGCGGCTGGTTCGGACAGGGGCCGGGCGAGGGCATCGTCAAGCGGATCCTGCCGGACAGCCATACCGACTTCATCTTCTCCGTCGCCGCCGAAGAGTTCGGCATCGTCTTCTGCATGGCGCTGGTGATGATCTTCGCCTTCATCGTCCTGCGCGGGCTGAACCATGCCTTCAAGGAACGTAACGACTTCACCCGCTTTGCCGTCGCCGGCCTCGTCCTGCAGATCGGGATACAGTCGATGATCAATATCGGCGTCAATCTGGAACTCATGCCGGCAAAGGGCATGACCTTGCCGCTGATCTCCTACGGCGGCTCCTCGCAGATAGCCATCTGCGTGACGGCCGGCTTCATTCTGGCGCTGACCCGTCATCGCCCTGAAAAGCGGGCGCAGGAGCGCAGCCTGTTCCGGGTCGCACACGGCATCCCGGCGGAGTAGACCGAATGAGCAAATCGACGATCGTCCTTGCCGCCGGGGGAACCGGCGGCCATCTTTTTCCGGCAGAAGCACTCGGACACGAGTTGCGGCGCCTCGGCTATTCCGTCCATCTCGTCACCGACAGCCGCGCCGAACGCTTCGCCGGCAAGTTTCCTGCCGACGACATCCACGTCGTGCCGTCCGCCACGTTCAGTTCGAAGAATCCGATCGCCGTCATGCGGACCGGATGGAAGCTGTGGACGGGACTTCGCGCGGCACGTCGGCTGATGACCCGATTGAGGCCGGCGGCCGTCATCGGCTTCGGCGGTTACCCGACCATGCCGCCGCTGATGGCCTCGACCGGGCTCGGCATTCCGACGATCATCCACGAACAGAACGCGGTGATGGGACGGGCGAACAAGGCGCTGGCCAAACGCGTTCAGGCGATCGCCGGCGGCTTCCTGCCCGAGGGGACGGGTGCATTTGCGGAAAAGACGGTCGTGACCGGAAATCCCGTCAGGCCGGCGGTTCTCGATGCGGCGCAAATTCCCTATTCGGCGTCGCGCGGCGCCGAGCCCTTCCGTCTGGTGGTGTTCGGCGGCAGCCAGGGGGCGCAGTTCTTCTCCTCGGCCGTGCCGACCGCCATAAGCCTTCTCGACCCTGCCTTGCGCGCACGCCTCGTGGTGACGCAGCAGGCGCGTCCGGAAGACAAGGATCGCGTCATCTCCTGCTTTGCCAAGCTGAATGCGCCGGCCGATGTCTCGCCGTTCTTCGGCGATATGGCCGAGAGGCTCGCCCATGCCGATCTCGTCGTCTGCCGGTCGGGGGCATCCACCGTCAGCGAGATTTCGGTTATCGGCCGGCCGGCCATTCTGGTACCCTATCCCTATGCGCTGGATCACGATCAGGCCGCCAACGCCGCCGCACTGGTGGCTGCCGGCGGTGCGCAGGTAGTGGCGCAGTCCGATCTGTCGCCGGAAAAGCTGTCGGCGATGATCGCGGCCGCCATGAACGAACCCGAACGGCTGGAGGCCATGGCCGCCGCAGCCAGACGGGCGGGCAAGCCGGATGCGACCGAGCGGCTGGCCGATCTCGTCGCGGCGGTGGCCGAGCGGCGCTCAATCGCAGAATACAAGAAGAACAAGACTGGAGTTCAGGCATGAAGATGCCCAAGGCCATCGGCCTCGTACATTTCATCGGTATCGGCGGCATCGGCATGAGCGGCATTGCCGAGGTGCTGCACAATCTCGGACACAGGGTTCAGGGATCCGACCAGGCTGACAGCGCCAATGTGCAGCGCCTTCGGGAAAAGGGCATTCCGGTCTTCGTCGGCCATCAGGCCGAGAACATCGGTGATGCCGAAGTCGTGGTGGTGTCGACCGCGATCAAGAAAACCAATCCGGAGCTTGTGGCGGCACGCGAGAAATCGCTGCCGATCGTGCGCCGTGCGGAAATGCTGGCCGAACTGATGCGGTTCCGCAATGCGATTGCCATCGGAGGCACACACGGCAAGACGACGACCACCTCCATGGTCGCGGCGCTGCTCGAAGCCGGCGGCCTCGATCCGACCGTCATCAACGGCGGTATCATCAACGCCTACGGCACGAACGCCCGCATGGGCGAGGGTGAATGGATGGTGGTCGAGGCGGACGAATCCGACGGTACCTTCCTGAAACTGCCCGCCGATGTGGCGGTCGTGACCAATATCGACCCGGAACATCTGGACCACTACGGCAATTTCGATGCCGTGCGAGCAGCTTTCCGCCAGTTCGTCGAGAACGTGCCGTTCTACGGCTTCGGCGTGTTGTGCATCGATCATCCCGAGGTCCAGGCGCTGGTCGGGCGGATCGAGGACAGGAAGATCGTCACCTATGGCGAAAACCCGCAGGCCGACGCGCGATTCTCCAACGTGCGCATGGAGGGGACGAAAGCAATCTTCGACGTCGAAATCCGCCGCCGCCGGACGGGCCGGATCTTCTCGTTCAAAGACCTGACGCTGCCTATGCCGGGTCGCCACAACATCTCCAACGCGACGGCTGCCATCGCGGTCGCCAACCGGCTCGGGATCTCCGAAGACGCCATACGCAAGGGGCTTGCCGCGTTCGGCGGCGTCAAGCGGCGCTTCACCCTGACCGGCACATGGAACGGCATTCAGGTCTTCGACGACTACGGGCACCATCCGGTCGAGATCAAGGCCGTGCTGAAGGCTGCCCGGGAGGCCTGCCAGGGCCGGGTGATCGCGGTCCATCAGCCGCATCGCTACAGCCGCCTTTCGAGCCTCTTCGAAGACTTCGCAACCTGCTTCAACGACGCCGACAGCATCATCCTGGCACCGGTCTATGCCGCGGGCGAAGACCCGATCGACGGTGCCAATTCCGAATCGCTCGTCGGCCGTATCCGCTCCGGCGGTCATCGGGACGCACGATACATGGCCTCGCCCGACGAATTGGCAGGCATTATTTCAGGCATTGCGAAACCGGGTGATTTCGTGGTTCTTCTGGGGGCTGGCAATATAACGCAATGGGCTGCGTCGTTGCCGAAGGAACTGGAAAGCGTATCAGGACAGTGAGAATGAAGCAGGTGAATGGGGAAAAACTGCTGGCCTCTCTCGGGGACGGGGTCAATCAACTGCGCGGGCGCCTGACGCCTGACGCGCCGATGGATCGGGTTACCTGGTTCCAGGCCGGCGGCCTGGCAGAGCTGATGTTCCAGCCGCATGACGTCGAGGATCTCGTGACGTTCCTCAAACTGTTGCCGGAAGAGGTTCCGCTCACCGTGGTCGGTGTTGGCTCGAACCTGCTCGTTCGCGACGGCGGTATTCCCGGCGTTGTCGTCCGGCTGTCGGCGAAGGGGTTCGGTCAGGTCGAGCTGGCCGGCGAAAACCGTATCCGTGCCGGCGCGATATGCCCCGACAAGCATATTGCCGCCATGGCAATGGACAACGGCATCGGTGGTTTCGCTTTCTACTACGGTATTCCCGGTTCGATCGGCGGCGCGTTGCGGATGAATGCCGGCGCCAACGGTGGCGAGACCGCCGAGCGTCTGGTCGAGGTCCATGCGGTCGATCGCAAGGGCGGTACCCATGTGCTGACGAAGGCCGATATGGGCTACAGCTACCGGCATTCGGCGGCGGCAAGCGATCTCATCTTCACGCATGCGCTGTTCGAAGGCTATCCGGAGGAGCGGGCGAAAATCCGCGCCGAGATGGATGCGGTGCGCCAGCACCGGGAGACGGTTCAACCGGTGAAGGAAAAGACCGGCGGTTCGACCTTCAAGAACCCGCCCGGCCACTCGGCCTGGAAGCTGATCGACGAGGCCGGTGGGCGCGGCCTGATGAATGGTGGCGCCCAGATGTCGTCGCTTCACTGCAACTTCATGATCAATATCGGCCATGCGACCGGTTACGACCTCGAATATCTCGGCGAGATGGTGCGGCAGCGGGTCTTCGAGGAAGCCGGCATCAAGCTGGAATGGGAAATCAAGCGGCTCGGCATCTTCATGCCGGGGCGGGAAGTGAAACCCTTCCAGGGTGCGACGAGCGAATAGGACTTTTCGCGCAGGGCTGACGGGGTCCGTATCCCGTCAGAACTTCGCTCGAAAAAAATAAGCCCGCGAAGCCAATGGCTTCGCGGGCTTTTTTACGAAAGTGATTCCGTCTCTCAGACTTCGTCCTTGCCGGACAGGAAGATGCAGACCAGCGTCACCAGCGCAGCGACGCCCATGTAGTAGCCGACATAGGTCATGCCGTAGTTCGCCTGGAGATAGGTGGCGATATAGGGCGCGAGCGACGCACCGAAGATACCGGCGAAGTTGAAGGTGATCGACGAGCCGGTATAGCGGACCGCGGTCGGGAACGGAGCGGCAAGGGCCGTGCCGATCAGGCCGTAGGTCATGCCCATCAGCACCATGGCGATGGTGACGAACAGGAAGATGACGTTCGGACCGCTGGTCATCAAGGCCGGCAGGAAGAACGAGAATATGCCGATCAGCACGGTGGTGAGGATCAGCATTTGGCGACGGCCATAACGATCGCCGAGCTTGCCGACGACCGGGATGGCCAGGCCGAAGACGACGGAGCCGAGCAGCTGCACTTCCAGCGCCTCGAGGAACGGCATGCCGATGACCTTGACGTTGTAGGAGAGCAGGTAGGCCGAGCCGATGTAGAAGAGCACGAAGGTGGCGAGCGCCACGAAGGTTCCGAGGAACAGGCTGCGCTTGTGCTTGCGGAAGAGTTCGGCGACCGGCACTTCGACGCGCTCGTGCTTGTCGATCGCCTTCTGGAACGCTGGCGTCTCGCTGATCGACAGCCGAACCCAGAGGCCGATTGCGATCAGCAGGATCGAGGCGATGAAGGGTACGCGCCAGCCCCAGCTCAGCAGAGCTTCCTGCGACATGAAATGCAGCAGAACCCAGAATACGCCGGAGGACAGAAACAGGCCGAGCGGCGCGCCGAGCTGCGGGAACATGCCGTACCAGGTACGCTTGCCAGGAGGCGCGTTCTCCGTTGCGAGCAATACTGCGCCACCCCATTCGCCACCGAGACCGAAACCCTGGCCGAAGCGGCACAATGCCAACAGAAGCGGTGCCATGACACCGATCTGTTCGTAGGTCGGCAGGAGGCCGATGACCACGGTGGAGATACCCATCATCAGAAGGGCGGCGACAAGCGTAGTCTTGCGGCCGACACGGTCGCCGTAATGGCCGAATACGATGGCGCCGAGGGGGCGAGCGAAGAAGGCGATGGAGAAGGTCGCGAAAGAGGCCAGGAGCGCGCTCGTCGGGTCGCTGCCGGGGAAAAACAGGGCCGGGAACACCAGAACGGCGGCGGTCGCGTAAACGTAGAAATCGAAGAATTCGATCGTCGTGCCGACCACGCTGGCCGTCAGGACTTGTGCAGGAGAGTTCTTTGCAACAGGCGCTAACGGCTCAGCGGACGGCGAAGCTGAAGGCATCGCGTTGGTCATACTGATTCCAGTTCAGAAAATATGGTCGTAAGGCTCTTGGGAGGGCCGGACCGGCAGATATCGTAATTTTCTGGCTTCGAAAACCCAAATCTGGCAACAAATGCAATAAAGGGGATCTGCTGCGCGTCATTAAGGGACGAGCCTGCCCTTGTCGCGGCCGGGAGAAGGGGATGTCGACCCATTGTGGCGGCCGATACAGACGTTAACCATTTTCTCCAGAAATTTATCGTTTCTTTTCAGCCTGTTGGTCCTGCCCGTTAAGCAAAGTAAACGATTTGTTAACCATTTTGCTGCACCACTTGAAGACAGGTGTCCGAGGGAGTCGCAAGGCGCAAGCCTGACGCAAGTGCGATGACGGAGGATAGGAACTATTTTTCAAGGAGTGGTGGATGAGTGGCGAGCACGTGGCTGTTTTGATGGGGGGATTTTCCTCCGAGCGGCCTGTAAGCCTGTCGACCGGTGGAGCGTGTGCCGATGCCTTGGAGGCCGAAGGCTATCGCGTCACCCGAGTCGATGTCGGGCGTGACGTCGCCGCCGTTCTTTCGGATCTGCGGCCCGACGTCGCTTTCAACGCGTTGCACGGCCCGTTCGGCGAAGACGGCACCATCCAGGGCATTCTCGAGTACCTGCAAATCCCCTACACCCATTCGGGCGTGCTGGCGTCCGCTCTGGCGATGGACAAGGGGCAGGCGAAGCATGTGGCCAAGGCGGCCGGCATTCCGGTGGCCGATGCTCTGGTGATGGATCGTCATGATTTCCAGTCGACGCATCCGATGCCGACGCCCTACGTGGTCAAGCCCGTGCGGGAAGGTTCGTCTTTCGGCGTTGTCATCGTTCAGGAAGGTCAGTCGCATCCGCCGCAGGTTCTGACCTCGAGCGACTGGCGCTACGGCGATCGCGTCATGGTCGAACGCTACATCCATGGCCGCGAACTGACCTGCGGCGTGATGGGCGGCAAGGCGCTCGGTGTGACGGAAGTGGTTCCGATGGGGGCCGGCTTTTACGATTACGATGCAAAATATGCGGCCGGCGGCTCCCGTCATGTCATTCCGGCACAAATTTCACCGAATATTTACCAAAAAATACAAGCATTGGCGGTCAAGGCGCACGAAGCCGTCGGTTGCCGTGGCGTGAGTCGGTCGGACTTCCGTTATGACGACCGGCACTCCGAGGATGGCGAAGTCATATGGCTGGAGGTCAACACCCAGCCCGGCATGACCCCTACGTCGCTCGTGCCCGAAATGGCTGCTCACGCCGGTTATTCTTTCGGCGAGCTTGTTCGTTGGATGGTGGAGGACGCTTCGTGTCTGCGGTAATCGCTAAGCTGATCAGTGGCTTGGGTGCCGGCGCCGTGACAGGCTCCGAAGATCGCCGCGTGCTGCCGCGGCCGCTGCGCCGGACCGTCCGTTTCAGCGTCAGCCTCGCCACCGGCCGGATCGATATTCCCCGTCACACGGGCACGCTGGCGACATTCGGCTTTTTCGCTGTCGTCGGATTCTACGGCATGTCGCTCGGCGGGCACAGCCACGAGGTGGCGCAGGCGACGACGGCCGCCGTCGGTTTCGCGATCGAAGACGTCCGCGTGTCGGGCAACGACCAGACGTCGGAAATCGACATCCTGCAGCTGCTCGGCCTCGACGGCACGACTTCGCTCGTGGCGCTGGACATCGACGCGGCGCGACGCAAGCTCTCGGATCTGCCCTGGGTCGAATATGCCGAGGTCCGCAAGGTCTATCCCCGTACGATCGAGGTCATGCTGAAAGAGCGTTCGGCATTCGCGATATGGCAGCATGGGTCGGAGCTTTCCCTGATCGAGAAGAACGGATCGGTCATCGCGCCGCTTAAAGACAACAAGTTCGCCTCGCTGCCGCTGTTCGTCGGACGCGACGCCGAAGCCGCCGCTGCCGACTTCGCCGACGAAATGGGCAACTGGCCGGAGCTGAAGAGCCGCGTTCGGGCCTATGTCCGGGTGGCGAGCCGCCGCTGGGACCTGCATCTCGACAACGGCATCGTGCTCAAGCTGCCGGAAGAGGGCGTGTCCCGCGCCCTGGGCCTGCTCGCCAGGCTCGAACAGGAACAGGGCGTACTGGAGCGGGATATCGCCGCCGTCGACCTGCGCCTGAGT
>JBQGDG010000384.1:0-25373 GCA_052038935.1 Neorhizobium sp. | reverse complement strand
TTTTCGACGAGCATGGCAAGCCCCAAACCGAGCAGCATCTCGACATTCAGCGCGACGGTGAGCAGCAGCACCGTTCGCCCGAAGGCGGTCCAGAACTCCCAGTCCGTCAGGATACGTTCGTAATTGCGGAAGCCGATGAAGTTGTAGAGCGAAGCCGGCTGGGTCAGCCTGAAAGACGTGAAGCTCGAATAGAGCGACAGGATCAGCGGCACGATGACGACGGCGGCGAGCACGACGATGGCGGGCAGCAGAAGCAGAAACGGCGCCGGGGGTCTCCAGCCTTTCATGAATAGCTTCTCCTGTCCTTGCGAATGCAATCAAAACACCGCCTGCCGGAAGCGGGAGGATCAAGTGTGCAGATTTTCAAAAGAGGTGAATGAATGGCGCCGACGGGTCGGCGCCATTGCATGGGATCAGAGTTCGCCGGCGTCCTCGAGGATTTCGGTCGCCTTCTTGGCGGCCGCATCCAGCGCATCCTTCGAGCTCTTGTCGCCGAGAACGGCCGCCTGGAGTTCCGGATAGACTGCGTTCGAAATCTCGATCCACGAGGGCGTCTGCGGCACCGCGAAGGCATTCTTGGCAGCCTCCTGGAACGCCGTGAGCACTTCCTTCTTGTAGGGATCGCTCTCGGCTTGCTGGATCGCCCATTCCCACACGGCAGTACGGCTCGGCAGAGGGCCTGCGGCCGCCTCCAGCTTCTGGCTGTCCTCGTTGGTCAGGAACCAGACCAGAGACGCCGCCGCCTCCTTGTTCGCGCAGCTTTCCGTCACGGAGAAGCCGTGGTGACCGGACCAGCCCGTGCGCTTTCCGGAAGAACCCGCAGGCTGAACCTTCACGCCGACATTGCCGGCGATCTTGGAAGATTTCGGATCGTTGAAGAAACCAGCCCAGCCAGGCCAGTCAAGGTTGACGGCAATCGTGCCGGAAGCAAATCCCTGGCCGAGATCGTCCCAGAGGTAGTTGGTGGTCCCCGCCGGCACGGCCTTCGCCTTGTAGACGTTGACGAACCAGTCGAGTGCGCGGACACCGGCTTCCGAATTGAAGGCCGGCTTACCGTCCGCATCGAGATATTCCCCTCCTTCGGCGACCAGCATCTCGTAGAAGCGGCCGTTGATCGCCTCTTCCTTGCCGGCGAACTGGGTGCCGTAGAAATCCGGCGGACTGGCGAAGAAGATCGCCTGGTCCGTCACCTGCTGCCAGGTATCCGGCGGCGCAAGGTCATAGCCGTATTTCTGCTTGAACTCGGCCTTCTTTGCCTCGTCCGTATAGAGGCTCTTCTGATAATAGAGTGCCGAGACGTCGAACTGCGCGCGCGGCAGAAGCGCCAGCTTGCCGTCGAGCGTCGATGCCGTGATCGTCGACGGCACGAAGGCATCGATCTCCTCCTTCGGCAGAAGCGACGCGAGGTCGGTATAGATCTCGCCGTATTGCGGAGCGAAGGAGGAGTGGTTGGAAGCGACGCACCAGCTGATGTTGCCGGTGGCGATATCCGATTTGATCTCCTTGTCGAGCTCGAAATAGTTCTTCTTCGAAAGGATATTCACCTTCGCGCCGGTCGCCTTCTCCCATTCACCGATCCGGGCATAAAGTGCTTCGTATTGCTGCCCGCCGACCAGCTTGGCATCGACCGTCACGCCATCGAACTTACCAGGCAGCTCTGCGGCAACCGCCGTGCCGCCCCAGGCGACCAAAATCGCGCCGGCTGCAATACCGGCCAGAAATCTCGACATCTCACCCTCCCATTAAGCTCTTTATTTGCAAGAACTTCATTCATATACAAACCATATTATGCTTCTCAGTCAAGTGCCGGCGGCAAAAACCTGATTGTCAGACGTATCTTATCCGCATATGAGTTGGACCATTCACTGAAGGGGGTTCATGTGTCGGAAGATGACAGCGATCGCTACAGGGCGCCGGCTCTCGATAAGGGGTTGGATATCCTCGAACTTCTGGCCGGCGTGGACGGCGGGTTGACCCAGGCGGAGATCGCCAAGCGTCTGGATCGCAGTCCCAACGAATTCTACAGAATGCTCGATCGCCTTGTCCGACGCGGCTACGTCACCCGGCTCGATGGCGACCGTTTTTCGTTGACGTTGAAGCTCTTCGGCCTTGCCCAGTTGCATGCGCCGGTCAGGCGGCTTGTATCCTTTGCCGTGCCGCTGATGCGCGAACTCGCCGAATCGTCACGGCAGGCGAATCAGCTCGTCGTCTTCGACCGCGGCAACGCAGTCGTCATCGCGCAGCAGGAAGCACCCGGATATTGGGGCATATCGATCCGCGTCGGCTCCCGGATCAGCCTGTTCGACACGGGCTCCGGCCATATCCTGCTGGCTTTCCGAACCGGGCAGGAACGCGATCGGATGATCGCAGAAAGCGGCGGCGCAGAGAGCAACGATCCGCGGCTGACGCCGGAACTCCTGACGCGACTGGATCTCATCCGCTCGCGCGGCTACGAGATGATGCCGAGCGCCCAGACGGCCGGCGTCATCAATCTTTCCGCGCCGGTCATCGGTGCCGACGGCATGGCGATAGCGGCTCTGACCATTCCCTACATTACCTTGATCAATGCTCCGTCGGCACCGGATATCTCGGCGACCATCCATCTCCTGAGCGAAACCACTCGCAGGCTTTCGGAGATGGCAGGCGCCGGTTTCCACGACGACAGATAGGCCAAATTTCGTATTTGAATGCACTTTTCTCCTGTGGCAGGGTGCGCCTCCATCTGGGAGGAACCACGGATGATCATCGACACTCATCTGCACCTGATCTACCGGCAAGAACTTTCATATCCCTGGCTCGCCGACGTGCCGCCGCTCGATGCGGACTTCACTCTGGATCGTTATGCCGGTGAAGCCCGGCGCCTCGGCATAACAGCCGCGTTGCATATGGAGGTCGATGTCGCCGAGCGCGATATCGAACGGGAAAGCGCATTCGTCAAAGGTCTTGCGGGCCATAATACGCTGCTGCGGGGAGCGATCGCATCGTGCCGACCCGAATCGCCGGATTTTCCCGCCTATCTCGAGCGCATGCAATCCGACACCTTCATCCGCGGTTTCCGGCGGGTTCTGCACGTCATGCCGGACCAGTTGTCGGAAGACTCGCTCTTTCGCGAGAACGTCAAAAGGCTTGCAGGCACCGGCCTCAACTTCGATCTCTGCGTGCTACCCCATCAGATCGACAAGGCGATCGCACTCGCCGACCTCGCGCCCGACGTCTCCTTCGTGCTCGATCACTGCGGCGTACCGGATATCCGGAGCGGCGGGTTCGACGCCTGGAGCGGCCCGATCGCCGCCATCGCCCGCCGGCCGAACGTTACCGTCAAGATGTCCGGCATACCGGCCTACGGATCAGAGAACTGGACGCTCGAGGACCTGAAGCCCTATTTCGCCCATGTCGCGGAGCAGTTCGGCTTCGATCGCATGGTCTGGGGAAGCGACTGGCCGGTGTGCACATTGGGCGGAGGCCTGTCGACATGGATCGGCGCGACCCATGCCCTGCTGGCCGGGGTAAGCCTGGAAGACAAGGCCCGCGTACTCTCAGAGAACGCAAGACGTCTATGGAAGATATCAGCCTGAAGCGGGTGACGCAGGTGGACGGCGCCGAACGTTTCGTCCGGGCGCCGTCCGCTCCCCCTCAGAAACTTTCGGCAAAAAGCCTGTTGAGATCCGCGACGATCGCCGTCGCGGAATGGCCGCTCGTCAGGCCTGCGTTCAGACGGTCAGAGGCCATCTGCTGGAAGCCCATATAGCCATCGTGCCGCGGCCGGACCCATGCGCCTTCCAGCGTCGCCCGCGTGTCACGATAGAAGCCGGACGTCGAACCGTTGACCGTGTCGTCTTCCCAGGCAGCGGCATGACCGGGCTGCCCACCGGAGGCCGCATAGAGACCTCGCTGCAGATCGCCGCCCGCCACCCAGTATGCGAAGTCGATCGCCTCGTCTGCATGCCCGGTAAAGGCTGATACGGCGATGCCGGTACCGCCGAGAGCCGAGCCGATCGGACCGAGATCGCCGGCCTTCGGAATGTCGGCGAACCGGATCAACGCCTCGCGAAAACCCGGAATTGCGTAGTTGACATATCCGTAGATCAGCGGAGCACATGCTATCCCGCTGTCGGGCCTTGCCATCTCCTCGAATACGGCGATCGGGTCCATGTCGAAACAGGCCGGATCGATTAGATCGACGATTTCCCGCATCAGTTCGATGGTTTCGGTGCCGGCATGAGGATCGATGAGGTCACCCGGTCCCTCCGTCTGGCATGGATATCCGCGATTGGCCGAAAGCGTGTAGAAGGTCATCAGGGAATGGGGAGGCCGCAGCGGCAGAAGCACGCGGCCCTGCCGCGCGAGCTCGATCACGTCCGACCACGTCATCGCCGGCTCCGAGATGGCATCCGGCCGGTAGGCCTGAACCTGCGTCGCGGCATCGATGGGGAACGCCCATTGCCGACCCTGCCACCTGTAGCTCGGGAAGGAAGCGCCGACGCTGCCGCGATCGAGCCCGGCGAGATCCTCTTCACGGCCGGGGACGTCGAGCGGCAGGAGGCATTTCTCGTGGGTGATCTGTCCCACATGCGGGTGATCGATGACGATCAGGTCATAATTGCGGGCGAGCTCTTCCACCGGAAAGGATTCGAAATCCTGCAGCGAACGCTTTTCCCAGACGATCTCGACACCGGTCCGCTCCTTGAACAGTCGCGAGCAGGCGACCATCGGATCGTACCCCCTCGGATGACTCCAGGTCATTCCTTTCAGAACCGGCTTGCTCATAGACCGAACTCCGCACGAATGGCATGGCTGTGCTCGCCGATACGCGGCGCGGCGCGATCGAAGATCGGTCGTTTGCCGTTGACCCTCAATGGCGACCGCGTCGTCAGGATGGAGACGTCGTCCTCGCGGCTGACCGTCTGCAGCATGTCGAGCGCCTTGAAGCCCTCATTGTCCATCAGTTCGTTCCAATCGAGAACCTTGGCGCACCAGATGTCGGCAGGTTCGAGGATTGCGAGCCATTCGTCGATCGTCTTCATCGCGATCCGCAGCGCGATCAGTTCCTTGATCCGATCTCGTTCCACGAACCAGCTTGCCGGATCGTTCCGATAGGGATCGAGTTCCGGCATGTCGAGAAGATCGGCGAGCTTCGGGATCGGTGTCATGGCGATCGCCAGATACCCATCCAACGCTGCGTAGACTCCATAGGGAGCCGACAGATAGGCGTGGGCGCTGCGGAAGTTCGAGCGCTTCGGCAAACGCCTGCCGTCATTGAGATGGGTGGTGAGAACCTCGAACTGGAAATCTACGAGCGCTTCGAGAAGGCTGGTCTCGACATGGCTTCCGTTGCCGGTGATCCCGCGGCGCACGAGTGCCGCCAGAATACCCTGGCAGGCGGCCGCCCCGGCCAGCATGTCGCCGATCGCCAGACCGAACGGCACCGGCCCCTGGTTCTCGTCGCCGTTCAGCCACATGACCCCAGACCGTGACTGAGCGAGCAGATCCTGACCGGGCCGCTTCACCCATGGCCCCTCTTCGCCGTAACCGCTGATCGACGCATAGACCAGCCGCGGATTGAGTTCCTTGACGACCTCGTAGTCGAGACCCAGCCGCTCGATGACGCCGGGGCGGAAGTTCTGGATGAGAACATCCGCCTTGAGGAGCAACTTGCGCAGCGCCTTGAGGTCGGCCTCGTTCTTCAGGTCGATCGCCAGGCTTTCCTTCGCCCGGTTGATGGCATGGAAAATCGTCGAATCGCCGCCGATCTCGGTGTCGCTCAGATAGAGCCGACGGGAGAGATCTCCACCATCAGGCCGCTCGATCTTGATCACGCGAGCGCCGAGATCCATCAGCCGGAGCGAACAGTAGGGACCGGAGAGAAACTGGCTCATGTCGACGACGACAAGGCCGCTTAGGGGAAGATCGTTGCTTTGCGTCATTGCACTAACTTTTCCGTCGCGCCGGGAAATCCGGCTGGTTCAGATTTTCCAATTTTCCGGAAAGGCGGGCCGTGCAGCGAGCCATCTCTGCGGCAGGCATTTCTGACGATGCCACGCCGGCCAAGAGTGCCCTCGCCAGGATCGCGATGGTGCCGCGCGCCGACGCCTCCCCAGGCAATTTTCTTATGTGAAGACTATTTTCACATATGGATTATCTTTGCAAGGGACATTGAGTGTGCGATCTAGGGTTCGCGCATATTCGGAATCGGGAGGTCGGAGTGAGCGGGTCGTATTTGCTGTTTGTGGGTTCGGTGACCAGACCGACACCCTATTTCGCTTCGTCGAACGGATCGGGCCTGTCGGTTTTCAGCTTCGATCCCGAGACGCTCGGCACACGTCTTCTGGCTGAAGACCGGAGCATCGAAAACCCGACTTTTCTCTCCGTTCGTCCGGACACCGGCTCGGTCTACGTCAATTCGGAGATTTTTGGCTGGAAGGAGGGGCTGGTGACCGCTTTTTCCTTCGACCGGGCCTTGGGCACGCTCGGTTACCTGAACATGCAGCCGTCGCTGGGGAGCATAGCTGCGCAGAACATCATCACGCGTGACGGAAAACATCTGCTCGTCGTCAATTACGCCATGGGCGACGGAGGGCCGGATCAATCGCTCGCAGCCTTCCCTCTGCTCGATGGCGACAAGCTCGGCGCGCCCCTGGCGTCGATCCGACACGTAGGGAGCGGGCCGGATCAGACAAGGCAGGAGCGAAGTCACGCACACAGCGTCATCGAGATCGGCGACGACATGTTCGTGGTGGCCGACCTCGGCTGCGATACGCTGACCACCTATCGCTTCGGCGGCGAAACAGGTTTCGTCCGGCTCTCCGAAACCAGATGCGAAGCAGGAGCAGGCCCTCGCCATACCACTCTGCATCCCTCCGGGCGCTTTCTGTTTGCGCTCAACGAACTGAACTCGACCTGCGCCAGTTTTGCAATCGATCGACAGACAGGAAAATTGTCGCCGGTCAATGTCGTGCCGTCCGTTCCCGAGGGGCAGCGCGCCGACAATCATTGCGCCGATATCCAGATATCGCCCGACGGGCGTTTTCTATACGGCTCCAATCGCGGACATGACAGCATTGCGGTCTTTTCCGTCTCGCAGGAGAGCGGCGCGGTCGAACTGGCCGGCCTCATCGGCTGCGGCGGCAGAACGCCACGCAACCTCGCCATGTCACCGTCCGGCCGCCACGTCTTCTGCGCCAACCAGGATTCCGATCGCATCAGCATATTCGAGCGAAATTCCGAGACGGGACAGCTGGTGGATACCGGACGATTCATCGAGACGGGAACACCGATGTGCGTCAAGATCGCTTCCGCCTGACGGCGGTCACCACGAACCGGAATTTCGAGACAGATCATGATCATGCGCCTTTCCGACTGCCACAATTTCCATGATTTCCGCCGTCTGGCCAAACAGCGCCTTCCCGGCCCGATCTTCAACTACATAGACGGCGCGGCGGACGATGAAGTCACCTACCGGCGCAACACCAGCTCTTTCGAAAGTTGCGACCTTCTTCCCAGCGTACTGCGCGGCGTGGGCGATGTGGACATGTCCGTCGTCGTCATGGGCCAGAAGCTGGCCATGCCGGTCTACTGCTCGCCGACCGCGCTGCAGCGGCTTTTTCATCACGAGGGCGAACGCGCGGTGGCCACGGCCGCAGGGCGGTTCGGGACAATGTTCGGCGTATCGTCTCTCGGTACGATCAGCCTGGAGGAAGCGCGCCGGTTCAGCTCCGCCCCCCAGGTCTATCAGTTCTATTTTCACAAGGACCGCGGCCTCAACCGCGAGATGATGGCGCGCGCCAAACAGGCTGGCGTGGAGGTGATGATGCTGACCGTCGACAGCATCACCGGCGGCAACCGCGAGCGCGACAAGCGTACCGGCTTCGCCATCCCTTTCCGGCTCAACCTCGTCGGCATGGCACAATTCGCCGTCAAGCCGAGCTGGGCGATCAATTACTTCACCCATGAGAAATTCCGGCTGCCGCAGCTCGACAGCCATGTCGACATGGGCTCCGGCACGATGTCGATCAGCCGCTATTTCACCGAGATGCTCGATCCGTCGATGAACTGGGACGACGTTGCCGAGATGGTGAGAGAATGGGGTGGTCACTTCTGCCTCAAGGGCATCATGACCGTGGACGATGCGAGACGCGCCGTCGATATCGGCTGCACCGGGATCGTACTTTCCAACCATGGCGGCCGTCAGCTCGACGGATCGCGAAGCGGCTTCGATCAGCTGGCCGAGATCGTCGATGCCGTCGGCGATCGCATCGACGTGATGGTCGATGGCGGCGTCCAGCGCGGTACGCATGTCCTGAAGGCTCTGTCCCTCGGTGCCAAGGCCGTCGGCATCGGGCGCTATTATCTTTTCCCGCTCGCGGCCGCCGGACAGGCTGGTGTCGAGCGCGCCCTGCTGCAGATGAGGACCGAGATCGAGCGCGGAATGAAGCTCATGGGCTGCGCTTCCGTCAGCGAACTGTCGGCGGCCAATCTGCGCTTCCGCTGACGTCCGGGGACCGGTGCGTGAATCGCCTGCCAAGCCAACGGCTGCGATCATTCACCGCGGCGGGTGATCCAGTCCTTGATCGCCTTTTCGATCCCCTCGAAGAGGAGCCGGCTGTCGATCGGTTTGGGCAGGAAGGCGGCAGCGCCCGATGCCAGCGCCAGCAATCGCGTCTGCTCATCGGCATAGGACGTCATGATCAGGGTCGGCGGACAATTCGGAACGTCCTCGAGTATTTTCAGCAACTGGATACCGGACGTTCCCGGCATTCGTACATCGGCCAGAATGCATGCGACCGACCGGTATCCCTCCTCTCGAAGGAAATGGTCAGCAGATTCGTAGAGGTCGCTGAAGTAACCGGCGGTCTCGAGCAAATCCTTGAGCGATTCCCGCAAATGCATTTCGTCGTCGATGATCGCTATATGTTTCGGCCGCAAGCTTGCCATCTGAGACGTTTCTCTATGGGAAAATAAACAGGTGAAGGCGGTCAGCCTTTAGACTTGAGCATTTCAGGCGAGATAGTCATTCAGTGTCGACCCGCATCGACATGTCCGTCTCCAATTGCGGACAGAAATCCAGTCCGACAACCCGTGATGGCAAAGCAGATAGCACGGGACTGCGACAACACAACGTATACCAAAGATAATGGCGGCTGGAAATCCATTCCGCCAAAATAGGATACACAACTAAAAACTGCAATTAATTAGAGATGGAAAAGATACTTCACCGACCGGCCGGCACCATAGGTCGTCATGGTTGAAGGGATCTTGGCACGGTGCCGACACGCCGGGCAAACATCAAAGCCGCGGACGTCAGGACGCGCTTCCGAATTCGTGTAATCGGGGTGGGATGACGTGACGCTGGTCGCTTGGAGATGCGTCGAGGGATTGCAGACTGTGGATGCGGCGCATCGGATAACGCACTGGAGCGCGGAGAATGTCTGCGTTCGTAGCGGAAGCAAAGTTCGGGAATGAGCTCGTCCGCCCGCGCCTTCCGACCTGCCGCCGACGCCCGCGGGGATTTTACAGGTCCATGCCTCGTTCCGCCGTTCATTCTCGAAGCACTGGTGCGACAGAGATCGACGATAGCGTCTTGAACGGCCGCGCCCGGCAGGCCAGAAGCGACCCGCCGGAGCGGAAAGCAAAAAATGGCCGCGATGGCGGCCATTTCGTGTATTTTTTCGATCAGCCCGCAGCCTGGATAAAGGCCAGAAGGTCCGGGTTGATGACGTCGGCATGCGTGGTGCACATGCCGTGCGGGAAACCGTCGTAGACTTTCAGTTCGCCCTTCTTGAGAAGCTTCACGGAGAGCCTGGCTGAATCGTCGATCGGAACGATCTGGTCGTCCGATCCGTGCATGACGAGCGTCGGAACGGTGATAGCCTTGAGATCTTCGGTGAAATCCGTTTCGGAAAACGCCTTGATGCCGTCGTAATGCGCCTTGGCGCCACCGACCATGCCCTGACGCCACCAGTTCTGGATGACGCCCTGCGACACCTTGGCGTCGGGGCGGTTGAAGCCGTAGAACGGGCCGCTGGCGATGTCGAGATAGAATTGCGCGCGATTGGCGGCGAGGTTCTTGCGGAAGTCGTCGAAAACCTCCACCGGCAGACCGCCCGGATTCGCAGCCGTCTTGACCATGATAGGCGGCACGGCACCGATCAGCACCAGCTTGGCGACCCGGCCTTTACCGTGGCGTGCGACATAACGTGCAGCTTCGCCGCCGCCCGTCGAGTGGCCGATATGGACTGCATCGCGCAGATCGAGATGCGCCGTTACTGCCGCCGCATCCGATGCATAGTGATCCATGTCGTGGCCATCGCTCACCTGGCTGGAGCGGCCATGTCCGCGACGATCATGAGCGACGACGCGAAAGCCCTTTTCTACGAAGAACATCATCTGGGTATCCCAGTCGTCGCTGCTCAGCGGCCATCCGTGATGGAATACGATCGGCTGGCCCTTGCCCCAATCCTTGTAGAAGATTTCCGCGCCGTCTTTGGTTTTTACAAATCCCATGTCCTGTCTCCTGTCCGAGTGATCGCCTTTGGCCGCAGCCATGGCAAAATGAGGCATCGCCGTTGCTACGCTCGCGCCGAGGCCGAGCGCCAGCACCTCGCGCCGCAAGGGACCCGACGCGTGCGGGACGTCGCTGTCAGTCATTATTCTCTCCTTCACTGGCTTGTTGATTTATCCGGAAGCCCTGGGCGGGATCCGGCAAAACCAGCGCTCGGAAGATGACAAATGTTCAGAAAAATTCGCAGCTATACATCCGTATGCCGTCTTCGCGCCTCGTCCGCGATCGGCGACTGAAGACCCGAGGAGGCTTCAGGGCCGGGCGCGGAGCATTGAGGCGAATGCCCGCATGCCCGCGCTCATATGCCGTTGGCGGGGATAATAGAGGCAGAGACCGGGATAGGGCGGCGTCCAGTCCGAAAGCACCTGCCGAAGCTCACCGCTGCGCAGTGACGGCTCCGCCATCCCTTTCGTGACATAGGCCAGCCCGTAGTTCTGTTTCGCGGCCTCGAGAAGCAAACGGGAGTGATCGACGAGGATATGCCCTCTCGTCGCGACGGTGAATTGCTCGCCTCGTCTTTGGAATTCCCAGCGGTAAACGGCGCCGGACGCCATTCGAAGCTGAACGCACCGATGAAGCGAGAGGTCAGACGGCTGTTCGAGTCGGGGCGCCTTTTCGAGATAGATCGGCGAGGCCACCACGATATGCTGCTGCTCGGGACCTATCGGAACGGCGACCATGTCCTCGGGGACGAGATCGGCGAGCCTGACGCCACAGTCGAAGCTTCCCTCGGCGATATCGACAAGCCGTCCGTCGGTTACGATCTCGACACGCATTTCAGGGTGAAGATCGACAAACTTGGCAACGAGGGGAATCAGGACCTGTTCGGCGGCCGTCGCATCCGAATTGATGCGTATCAGACCGGATGGTGCAGCGCTCATGTCGCTGACTTCTTCCACCGCCTGTCCGATCTCGTTGAAGGCTGGCATCAGCCTTGCAGAAAAACGCCGGCCTGCCTCGGTCAGGGAGACATTGCGTGTCGAACGATGAAAAAGCTGGATTTTGAGACGTCGCTCCAGGCTCGCCACCGCATGGCTCAACGCCGAAGCACTCTGGTCGAGCGTTCTGGCGGCAGCGCGGAAGCCGCCATGTTCGGCAACGGCGAGAAAGGCCGACAGCTCGCCAGGCGGAAGACTGGCTACTGTGCGAAATATCTCATCAGTACGTATATCTTTGGCCATCTAGTTCACGAATGGCACATGCTTATCTTCGAGGCAAGCAATTCGCTAGAAGGAGAATCCACATGCACGGTACCAATCCATTCGGCTTTTCCACGACGGCCAGCGAGGTTCTGGCCGACGTAGATCTGTCGGGCAAGACGGTTATCGTCACGGGCGGTGCCGGCGGCATCGGCCTCGAGAC
Source organism: Neorhizobium sp. (assembly GCA_052038935.1). Taxonomy (GTDB): domain Bacteria; phylum Pseudomonadota; class Alphaproteobacteria; order Rhizobiales; family Rhizobiaceae; genus Neorhizobium. Next base: position 13,453 of record JBQGDG010000384.1, on the reverse strand, counting down.
GAGTAAGGCGCTGGTCGAGGCCGGCGCCGACGTCACCATTGCCGCACGCCGCCCGGAGGCTGCCGAACCGGTCGCCAGACAGATAGCAGCGGGCTCGAAACGGGGATCCGTCCGTGTCCGTCCGCTGGATGTCGCCGATCTCGACTCGGTAAAGACGTTTGTCGATGATTGGGAGGGAAAGCTCGATATCCTCGTCAACAATGCCGGCGTAATGGCGATCCCCGACCTGCAGCGGACGGCGGAAGGCCGTGAAATGCAGTTTGCGACGAACTATCTCGGCCATTTCGCACTCGCTCTCGGCCTCAGACCCCATCTGGCCAAGGCGAACGGCGCACGTGTGGTCTCAGTCGCCTCGGTCGGCAGCCTTTTCGGGCCCGTGTTCTGGGATGACCCCGACTTCCGTTTCATTCCCTATGATCCTCTGCTGGGTTACGCGCAGTCCAAGACCGCCTGCATCCTGATGTCGGTCGGCATCGCGCGCAAATGGAAGGATGACGGCATCCTTTCCAACGCCCTCAATCCGGGAGCCATCGCGACGAACTTGCAGAAGCATACCGGCGGGTTGAGGACGCCGGAGCATCTTCGCAAGACACCCCAGCAGGGAGCGGCAACGACGGTTCTCGTGGCAGCATCTCCGCTTCTCGCCGACATCTCGGGCAGCTATTTCGACGACTGCCAGGAAGCACCGGTCGTGAAAGAACGCAGCAGCGGGCCATTGAAAGGTGTGGCAGAGTATGCGCTCGACGCGGACAATGCCGACCGCCTATGGCAGCTCGCCACCTCGATGCTCGGTCTCAAAGCATGAGCAGCCAGATGGAGATCGGTTTCGTCGGGCTGGGTGATCAGGGAGCCCCTATGGCCGTCGCGATCGCGGAGCGCTTCCCGCTCCACGTATGGGCACGCCGAGAGACATCCTATCAGTCGATCGCAGGCTCCCCGGCCATGCGGCATGCAAATGTCGCAGAGCTGGCGTCCTCCGTTCAGATCCTTTGTGTGTGCCTGCGCACGGATGAGGATCTCCACGCACTCCTGGGAGACGCTCTTGGCGCAATGCGTCCGGGCTCGATCCTCATCAATCATGCGACCGGGGATCCGAACGAGGCAAAGCATTTCGCTGCGCTCTGCAAGGAGCGAAAGCTCGGTTTCATCGACGCACCCGTCAGCGGAGGGCGACCGGGCGCCATATCCCGCTCCCTGACCTGCTTTGTCGGTTCGGAGGACGATACGCTCGCCGCCTGCGAGACCGTCCTCGCAAGCCACAGCAGCCACATCGTGCACATGGGCAAGCCGGGATCGGGCCAAGCCGCGAAGCTCTGCAACAATGCGCTGACCGTCTCCAATCTCCGCAATATCGTCGAGGTCTTCGCCATAGCGGACAGAATGGGTGTCGCGCCAAGCCGCCTGAAGGAGGCTTTCGCCCACAGCAGCGGCGGAAGCTTCATACTCGACGCGCTCGGATCGAAGATCACTCCGGCGATTGCCGCCCACATCGCCCAGCTCAACCGGACGGATGTGGCGGAATTCGCCGCGGCGGCGGAGCGGAGCGGATGTGACGCAGGAACGATCGCCGACTGGGCCTATGGCGGAGCCGAAGGATTGGAAGCTCTCGTCGGTCAGTTGGAGGAAGGAATGGCTACGCGCTTGTAGCCCATCAGCGGCTGGCGATGCGGGTCGCGGACTTTTCCGCGCTCGCTGTGGCCGGCTCCGGCTGATCGGCGAGAAATACCCGAACCTCGCTGCGCTGCGGCGCAAACAGTACGAGGTAGGCGGCCACGCTGCCAACGCAGAGCCCGTAGGCCGCGATCACCGGCCATATGGCGGGGTAGGCGGGCGAATAGTCATTGCGTCTGCTCATGTTCGTTATCCCTGTTGAAATCATCGGCCACCGCCGATCGCGCCGCCGGAAGCGGCGCGCAATCGGGCAGAAGAACCGACCTGGGTGAACTGATCATGCTTCCGAGAAAGCGCAGCGGCCGCGATGCTCGGAAGAGTCCGAGCGGGTTCGGCCGGCTGGCTCGACATCAGGATTGGTGCTTGCGGAAGATCTGAGACCTATAACCGGGAAAGGGCCTCGTTGCCGACAGTGGCGGACATTCTGCCGTCGGATGCCGGCGATCTTTTGCCCGGCAGTCCGCGCCCCTGTCCGCGACGCCTGACCGCCATGGGGGTGGTCGAGCAATGGGTTCGCATCACACGCGTCAGGTGCGCCTGATCCGACATGCCGCATTCGAGCGCGATGAACTTTATCGGCCAGTCAGTTTCGACAAGGAAGGTGCGCGCTGCCGCCAGCCTCGTCTTCATGACGTAGCGATGAGGCGAGCACCCGAAGCTGGCCTGAAAGGCGCGATGAAAATGGCTGACGCTCAATCCGCACACATCCGCCAGATGCTGGCTCAGGATCTTGCCGGCGAGGTTTTGCGCGATATAGCTGTTGATCTTCTTCATCTTCCAGGTGGGCAGCCCACCTTTCGACGCGTTCAAATCCGGTATTGCGGGGAGTTGAGCCTCGACCATGAGGCCGGCCAGCATTGCCTGTCGCTCCGACGGGCAGATTGCGATTGAGTCCGTACGTCGATCTCCACGGTCAATGTAGTTCACTGGTCGTCTCCATCTCTGATTTGCTGAGAGGAATTTACCAGCTGGCGGCGCTCGACGAAGATATACATGGGTGTGTAACCGGCCGGTCCGGCCGCCCGGTCTGCCAATGATCCACCACACCGCAACGGATGGCCGAAACGAAAAACGAATCTGAGATCAGGAATCAGGATGTCGTGAAGCCGCGCTTTTGTCATTCAGTCCATGCCCGCATGGCGCGGGGCCAACCCTAAAGACAGGACATTCCATGACCCAGAAATTTGCCTTGGCAACGAAACCCGAGGGCATCGTTCCGGCTCTCCTCCTCCACCTCAATTCGCTCGATGTGGAAACCATGCTCGGGTTTTATGATCCGGACGGCATGATCATCGACGCGACCGGCCGCGCGCATGTGGGCCGTGAGGCGATCGGCGCCGAACTGGCGAAGTATTTCAGCCTCGGCCTGCAGATGTCGATCACACAGCGACACATGTTCGTTGCTGACGATATCGCGTCGCTTATCCTCGACTGGTCCTATATCGGCACCGCCCGCGACGGCACGGAGATAAACATGGTGGCTACGGCAACCGATATCGCTCGCCGCGGCGGCGACGGGCTGTGGCGCTATCTGATCGACAATCCGTTCGGCTCCATGCGCCGTGACGGGATGTGATGTCGGGATCAAAAGACAAAGGCGATCATCTCGAAGGCGCCAAGGGCGCGAGCCTTTGGCGCGGCGTCATCACCACGGGTATCTATTGTCGCAGCGACTGCGGATCCCGAAGGCCGCGCCAGGAGAACTGCCGCTACTTCCCATCCGCCCGTGCGGCCGAAGATGCCGGTTTTCGTCCCTGCCGGCGCTGCAGACCGGATGAGGGCGGCTTCGCCGAACGAAACGCTGCCATAGCGGCAGAGGCCTGCAGGCTCATCGAAACGCAGGATGAACCACCACCTGTAGCAGCCCTAGCGCACGCCTTCGGGATCAGCGAGGGTCATTTCCATCGGGTTTTCCGGGCAGAAACGGGCATGACGCCCCGCGCCTATGCGCAGGAGAAGCGGGCCGCGCTGGTGCGGCAAAACCTTTCCCGCGGGCGCCCGGTGACCGAGACCATCTACGATACCGGCTTTGGATCGAGCGGCCGCTTCTACGCGGTGACCCACCGATCACTCGGCATGACGCCCGGTCACTACAAGGCCGGCGGCGCGGAGGAAACGCTGCGCTTTGCCATCGGCCAGACATCGCTGGGCGCCATCCTCGTGGCGTCGAGCGAGAAGGGCGTCGCTTCGATCCTACTCGGCGACGATCCAGCCGAACTGCTCAGAGACCTCCAGGACCGCTTTCCGAACGCCACCCTGGTGGGCGGCGACCGCGATTATGAAGCAGTCGTGGCGCAGGTCGTCGGAATGGTCGAAGCGCCAGGTATTGGCCTGAACCTTCCGCTGGACATTCGTGGCACCACCTTCCAGCGCCGTGTCTGGCGCGCGCTTGAAAAAGTCCCGCCAGGCAGCACGGCAACTTACGATGCGATCGCCAGGCAGATAGGGCATGCCCGTGCAGCAGGAGCAGTGGCGAGCGCCTGCGCCAACAATCCGCTGGCCGTCGCCATTCCCTGCCATCGTGTCGTCAAGCGGGACGGAACGTTCTTCGGTTATACCTGGGGCCTGGAGCGCAAGGCGGCTCTTCTCGATCGGGAAGCAGGCGCTTCATCCGAGGGCACCGAGCTGCAGAGCGGCGGCACCGGGCGCGGCACGACCTGACGGCGAGGCGTGAAAGCGGACGGCTTCGTCCGTCCGGCCAGGTGTTGGGGACAGTCCGGAAGGCCCAGCCTCTCGCGAAAACTCGGTAGCACGCCATTCGAAAAGCTGGCGTCCGGACTGCGAGCCGTCGGCAAAGATATCCCTGTCGAGGGAGATGGCGAAGTCGGCGTGGATCGGATCGTGGAAGCCTATGAACAGCATTCGCTGATGCCAGTTGGCTATGGTCGTGTCGTAGCACACCTCGACGAGCGCGACCGTTCCGTCCCAGTGCGCCTTGGAGAGCGGCGACCGATCTCCTCTCAGGGCGAGATCCGAATAGGCGTAGATTTCCGGGAGATCGAAGAAGCGTTCGATCTCCCGCGTGGTTTCCGTCCCGTCCTCGGGCACGAGATCCGCGTCCGAATTCAACGGACCGATCGCACAATCGCGCGTATAGGCCGCCCCTAGCATCTCGATACTTCTATAGCAGAATGCGTTGTGGCAGACGGCGATTTCGATCGAGCCCTGCTTGTCATGGGCATCGCGCAGCCGGCGGATCCGGTTGTGAAGATCGACTGCATAGTCACGGTAGGAAACAACCGTCATCGTATTGCCTCGCGATCGTTGATTGCTCCAGCCGACCTGCCGGCGCATTGGAGTGGTTCCAACGCACCGGCGGGTCTCAAGCCGCGATAATACGGTTGGCGGAAGGTCGGTCGATATATACGTCGGTTTATCCGAGACCTGCCGCGGGGAGAGAACATCTCAGCTGAGAGACATTCCCCCATCGACATGAAGCTCGACGCCATTGACGAAACTCGCGGCGTCGGACGCAAGGAAAAGGGCGGCCCTGGCAATTTCCTGGGGCCTGCCCAGACGTCCTGCCGGAATCATCTTCGACATCATGTCCAGAAATGCGGGGCGGTGTTCGTCCGAGACGCCGAGCTTTCCGAGGATTTCCGTATCCACCGGACCGGGGCTGATGATGTTGACGCGGATCCTTCTGTCGCGAAGTTCCATCACCCAGTTGCGGGCGAAAGCGGCAATCGCCGCTTTCGTCCCTGCATAGAGGGCGTGGTTGTCGAGGACCTTCGTGGCGGCAAGAGAACTGGTCAGCAATATGCTGCCGCCGTCCCGCATGATCGGAACGATCGACTGGACGCCGAAGAAGACGCCTCGGGTATTCACCGCAAAATGACGATCATAGTCATCGACCGTGACATCTGCGGAAGGCTTGAGATCGATGATCGCCGCATTGGCCATGTAGATATCGACGCCGCCGTATCGTTTCACGACCTCTGCGGCGATCTCACCGTGATGGGCGACATCGCCCACATCACCGCGCAGACCGATCGCACCATGACCGATCTCGGCGACAGCGGCATCAAGAACGTCCTGGCGGCGCGCGGTGACGATCACCTGTGCGCCTTCCGAGGCGAACAGTTTGGCGGTTTCCTTGCCGATCCCGCTGTTGCCGCCCGTGACAATGGCTACCTTGCCTTTAAGACTGGTCATTGCATAACACTCCGTTGTGACTGCCATGACAGTTAGCGATCCGGACGCTTCCCGATTAGATGGGCTTCGCGCACAGGATCTGTGTCCGAGAGGTATCAATGGCCAATCTTTTAGAGGACGCGCCCGGCCTTCTGGCTTTCGTGAGGAGTGCGGACCGCGGATCGTTCAGCGCCGCCGCTCGCGACCTGGGAACCACACCCTCGGCGGTTTCCCGGGCCGTGGCCCGCCTCGAACAACGATTGGGGAGGCGGCTCTTCCTGCGCTCCACCCGGGTTCTCACCCTCACCCCCGAAGGCCAGGCTTTCCACGAGACCGTGGCACCGCTTCTGAAGGAAATAGACGCGGCCGGCGACGCCGTCGGCAACGGCCTCTCCGGCAAGCTCAAGATCAGCCTTCCGAGCGAACTGGCGCGAATTCTCATGGATGCGATCCTCGATAAATTCGCAAGGCCCAATCCGACCCTGAACCTGGAGATCGGGACGACGGACCGGCATGTCGATGTGATCCGCGAAGGTTACGACGTAGCCTTCCGCGTCGGCCGGCTGTCGGCGAGCGGACTTATCGCAAGGAAGCTTGCGGACATGGAAATGGTCATCGTCGCCTCACCCGACCTGATCGCGAAACATGGCGAACCACGGACCGTCGAGGAACTCGCCGCTCTTCCCTTCGCCCGCTACGTCGGATCTTCCGAGCCCTTCGCGATCACGTTTTCCAATGGAACCACCATATCGCCGGCCGGCGCCATAGACTGCGATTCGGGTTTTGCCCTGCAACGTTCTGCATTGAGGGGCATGGGAGCGGCCTATCTGATGGAGCATGTCGTCAGGGACGATCTGAGACAGGGGGCGCTCGTGCGGCTCGTGCCTTCGGCTCCCCTGCCCACCTTGCCCTTGAACGCAGTGCATGCCTTCGGTCGGAACACGCCGCCCAGGATCGTGCAGCTCTGCGATCTGATCGCCAGGGAATTGAAACAGATGACGCCGCCACAGGAATGAAGCCTTCCCCCGGCCGCGCGCCGCGCGAGGCAGCAGACGCCCGTCACCGAACGGATCACCCGAAAGCGGAGTGCGCGACCGGGATCATCACCAAAACGTGCGTCGGCTCCGGTGAACCATTCTCCTTGCGCGACTGTAATGTAGTCTGGAACGGCATGTCCGCGTCGCAACCGTCGATGCGGATATTGGATATTCGTTCCGTAACTTTCACCGGGTTGTCCGGGCGATGCCTCAACCTGACCTTCTGACCGACGTTAGCGAAAGACCTTCTTGCAATGGATCTGGGTTACGGTTCCGTCCGACACTCCCATCAGCCTGCAAATTCCGAAACCGGCGGCGATCATTTCGATGACGAGCATAACCCCGGCAGTGCCTCGACATTCCGCTATGCCGGCCTGCCCGTGGCCTGGCGCCGCCGCCTGGTGATTGCCCTCAATGCGGCGACGACGATCGGGCTCGGCCTGCTCGTCTATCGTGTACTTTCGCCTGGCGGCATCGATGCGGCCGAGACCGTGATGTTGATCGGCTTCCTGCTGGCGACGCCGTGGACGGTGCTCGGGTTCTGGAACGCGGTGATCGGCCTTTGCCTGCTGCACGGCTTCGGCGATCCCGCCCGCAGCGTCTATGCCTTCTATAACGATACCCGCGACATGCAGCGGCCTTGCCTGTCCTCGCGTACTGCCTTGACCCTGTTCCTGCGCAACGAGGATCCGACACCGATCTTCGCACGGCTCGACGCCATCTGGGCCAGCCTGAGATCGACCGGGCTCGAAGGCCAGTTCCGCATCTTCATCCTGAGTGATACGTCCGATGCGGAGATTGCGAGATTGGAGGAGATCGCCTTCGGACAGTTCGCCTCCACGGTGGAAGACAATGGCGGCAACCGGCCCGTCTATCGGCGACGTATCGACAATACGGGGTTCAAGGCCGGCAATATCCGCAGTTTTCTGGACGAGCATGGAGGGGACTACGACTTCTTCCTGCCTCTCGATTCCGACAGCGTCATGGCCGGCGACCTCATCGTGCGGCTTGTCGCATCCATGGAATCGCGGCCGGAAATCGGTATCCTCCAGACGCTGGTCGTCGGCATGCCCGCAGAGAGCGGCTTCGCCAGGATGTTCCAGTTCGGCATGCGCCACGGAATGCGCTCCTTCACCATGGGCTCGGCGTGGTGGAATGCCGATTGCGGTCCCTATTGGGGGCACAATGCCCTGATCCGCACCCGCGCTTTTCAGCTTCATTGCGAGCTTCCCGTCCTACCGGGATCCCCTCCGCTCGGAGGGCACATCCTCAGTCACGACCAGCTCGAGGCGGCCTTCATGCGCCGCGGCGGTTATGAAGTTCGCGTCCTGCCGATAGAAACCCGCAGCTTCGAGGCCAATCCGCCGACCTTGCCGGAATTCGCCCGGCGCGACCTGCGCTGGTGCCAGGGCAACATGCAATACTGGCGGTTCCTGTTCGAACCGGGGCTCAAGCCGATGAGCCGGTTCCAGGTCCTGCAGGCCATATTGATGTATATCGCGCCGCCGGCCTGGGTGGCGATGACCTTTGCCGCAACCTGGAAAGGCATATCGTCCGGCTTCGAGCCCGCCTATATGGAACTCGGCTTCTGGCTGTTCGTGACGATCTTCTTCATGTCGATCGCGCCGAAGCTCGCCGGGGTCCTCGATGTGGCGATTACGGCCGACGGGGTGAGACGCTACGGCGGCCCTCTCAGGTTCGGCCTTTCGACTCTTGTCGAAATCGTCGCCGCCATGCTGATGGCGCCGATCGTCGCCGTCTACGTATCGGTCTTTCTCGTCGGGCTTCTCTTCGGCCGCTCGGTGACGTGGAGCGGCCAGAACCGTGACCGGCTCGGCGTCTCCTTCAGATCGGCCGCGCGAGCGATGGGGCTCCAGACCGCAATCGGCATTTCGCTCGTGACGACCATCTATCTCGGCGGGGGCGTGATCGCTCTTGCCTGGTCGTTGCCTTTCGTCTGCGGATTGTGTGTGTCCATTCCCTTCACGATCTTTACCGGCTCACAGCTCTTCGGTCGCTGGACAGCCCGTCTCGGTCTTTTTGCAATCCCGGAAGAAAGCCGCTTGCCGCGGGTCCTGAGCCGGATCGTGTCCATGGAGGCGCGCCGCTGGCGCAGGCCGTCTGTCCGAAGCGGAGCAGGATGGGCAGAACCCGAGCCGATCGACCGGGCCTGCGAAACGGCCAACCGGGTATGATCCGCATCGCGCATCGGCGGCCTATCCGCTTCTGTCGCCGCCGGTGCTTCCTGTTGCACCACACCACAATCCTCAGCCGGTCGCCGGCCAGGATTTTTCCCAACGAGACGCATTCCTCGGCCACCGGCCGCTCCATGCAGGCGCGGCCGGATATCCCCCTCACGCCGTCCTACTGGACGGCGGAGGTTCCGTAGATCAGGTTCGGCAGCCAGAGCGAAATCTGCGGGAAAGCGCTGAGGATGACGAGCAGCACCATCATCGTCAGGAGATAGGGCAGAACCTCGCGGGCATAGGCCATCATCGGCACTTTCATCACCATGGACGAAATATACATCAATCCGCCGACCGGAGGCGTGATGCCCGCAATCGTCAGGTTGGTGATGAAGACAACGCCGAAATGGACGCGATCGATGTTTACCCCATCGATGATCGGCAGAAGCATCGGCGTCAGGATGATCAGCGCCGCCGATCCTTCGATCGCCGTACCGATGACGATCAGCACCACATTGATGAGAAGCATCATCATCAGCGGGTCGTCGGTAACCCCGCCCATCCAGCCGGACATGGCCTGTGGCACTTCTTCCCAGGCAAGATAAAAGCCGAAGGCTGCGGCCGCGCAGATCATCACCATGACGACGGCGGAATCCCTCACCGCCTCGGCCAGGACCTCGGGAATCTGGCGAACCGTGAATTCCCGATAGCCGAAGATCGCGACGAACAGCACATAGACAACGACGACCGCTCCCGCTTCCGTCGTGGTGAACAGGCCGTAGCGTGTCCCGACGAAGATCACGACCGGAATGGACAGCGCCCACAATCCGTCGATCAGCGCCTTCCAGCCTTCTTCGCGGGTCGCGCGTCGTTCCCGCAACGGCTTGTAGCCGCGCTTCTTGGCGATCACATACGTCGTCAGCATCAGCGAAACTGCCAGTAGGAGGCCCGGCACGACGCCTGCGGCGAACAGCCGTCCGATCGAGGTTTCGGCAAGGAAGCCGTAGACGATCAGGCCGATCGACGGCGGGATCAGAGCCGTGATGATCGCCGCCGACGAGGTGATCACCGCGGCAAAGGCCCGGCTGTAGCCGCGATTGGCCATCTCAATGCCGAGGGTCTTCGCCAGCATGGCCGCATCCGCATTGGCCGACGCGGTCAATCCGCCGAGCAATGTCGCGAGGACCGTGCACATCTGGGCAAGAGCGCCGGTCATATGCCCGACCAGTACATCGGCGAGGTTCAGCAGGCGCCGGGTGATGCCGGAGGCGTTCATGATGCTGCCCGCCAGCACGAAGAGCGGCAGGGCGAGAAGCGATACGGACTGGCTGCCCTCCGCCATTTCCTGCGCGAAGTTGGACAACGGGATCATGTCCATGTTGAGCGCGAAGAAGGCGAGCGCGCCGATCGCCATCGCCCAGGTGATCGGGGTCGCCAGCAGGAAGAGGACCACCACGATCAATGCGGGGCCGGCAAGATGCACGAATGTCATATGATGGAATCCGTATTGCGATGGATGGGCGCCGCCCATGGCCGCTCGACGATGAGGTGCTGGACGAACATGGCGGCCGAAGCCAGAGCAAGCGGCGCATAGGCGATGCTGCGCGACAGATCCAAGGCGATCGTATGGACGTTGCGCGACGTCCAGGCCTGCCAGACGAACATTCCGGTCATGACGGCGAAGAAGAGCGCGAGCAAAATATAGTTGAACCAGACGACAGCACGCTGTGCGGACGGCGGGAAGGCCGCGACCAGCACATCGATCGCCGCATGGGTCCTGAGCCTCACGCCGGCCACCGCCCCGAAGAAGACGAGATAGCCGAAGGTCAACAGGGCGATTTCATAGGTCCATGTCGCCGGTTGCGGAAAGATGTAGCGGCTGATCACGCCCCAGAGGATAGACCCGAGGATGGCCAGCAGGGCCAGAACGCCGACGGCTTCGTCCAGGCGTTTCACGCTCAGTACGGGGGCGTCTTCCCCCGGCTTTTCAGTCGATTCCATGCAAGCTCCAAACGTGGGAGAGCCGCCGGCTCGATGCGCGACGGCTCTTCTGCATCCGTGGATTTACTTCATTGCGTCCTGAACGCGCTCGAACATGCCGGGCGTCAGGTTCGGAGCCTTGGAATAGGCCGTCTTCGACGCTTCCATGAACGCCGGCACATCGACGTCCGAGACGATCTCCACACCGGCGTCCGAAAGCTGCTTTGCATATCCGTCGTCGGTATCGAGCGTCAGCTTGGTGAGCTCGCCGGCCACTTTCTGCCCCTCTTCCATCACCACCTTCTGCAGGTCTTCGGGCAGCTTGTTGTAAAGGCTGGAGGACATTACCCAGGCGGTGAACATCACCTGGTGACCCGTCTTGGAAATCACCTTGCGCGTCTCGTTGAGCTTCGATCCGGCGATCGAACCGAACGGGCCTTCGGCGGCATCGACGACGTTGGTCTGCAGCGCGTTATAGACATCGCCCCAGGGAAGCTCAGTCGCCCGGGCACCATAGCCGGTAAAGGTCGCCATCATGATCGGCGATGACGGGACGCGGATCGTCATGCCCTGCAGGTCCGCAGGCGTGCGGACCGGCTTGGCGGCGATGATGTGCCGGTAGCCGAAAAGGCCGTTCGGCATGAAGATTTTCAGGCCCTGGGATTCGAGCTTCGCCGACAGTTCCTTGAACACGTCGGAGGCGAACAGCTTGTCGCTCGCCTCGATGCTCGGATAGACATACGGACCTGCAAGGATCGAGAGATCCGGCACGAACTGGCCGAGCTGGCCATAATCGGTCGCGCTGAGCAGGCTCGCGCCGCTCATCACCATCTCGTTGACCTTCTTTTGCGCTCCGAGCTGGTCGCCGGTCATGACGGTAACCGCGATACGCCCGTTGGAACGTTCCGCGACCCGCTCGGCGTAAAGCTTCATCGCCTTGACGATCGGCTCGTTCGGATTCACCTGCGACGTCGAGAAGCGCAGGCTGTATTCCTGTGCAGATGCGACGCCGCAAAAAGAAAATGCAGCCACTGCTGCTGCTGCAAGCAATTTCCTCATATGTCCCTCCCTCTGATCACCCGGCTCCTCTCGGGTGAATTCATATGCGAATAAACAAGTTATCAACGAATGCGCAATGACAGTCAAGCGGCGGCCTCGGCCGCACACCACTATTTGGCCGTGGAAAATTGCGATAGATGTCGGCAGTAACTCTACATTGTATTTATGGATGAATAACAAGATCGTCAAATGAAGACATCGAGACGGTCACTCGGTGCTGCAGCGATAATTGAAGTGCGCGACGACCCTATATTTGCGGTAGCCCCGCGATCAGGACCTGAAGGTATATTCTTCGATCGACGTCTTTTTCATCTCGATTGAGAATCCCGGCCTTGACGGCGGCATGTATGCGGCGTTTTCGATGGTGCAGGGGTCGAGGAAGTGTTCGTGCAGGTGGTCGACATATTCGATCACCCGGCCTTCCTTGGTGCCGGAGACGGCGACGTAGTCGATCATCGACAGATGCTACACATATTCGCAAAGACCGACGCCGCCGGCATGCGGCCACACCGCCTTGCCGAACTTCGCCGCCATCAGCAGCACCGCCAGAACCTCGTTCAGCCCGCCCATGCGGCAGGCGTCGATCTGCACGATGTCGATCGCCCCTTCGGCGATGAACTGCTTGAACATGATGCGGTTCTGGCACATCTCCCCGGTCGCCACCTGCACCGGTGCGATCGCCTCGCGGATCTTCCTGTGCCCAGCCACGTCGTCCGGGCTCGTCGGCTCCTCGATGAAGAACGGCCTGGCGAAGGCGAGCGCCTTGACCCAGTCGATCGCCTGGTCGACGTCCCAGACCTGGTTGGCGTCGATCATCAGGTAGCGGTCGGGGCCGATCACCTCGCGGCAGATGGTCAGACGGCGGATATCGTCTTCCAGATCGCGGCCGACCTTCATCTTCACATGATCGAAGCCGGCGTCGACCGCCTCCTGCGCCAGACGGCGCAGCTTGTCGTCGGGATAACCGAGCCAGCCGGCCGACGTCGTGTAGCAGGCATAACCTTCCTTCTCGAGGATGGCGATGCGCTCCGCCTTGCCGGCTTCGGCCCTGCGCAGGATGTCGAGCGCCTCGTCGCGGGTCAGCGCATCGGTCAGATAACGGTAGTCGACGATATCGGCGATCTCTTCCGGCGACATGGTGGCGACGAACTTCCACACCGGCATGCCCGCCTCCTTGGCCAGCGCATCCCACAGCGCATTGACGACGGCGCCGGTCGCAAGATGCATCGCCCCCTTGTCCGGGCCGATCCAGCGCAGCTGGCTGTCACCCGTCAGGTGCCGCCAGAACTTTCCGGGCGCCGCCCGCATCTCGGCCAGGTCCTTGCCGACGACGAGATGGCGCATCGCCTCGATCGCCATGCAGCAGATGTCGTTGCCGCGGCCGAT
>JBQGDG010000383.1:0-4080 GCA_052038935.1 Neorhizobium sp. | reverse complement strand
CGGCCAGCGCCGTGATGATGCTGATGGGGATCACCGCGATCATCGTGCCCTATCTCTATTCGGAGCTGCGGGAGAAAAAGCAATGAGCGCCGCAAACGAAACCGTCAGCGCCGGCTCCGCGCGCTTTGCCCGGTACTTCATCTATGCCGCGCTGATCGTGCTTGCGGCGGTCTATCTCCTGCCGCTCTATGTGATGCTGTCGACCTCGCTGAAATCGCTCGACGAGATCCGCGGCGGCGACATGCTGGCGCTGCCGACCGATCCTTCGATCGCCGCCTGGGTCAAGGCCTGGGGTGAAGCCTGCATCGGCGTCTCCTGCGTCGGCATCAAGGGCTATTTCTGGAATTCGCTGAAGATGGTGGTGCCGGCCGTCATCATCTCCACCATGCTCGGCGCGCTCAACGGCTACGTACTGACGAAGTGGCGTTTTCCGGGTCACAAGATCGTCTTCGGCATGATGCTGTTTGCCTGCTTCATCCCGTTCCAGGCGGTGCTGATCCCGATGGCGCGGCTTCTCGGCCTGATGGGCCTGTCGAACTCGACGACCGGCCTCGTCATGGTCCATGTGATCTACGGTCTCGGCTTCACGACGCTGTTCTTCCGCAATTATTACGAAGCCTTCCCGGACGAGCTGGTGAAGGCGGCGATGATCGATGGCGCCGGCTTCTTCCGCATCTTCTGGCGCATCCTGCTGCCGAGCTCGGGGCCGATCATCGTCGTCACCGTCATCTACCAGTTCACCAATATCTGGAACGATTTCCTGTTCGGCGTCTCCTTCTCGTCGGGCACGTCCTCGCCGATGACGGTGGCGCTCAACAACCTCGTTTCCTCCTCCACCGGCGTCAAGGAATACAACGTGGACATGGCGGCGGCCGTGTTCGCCGCGCTGCCGACGCTCTTCGTCTATGTCGTCGCCGGACGCTATTTCGTGCGTGGCCTGATGGCCGGCGCCGTCAAGGGATAAGTCTCATGAGCTTTCTTGAAATCAGGAACATCCGCAAGAAGATCGGCAATGTCGAAATTCTGAAGGGTATCGACATCGAACTGGAGAAGGGCGGCTTTCTCGTTCTCGTCGGCCCGTCCGGCTGCGGCAAGTCCACGCTGCTCAACACCATCGCCGGTCTTCTGCCGCCGTCGTCGGGCGATATCGTCATAGACGGGCAGGTGGTCACCGACCTGCACCCGTCGAAGCGCGACATCGCGATGGTCTTCCAGTCCTACGCGCTCTATCCGAACATGACGGTCGAGGAGAATATCGCGTTTGCGCTCGAAATGCGCGGCATCGACAAGGCAGCCCGCGCCGCCGCCGTCAAGCAGGTGGCCAGGACGCTGCAGATCGAGCATCTCCTGACCCGCCGGCCGAGCCAGCTTTCCGGCGGCCAGCGCCAGCGCGTCGCCATGGGCCGGGCGCTCGTGCGCCAGCCGCGCGTCTTCCTGTTCGACGAGCCGCTGTCCAACCTCGATGCCAAGCTGCGTGTCGAGGTCCGCGCCGAGATCAAGGCGCTGCACCAGAACACCAATGCCACCATCGTCTACGTGACCCATGACCAGATCGAGGCGATGACGCTGGCCACTAAGATCGTCGTGCTCAAGGAAGGCGTCGTCCAGCAGGTCGGCACGCCGGCGGAAATCTACAACCGCCCGGCCAACAGGTTCGTCGCCGATTTCATGGGCTCGCCGGCCATGAACATGCTGAAGGGCAAGGTCGTCTCCGGCAGGATCGCGCTGTTCGGCAATGGCGGCGTCACGGTCGCCGTGCCGCCATCGGTCACGTCGGCGCTGCCGGACGGCAAGGAGATCGTTCTCGGCCTGCGTCCCGAAGCGATCTCCGACCAGGGATCCGCCGATGCGGCCGCCACGGCCCGGGCCGAAATCGATGCCGAAGTGACGATCGTCGAGCCGACCGGATCCGACACGTTCGTCACCGCAAGGCTCGACGGCGCAACCTTCACCGGCCGTGCCCGCGCCGAAACCCCCGTATCGCCCGGTCAGTCCTTCCGTTTCGTCTTCAACCTCGACAAGGCAGTGGTCTTCGATCCGCAGACGGGCGAGCGCTTCGGCTGAGCCGTCCCGATACCGTGTCCCCGTTCTCCGGCAATACCGGAACAATCGTCTCCACCACTGGTTCGGTTGCTGTTCCCTCGCGGGACCAGATTTCAAAGAACGAGGAGACAGACAATGGCAAACGGAACGTATTCCCGTCCAGGCGGCTATCGCAACGACCGGCCGGATGACGAACGCGAATCCTCCCGTCTGTTTTCGAGCGATTACAACGCTGGCGACACGGGGCAGGTCCGCGGTTTCGGAGACTACGAATCGACCCGGGAGGAAGGTTTCGGCGGGCGCCATACCGGTGGCGGCAGCGACCGCGGATCGTCGCGCTACGAAGCGTCGCGTGATCGGGACGACTACGGTCACGACCGCAGCTATGGCGACAACGAGAGTTCGCGGGCATGGGCACGCGAGTCCTACCGTGCCAACCCATCGTCATTCAGCTACGAACCGGGGCGATCGCGCTCCGTACAGCCTTTCGGCGATCGCCACGGTAGCGGATCGGACTATGGTTCCGAGTTCCGAGGGTCCGGCTATGGAGCTTCGGGAAATCGCGGCAGCAGCGACGAGCGCCGCGGCTTCGTCGATCGTGCCGGCGACGAGGTGCGGTCATGGTTCGGCGACGAAGGCGCGGAGCGCCGGCGCGCCATGGACGAACACCGCGGCAAGGGTCCGAAGGGTTACCAGCGGTCCGATGCCCGCATCGAGGAGGACGTGAACGATCGTCTCAGCGACGATCCCGCGCTCGACGCCTCGAATATCACCGTGCTCGTCAAGGAAAGCGAAGTCACGCTGAGCGGTTTCGTCTCCAGCCGGTACGACAAACGCCGCGCAGAAGATATCGCCGAGGACATTTCCGGCGTCCGGCATGTTCAGAACAACCTGCGCGTCAACATGTCTTCGAGCGACAATCTCACCGGCTCGACGACGGTCTAGCCTCCGGCAGGCGCGTACGATCAGTCGAGCCGGTTGCGCGTCTGTCCCGAAGCGGCACATGCCGACACTGTTTTGCAACGTTGCGGGGTGGTTTCGCCCCGCAAGGGTCCAAACAATTGTTGGCGATACATGTAAAAGCCGCTAGAACCGTCTCGCTAAGATGGATTAGCGGAAGGCGGGGAACTGATGATCAGGATAAGCGGGCTTGTGTCTGCCTGCGCCGGTCCTATGGGCGTAAGTCCGCGAAATGCTTAGATTTTCGCGGCTCTTCCCGACAGCTTCGATCGGTGCCTATCTCGTGGCGCTGGTCATTGTCGTCGCGCTTCCTCTCCTGGCCTTCGTCAGCTTCCTGGTCCTGCAGCTGGAAAGCCAGGAACGCGAGGGGCTGGCCAACGAGACGGCCGAGGACGCGCAGCTGATCGCTCGGTCGGTGGATCGCGAACTGCAGGACATGGCGACGACGCTGCGCCTGCTGCTGACCTCGCCTGAGCTCGAAGCGGGCGACCTGCGCGCCTTCCACGACCGCACCCAGCGGAGCCTGCGATCCAACTCCCTCTACGTCATCATCGTCGACAAGAACGGCCAGCAGAAGCTCAACACGCGCCAGCCTTTCGGTGAACCGCTCGGCAAGACGTCGAACATGCCGGCGCTCGAATCGGTGTTGAAATCCGGCATCACGGAAGTGTCGGACGTGTTCTTCGGCAAGACCAGCGGCAAGTGGGTCTTCAACGTCGCCATGCCGATGTCCGACGAGATTTCCCATTCCGGCGCCGCGATCATCATGACGCAGAACGCCGAGGATCTGCAGAAGCTCATCTCGCTCGAAGGGCTGCCGGCTGGATGGTCGGCGGCGGTCGTCGATGGTCGGGGCAAGGCGGTGCTCTCCGTCGGCGCCGACAAGGTGGTTTCGGGCGAGCCTTTCCCGGCGGAAACGCTGCGGCTGATGACCGGCTTCAAGGGCACGATCGAGGATGTCGACGGCGATGCCAAGCAGATGTACGGCTATGCGCAGATCACCGGCTGGACCTGGAAGACGGTGGTGTGGGGGCCGATCGATGCCGCCCAGGCGGGTATCCTGACCACCTTCCGCCA
>JBQGDG010000382.1:0-1883 GCA_052038935.1 Neorhizobium sp. | reverse complement strand
AAGGCTTTCGGCCAGCGACAATGTCACGACATCATTGGTGCGAATAAGCTCGATCATGTCCACTCCGGTTGAAAGCGCGGCCTAATGGCACCCTTTCGTGAAAAGCTCTTTATGTTTTTCCCTTGCCGCCCTATGGACCACTTTCTATTGTCGTTTGAAAATTTGCTAGGGAGGCCGGGACTTGGGCGTCGTCATACCGCTTGAAGAAGGCAAAAACAAATCGGCATCCGTCAAGCCATTGGTGGACCTCACGAAGACGGATATGGACCGGGTCAACCAACTGATCCTCTCCAAGGCCGGATCGGACGTCCAGATGATCCCGGAAGTGGCCAATCACCTGATTTCTTCGGGTGGCAAGCGGCTGCGCCCGATGCTGACCCTCGCCTCCGCGTCCATGTTCGGCTACGAGGGCGACGGCCATATCAAGCTCGCCACCAGCGTCGAGTTCATGCACACGGCCACGCTTCTCCATGACGACGTCGTCGACGAAAGCGATCTGAGGCGCGGCAAGTCCACCGCACGGATGATCTGGGGCAACCAGGCAAGCGTGCTGGTCGGCGACTTCCTTCTCGGGCAGGCGTTCAAGATGATGGTCGATGTCGGCTCGCTCGAAGCACTGGACGTGCTCGCGACCGCGGCTTCCGTCATCGCCGAGGGCGAAGTCCTGCAGCTTTCCGTCGCCAAGAACATGGAGACGACAGAGGACGACTATCTCTCCGTCATCCGCGCCAAGACGGCGGCGCTTTTTGCCGCGGCCGCCGAAGTCGGGCCGATCATCGCCAATGCCGACAAGTCGAGCCGCGCAGCACTGCGGTCGTTCGGCATGAATCTCGGCTACGCCTTCCAGATGGCCGATGACGCGCTGGATTACGGCGGCAAGTCCGCCGATCTCGGCAAGAATGTCGGCGACGATTTCCGCGAAGGCAAGATCACGCTGCCGGTCATCCTGGCGTTCCGCCGTGGCACCCAGGAGGAACAGGCCTTCTGGCGCAAGGCGATCGAACAGGGTGAAAGCAGCGACGAAAACCTGGAGCGGGCGCTCGGCCTCATCACCAAATACGGCTCGCTCGACGATACGATCGCCCGCGCGCTGCATTACGGCAAGATCGCCCGCGACGCGCTGGCGCCCCTGCCCCCGGGGCCGATCAAGGAAGCGCTGATGGAAGTCATCGACTTCTCGATCCAGCGGGTGAACTGAATGCCGCAGCCGATGGACATCCCTCCGTCGGCATCCTTCGCTGCCATGCTGGAAGATGCGCTGGCCGATCTTGCCGGCCTCATGGCGGATTGCGTCGATCCGTGGTGCGTTTTCGGTGGCGCGGCGCTGTACCTCCATGGCCAACGCCATGCGGCCGTTGCCGATATCGACGTGCTGGCCTCGTCTGCCGACTGCCGGCGCCTGGCGGCGTCGCGCGATATCCAGAACGACGCGGATGGCGGCACGGACCGCTTCCGCTCTTCCATCGTCCTGCACCCCGGCCCTATTGCGATCCCCGTGGAAATCATGAGCGATTTCGAGATTTTCGCCGATGGCCGCTGGCATCGGGTGGACGTCGGCACCGTGCTGCGGGTCAGATTTGGCGCGACTGCCGTGCCCGTCGCCGGGCTGGATGACATCTGCGCCGTCCTGCAGCTCTCGGGGCGGAAGAAGGATTTCGACCGGCTTGCGCTCATCGGCCGGGAGGGGCGGGACGACCCGCCACGGGCAGGCGCGAACCGCTGACGGCGGCTCCATTTTGCGTTCACAGATTGGGGAGACCCGGACGGCGAAACGGGAGATTCCTTGCGGACCTGCTCCAAAAAAGCCATTCTGTTGTGAATCACTCGGCCGACCCCTGCGGCGACGCTTCGCCGCAACGCCTGTTTTCATGAAAGGCCCGTTA
>JBQGDG010000381.1:0-3656 GCA_052038935.1 Neorhizobium sp. | reverse complement strand
GCTTTGAATTTCTGAAACGATCTTGAAACAAATTCGCTTGCACCGCAGATGAATCCGGTTCAAGCAGCCGGACGATCCGTCCGGTTCTTGCATTCAGATCAGGCATTCCGACCAGGGTATTTTCATGGCGCGCGACACCACCGACCAGACACCACTTTCCTCGGTGGCCGAGCTTACCGCCTATCTGGCACAAGGCCCCCGCCCCCGCGAGAAATTCCGCATCGGCACGGAACACGAAAAATTCGCCTTCTTCCGCAAGGACAACAGCCCGGTTCCCTATTTCGGCGAGGCCAGCATCTCCGCGCTGCTGAAGGGCATGCAGGAAAAGCTCGGCTGGGAGCCGATCATCGACGGCGGCAACATCATCGGGCTCGGCGAACAGTCCGGCATGGGCGCGATCTCGATCGAGCCCGGCGGCCAGTTCGAGCTTTCCGGCGCACCGGTGGAGACCATCCACGAGACCTGTCGCGAATCCAACCGGCATCTGGCGCTGGTAAAGGAGATCGCCGAGCCGATGGGCATCGGTTTTCTCGGCCTCGGCGGCAGCCCGAAATGGTCCCTGGCCGAAACGCCGCGCATGCCGAAATCCCGCTACGAGATCATGACCCGCTATATGCCGAAGATCGGCGCGCACGGTCTCGACATGATGTACCGCACCTGCACGATCCAGGTGAATCTCGACTTTTCCTCGGAAGCGGACATGGCGCGCAAGATGCGCGTGTCGATGAAACTGCAGTCGATCGCGACCGCGCTGTTCGCCTCCTCGCCGTTTACGGAAGGCAAGCCGAACGGCCTCGTCTCCTGGCGCGGCGACATCTGGCGCGATACCGACAACCAGCGGTCCGGCGTGCTTCCCTTCGTCTTCAACGCCGATTTCGGGTTCGCCGACTATGTGGAATGGGCACTCGACGTGCCGATGTATTTCGTCGTCCGCGACGGCAAGTATCATGACTGCACGCATATCACTTTCCGGCAGTTCATGGACGGCGCGCTGAAGGGCGAGATCGCCGACTGGCAGCCGACGATGGGCGACTGGACGAACCATCTGTCGACGCTTTTCCCCGACGTGCGGCTGAAGCGCTTCCTCGAGATGCGCGGCGCCGACGGTGGCCCGTGGCGGCGGATCTGCGCGCTTCCCGCCTTCTGGGTCGGCCTGCTCTACGACGATGCGGCACTCGCCGATGCCGAGACGCTGACGGCCGACTGGAGCTTCGAGGACGTGACCGCCATGCGCGACGCCGTGCCGGCCGAAGGCCTCAAGGCGACGATCAGGGGGCGGCCGGTTCTGGACGTGGCGCGCGATGCGGTCGGCATCGCACGATCGGGCCTTGCGGCACGCGGGCGCCTCAACGGCGACGGCCAGGACGAGAGCATCTTTCTGCAGCCGCTCGAAGAGGTGCTGGCGAGGAAAGCCACGATGGCCGAGGATCTGCTCGCCCGCTACAACGGCCGCTGGAACGGATCGGTCGAGCCGGTCTTCGAAGAATTCCAGTATTGAACAGGCCTGCAGCGGCGGTTCCGCTCGATGGAGACGGGGTGGCGGTTCATCGCCATTCTCCCGCATTTCCATATTCGACATGGGGCTACGGCGACGGCCCATCCGCGCGGTAACGGGTCGTTTGAGCCAGGAACGCCTGCCCGTCCAGCCACGATCCGCCTCGGAGCCGGACCAGCCTTTCCAGTCCACCGATAAAAAAAGCCCGGCGCGGATCGTCCGGCCGGGCAAGGAGCAGGGCTATTGGCTATCACCCTGCGGGGAAAATCGGACGCGCGGTCAGTGCCTTGCGGCGCGCGAAAAACGGTTGCGGGAGCGCTCGCGGGCGGCCCGGCTCAGCAGCAGCGACGGATCGTCGAGAACGCCGGAACGGTCGAGCGCCGTGATCACATCGCGGCGGGTCAGGCCGATATCTTCGAGTTGGTGATCGTCGAGTTCTCCGACACGGTTCGCGGCCACGCGATTGCAAATGGCACGCCATGCGGACCGGAGGCGCGTCACGATCACTGCCACGATGGTCTGGGCAAGGTTCGGCGCCTTTTCGAGCCTGATATCTGCTCCGCATTGGGTCGTGCTCATCGGACTATCCTCTCATCGGGCACGGTTACGCCTTCCACTTCAGGTCTCTGAGGCAGACGGCAGACAAACGCTGCGCTTCGGGAAGCGACTTAGATCGCGAATTGATCCCTTTATCAGCGATCGCTATTGATCAGTCCAACGAATGTTTTTAATGATCATCATCAAACACACTGATGGATCACCGCCATGTCCGCGCCTCTCGATATCGATCAGCTGCATACGTTCATTGCCATCGTCGATGCCGGTAGCTTTACCAAGGCCGCCGATCGGGTGTTCAAGACACAATCGGCCGTCTCGATGCAGATGCGCCGACTGGAGGAACGGATCGGCAAACAGCTGTTCGCCAAGGATGGTCGCGGCAACCGGCTGACGACCGAGGGCGAGAAACTCCTGAACTATGCGCGCCGGATCATCCGCCTCAACAACGAGGCGATCGCCGCATTCGACGACAACCGGCTGGAAGGCACGCTGCGGATCGGAACGCCCGACGACTACGCCGACCGCTATATGCCGGAGATCATCGGCCGTTTCGCCAAGACCCACCCGAACGTGGAGCTCTACATCGTCTGCGAGCCATCGGTGAGCCTCGCCGAAAAGATGGCGCGCGGCGAGCTCGACATCGCGCTGGTGACGCACAACCCGCGGCAGCGGATTTCCGACGTCGTGCGGACGGAGCCGTTGTGCTGGGTCGGTTCGGCGAACCATCCGCTGAAGGACGACGCGCCGGTGCCGCTCGCGGTAGGCCGACGCGACTGCCTCTGGCGGCAGCTTGCCTGTTCGGCCCTCGACGCGGACGGGCGCGAATACCAGGTGCTGTTCACGAGCTGGTCGTCCACCGTCGTCGCCGCCGCGGTACTTGCCGGAATGGCGGTCTCGGTGCTGCCGGAATCCGCGCTCAGGCCGGGCATGAAGGTGCTGACGGCCGCCGACGGCTTTCCGCCGCTGCCGCCGGTGCAGATCGGCCTGATGAAACGTCCCGGCCTGTCGCCCTCGCTGATGAACGCCATCACCGACCATATCACCGCCTGCCTCGACAATATCTCTCCGGCAGCCGTGCCCGACGATCTCGAGGGCGACGTCAAGTCCTTCCCACGCCAGCCGAGGGCGCGTTCCGGCCAGGTGATGACCGGCTGGTGAGAACCTTTCGCAGGAACGCGGCGCTTGAGATTTCCACGCACGAAAAGCAGGCGGCCGGCGTTCGGGGATGACGACATCATCCGCTCCTACGAAACGCATCCGCGTTACATCGAGGAGCGGAAATCGCTTTCGAGAGCCTATTGGATCCAATTGCGTCACGGCCACGGATGGCTCGGCGCGCACCGGCGCTATCTCGGTTACCGCCGCTCCGGCAATATCCAGGCGCTCCTGACCTGCGTGATGTTTCTCAACATCTTCACCTTCGGGCACAATCTCTTCTACCTCACCGTCTTTGCGCCGGTCGTGGTGTGGTTCCTGGCAGATCTCTTTCTTCTGCCGGGGATGACGCGAAAGGCCAATGCACGGCTCCTGAGGGAGATCGCCCGGGAGGCCGGTGGCATCGCCTTCCTCGATCCGGTCGACGGCAAGGCGGAGAAGGCAGCCG
>JBQGDG010000380.1:0-2923 GCA_052038935.1 Neorhizobium sp. | reverse complement strand
CGACTTCCGACAGGATCCGCTCGAAGGGACGGGTCTTGTAGCTGTTGAGCGTGATCGTGTTGCCGTGCATCGGATCGCAGGACCAGACGACCTTCTTGCCCTCGCGCTCGACGGCACGGATGAGCTTCGGCAGGCTGTCTGCGACCTTGTCGTAGCCAAAGCGGCAGATCAGCGTCAGGCGACCGGCCTCGTTGGCCGGATTGAGCGCGTCGATCAGCTCGATCAGATTGTCCGGCTGCAGCGACGGGCCGCATTTCAAGCCGATCGGGTTCTTGATGCCGCGGAAATATTCCACATGCGCGTGGTCGAGCTGACGGGTGCGGTCACCGATCCACAACATGTGGCCGGAGGTCGCGTACCAGTCGCCGGAGGTGGAATCGACGCGGGTAAAGGCTTCCTCGTAACCAAGAAGCAGCGCCTCGTGGCTGGTGAAGAAATCCGTTTCGCGCAGGCTCGGCTGGTTGTCGGCCGAAATCCCGATCGCACGCATGAAGTCCATCGTCTCGCTGATGCGGTCGGCGAGCTTGCGGTAGCGCTCTCCCTGCGGGCTGTCCTTGACGAAGCCGAGCATCCACTTGTGGACGTTTTCGAGATTTGCATAACCGCCCATGGCGAAGGCGCGCAGCAGGTTCAGCGTCGCCGCCGACTGACGGTACGCATCGAGCTGGCGCTCGGGAGCGGGAATGCGCGAGGCTGCCGTGAAGTCGATGCCGTTGATGATGTCGCCGCGGTAGGACGGCAGTTCGATATCGCCCTGCCGCTCGATGTTCGACGAACGCGGCTTGGCGAACTGGCCGGCGATACGGCCGACCTTCACGACAGGCAGCTGCGCACCATAGGTCAGGACGACCGCCATCTGCAGGAACGAGCGGAAGAAGTCGCGGATGTTGTCGGCGCCGTGCTCGGCGAAGCTCTCGGCACAGTCGCCGCCCTGCAGCAGGAACGCGTCGCCTTCCGCCACCTTGGCGAGATGGGCCTTAAGCCTGCGGGCCTCGCCGGCGAAGACGAGCGGGGGAAAGGTCGCGAGCTGCGCTTCGGTCGCCGCCAGGGCTACCTGGTCCGGATAATCGGGAACCTGCTGGATTGGCTTTTGCCGCCAGCTGCTCGGGGTCCAATTCTGTGCCATCTGTCTCACCTGTCCTCCGGGCGCCAACTCCACCCGGCCCATCCCTTAAAAATAGAGGCGGCTTATAAACCTTAACGCGGTCTTTGCCTAGCCGCCAATCGACAGCTTGCGAACTGCCCGCCGGTGAGTGTTCCTTAACCACGCAGAGCTTTGTCCGGACGCCGTTAATACCGGCTTCATGGTCGCCAAGCCTTTTATCGCCCGCAACAGATCGTCGGCTGGGGGCAGCGAATGCGATTCATGACATCTTTTCTGCGCAACGAGTCCGGCAATTTCGGGATTCTGACGGCGCTCGTGATGGCGCCGCTCGTCGGGGTGGCCGGCATGGCGATCGATTTCGGCCGGGCACTCAGCCTGCGCCACGACCTGATGGGGATCGCCGATGCCGCCGCGCTCGGAGCGATCAGTGAAGGCTCGAAGGGCCGCATCGCAATCCAGAAAATGAAGGGCGACGGCGAAGTCGTGATCGCCGCCAACGACGGGCGGAACATCTTCATGGCGCAGCGCGCGGGTGGAAATCTCGACCTTGCCGAACTCGACCTGGACGTAGACATGGCGGTGACCAAGAAGGGTGAAACGATCACATCGTCTGCAACCTTCCAGGCACGGATGCCGACGATCTTCATGCGTGTTCTCGGCAAGGACAGCATCACGCTCACGGGCACCGCCTCGGCGGCCTATGGCACCTACGGCAAGTCCTATACGGACTTCTACATGCTTCTCGACAATTCGCCTTCCATGGGCATTGCGGCTACGACTTCCGAGATCAAGAGAATGAAGGAACTCACGAAGGCGGCCACCGGGCGCGCATGTGCGTTCGCCTGCCATGTCGGCTACTATGACAACAAGGGCAACTTCATCGACCGGAAAGATCAGACCTACGAGATCGCGAAGGCGAACAAGATCACGCTCCGCATCGACGTGGTTGCAAAAGCGGCCAAGGCGCTGATCGACAAGATTGTCGCGACCGCCAGCCTCAGCGACCAGTATCGAGTGGCGACATATTCCTTCGGCAGTTTCGCGCTGAAGACCGGCGCGCGAATAGAAAAAGTGAGCGCGCTGACCGTCGACATGACGCGAGCGGCCAATGCCACCAAAGACGTGACGCTCATGACGACCGACCACGACTGGTATAACGACAACGCTCTGACGAATTTCGAGGTTGCCTTGACGGAAATCGGCAAGGAAATTACGGGCGACGGGGGCGACGGCACGAGCGCCGCATTGTCGGAAAAGGTCGTATACTTCGTCACGGATGGAATGGGCGACTACAAACCGACCGGCAAATGTGGCGGCAGCCCCGAGGGATCGAGCGGCCGCTGCCTTGCGCCAATCAACACCACCTACTGCACCAACCTGAAGAACCGCAACATCAAGATTGCGGTTCTCTATACGACCTATATCCCGCTCGACGGCGACGGAACCTGGGACGGCCTGATCAAGAACAAATTCGCTGACAAGATCTCGCCGGCACTCAAGGAATGCGCCTCCCCCGACCTCTTCTTCGAAGTCGGACCGGATGACGATATGGAAGCAGCGATGGTCAAGCTCTTCGTCCAGTCGACCGGCGGCACCACGGGTCTGCGCCTGACCCACTGACGCGCGACCTGCACCGGCGACCGACTGTCGCCGGTGTCTCGTTGCCTGGCGGTCTCCGCTTTCGCCGGACCGGACGGGACGGCTCCTCCTCAGCAGTGGAGCCGGCAATCATCCGCATGAAATGATGTCGGTGCGTTCGCCCCGGGCTACTCATCGGCGACAGTGTCGTGGCGGCATCGCCTGCCCGTAGGCGCGGCG
>JBQGDG010000379.1:0-27695 GCA_052038935.1 Neorhizobium sp. | reverse complement strand
CGGCGCGACAATCTCGGCGGCGCAGAACGGTGGTTCCGCCGGGCCTTCAACAAGGAAGACACGGCATCGGCGGCGGAAGGCCTTGCCCTGACGCTCACCCGCCAGAACTCTCCGCTCGAAGCGGAAAACGTCCTCTACAAGTGGCGCGACAGTTCGCCGGGCGCCAAGGCGGCCTATATGGCAGCCGTCGCCAACCTGCTCGCACTCGATCCGCCACCGATCATCCAGGAAACCGTGCTCGCCCGCATGGCGCCCGTCGTCATCGAGACCCGCGACGCCGCGGCCGCCCAGCAGTTCGGCTGGTATGCGCGCTACATGCGCCAGCCCGGCACCGCGGCCCAGTGGTTCGCCGCCGCCCTGTCGTGGAAGCCGGATGACGAACCCTCCGCCTACGGTCTGGTTCTCAGCCGCAACGACCTCGGCGACAGGGCAGGGGTGGCCGCCATCCAGCGCACCTGGGCCGGCAGGTCCGAACGTATCGCCAATCTCGGCGAGGATACGCGCCGCGACCAGTTCGGCCGTCCGCTCGCGTCCCGGACCCAGACGGGCCAGACACAGTTGGGCCAGGCTCCGGGGGCTCCGAGCCAGCCGGACCAGCGGCAGGCTCCGATCCGCTATTCCAACCAGCGCCTGCCCGAGACATCCGCCCCGACGCCTGTCCAGCGAACGACGACCCGCGTCGTTCGGGCCGCGCCGACGCGCCCGGCGCCGGCCAATTGCGCGACGACGATCGACCCCCGCCAGCTCGCTCCGGAACAGGCCCTGTCGAGAGGATGGTGCCTCATGGACCTCAACCGGCCGCTCGAAGCCGCACAGGCTTTCGAAGTGGGGAGCCAGAGCGCGTCCCAGGCAGCGAGATCCGACGCCGCTTACGGCCGCAGCCTCGCCTATCTCCGCGTCGGCCTGACCGACAAGGCGGCGGCGGCCGCGACGACCGCGCCGCAGAACAATACGCGGGCCGTCGAACTCCAGAGCGCCATTCTCTCCGACCGGGCGGTCAACGCGTTCAAGGCCGGCCGTTACCACGAAACGCTGATTGCGCTCGACCAGCGGGCGCAGATCGTGCCGGAGCAGACGGATCTGATGAGCATCCGCGGTTACGCCTATCTCAATGTCGGCCGGCGCGGCGACGCCATGCGCATATTCGAGGCGCTGGCCAATCTCGGAAACCGAGACGGCCTGCGGGCGATGGCCGATCTGACCGCCCAGAACAACTAAGCGGTATCCCGACACCTCCTATGCCGACTGCCCGCCCCCTGGCGGGCAGTCGCATTTGTACATGCAATGTGTAGCAAAACGGGTGTCTTCTACTGTCTATTAACCTTCGGGCAAGGAATTAACCATACATATTGGACATCACGGCGAAATGGGAAGACTGCGGTCTCCCACCAGGCATGAAGCCGCAAAGCCGTACCGGTCTCAATCCGGTATCCGCTCATGAAAAGTCGGGAAGGCCTGCGGTGACCGCTTCAGCGGCATGGGAACACATATCCCGTGCGGTGCGCATCGTTGATCCCCAAAACCTGACCAACATGGCTTCTCTGGGCCGATCTCTCGGTTTGGTTTGTATTTGGGGACGACTTTGGTGCAGGACACGCCAAGCGAGCAGATGCGACGTGGCCAGGCGGGCAGCCTCGGCGAGAGGCTGGCATTCGCCGGGCTCGACGGCGACCTGTGCGACCTGCTTCGCCGCTGTCGTCCGCAGCTCGAAGGCCATCTGAAATCCGGCCTTCGCGACCTTTTCCACCGCTTCCAGTCCTTCCCGGATGCGGCGCGCCATTTCGACAGCGATCAGCAGATCGAACGCCTGAGCGATCTCCAGTCCTCGCATTGGTCCGTCCTCACCGATGCCCGCTTCGACGGGCTCTACGCCGATCGCGTCAAGGTCCTGTCCGACAGCGAAAGCCGGATGGGCCTCGATCCGCGCTGGCATATCGCCGGCCATGCGGTGGTGCTCGAACATCTGATCCTCGGAGCCCTGGCCGACCTCGCGCCGCGCTCCTTCCTTCCCGGCGCCCGGCGGCGACAGGAGGAACTGCGCGATCTCGTCGGCGCCCTGGTGCGGCTGGTGATGATCGACGTCGAGATCTCCGTGTCTTTGCGCTTCAACGAATTGCGCCAGAAACATGCCCGGGCGCTTGCCGACCAGCGATCCGCCGACCAGGCCGAGGCGGTGAACACGTTCGCGACGGTCATCGCCGCGCTGGCCGAACGTGACCTGACCGCGGCATTGCCGGACGACGTGCCGGAAGCCTATCGCGAACTGGCAGATCTCCTGACGCGCGCCGTCGGTGGCGTCAGCCGATCGGTGCAGGGCATCGATGCCGCCGGCGTGCAGGCCATGGGCCTGACCGATGCCATCGCCCGCAGCGCGTCATCCTTCGCCACCACCTCGCAGCAGCATGCAGAGCGCGCCGAAAGCGTCGCTCAGGAACTGCGCCAACTCTCCGGCCTCGTCCGGGAAAGCGTTGCCGGCGCAGCCGTCGCCGAAAAGGTCGTCGCCGAGACCCGCCGTTCCGTCGAGGACAGCGGCAAGATCGTCGGCCACGCCATCGATGCCATGTCCGATATCGAGAAGTCGGCGGAGAAGATCGGCCAGATCATCGGCGTGATCGACGATATCGCCTTCCAGACGAACCTCTTGGCGCTCAATGCCGGCATCGAGGCCGCACGCGCCGGCGACAGCGGGCGCGGCTTTGCCGTCGTCGCCCAGGAAGTGCGCGGCCTGGCGCAGCGTTCGGCCGAGGCCGCCCGCGAGATCAAGACGCTGGTGACCGGCACCAAGAGCCAGGTGGATGCCGGCGTCCAGATGGTCCACCGCACCCAGACGGCGATCGGCGGCATCGTCGATCAGGTCACCGCGATCAACGACGCGATCCTGGGTGTCGCCCGGCACACAGCCGAACAGGCGGACGGGCTCGGCAGGATCACGACCGATATCGGCGCCCTGAGCGACGACATGGGGGCAAGCGCGAGCGCCGCCCGCCATACCGGCGAAAGCGCCGACGAACTGCACACCGTGATCCTCGAACTCGGTCGGACGGTCCGCGAGTTCCGCATCGCGCGGCAACGCGGCGTGGATGACGGTTTCGACGCCACCCGTCCCGCGGTTCTCACGCAGACCCATGGGGCGGCGCCCGCCGCCCTTCGCCGCGAGCCTCCGGAGGCCGCCGAACACATCACCTACAAACGGCAAGGAAGAAGCTGATGGCAGCAAAGAAAGCCGCAACGGGAAGCCTGGCACTGTCGCCGGTTCTCGACCTCAACGAAGCCTCTGCCCTGCACGGCAAGCTGGTTTCCATGCGCGGCAGCGACCTCGTCATCGACGCATCGGCGGTCGAGCGCGTCGGCGTGCAATGCGTACAGGTGCTGGTCGCCGGCGCGAAGGCCTGGGAAGCCGACAAGAAATCTTTTCTGATCACGAAGGCGTCCGATGCCTTCGACAAGGCGATGCAGCTCGTCGGCATCGATATGAACAATTTGGTTGCTAAGGAGATCTAGCAATGAAGAAAAAAGTGCTGACCGTGGATGATTCACGGACGATCCGGAACATGCTTCTGGTGACCCTCAACAATGCCGGTTTCGAGACGATCCAGGCCGAAGACGGCGTCGAGGGTCTCGAAGTCCTCGAGGGCTGCAACCCGGACGTCATCGTCACCGACATCAACATGCCCCGTCTCGACGGCTTCGGCTTCATCGAAGGCGTGCGCCGCAACGAGAAGTACCGGGCGATCCCGATCCTCGTCCTGACGACGGAAAGCGACGCCGAAAAGAAGAACCGTGCCCGCCAGGCCGGCGCGACCGGTTGGATCGTCAAGCCTTTCGATCCTGCGAAACTGATCGATGCGATCGAGCGTGTAACCGCCTGAACCGGGAATTCTTCCGATGGATATGAACGAAATCAAAGAGATCTTCTTTCAGGAATGCGAAGAGCAGCTCGCGGAACTGGAATCCGGTCTTCTCAAGCTGAACGATGGCGATCGTGATCCCGAAACGGTCAACGCCGTTTTCCGTGCCGTTCATTCCATCAAGGGAGGAGCGGGCGCCTTCGGTCTGGACGATCTTGTGTCCTTCGCCCACGTCTTCGAGACGACGCTCGACTGCGTGCGCTCCAACAAGCTGGAGCCCAACCAGGACGTCCTGAAGGTCATGCTGAAATCCGCCGACGTGCTGGCCGATCTCGTCAGTGCCTCCCGCGACGGCGGCAGCGTCGAGGAAAGCCGCACCCGCGGTCTCGTCAAGGAGCTCGAGGCGCTGGCCAACGGCGAGATGCCGTCCTCCGCGGCGGCCGAGACGCCGAAGGCCGCAAAACCCGCCGCCGCAGCATCCGCGGCCCCGAAGCCGACCGACGACAGCGGCTTCCAGCCGATCCCGTTCACCTTCGACGATTTCGGCGACGAACCGGAAGCGGCGGCCGACGAATCCGTCTACGACATTACCTTCCGTCCGACGCGCGAACTCTATTCCAAGGGCAACGAGGCGGCTCTGCTGCTGCGCGATCTCTCCCGTCTCGGTGCGATGAGCATCGCCTGCGACACGGGCCAGCTGCCGCCGCTGGAGACGATGGATCCGGAAGCATCCTATTTCAGCTGGAAGATCTCGCTTACGACGGCGAAGTCCGAAGAAGAGGTCCGGGCCGTCTTCGAATTCGCCGAATGGGATTGCGAGCTGGACGTGAAGCCGGCCGAGGCGTCCGACGACGAAGAACTGCCGATGATCCCGGTTCCCTTCGATCTCTCCGCTCTCGACGAGCCGGAGAACGAGGTTGCCGCTGCGCCTGAACCGGTGCCTGCCGCCGTCGCCGCGGTGGAAACCGCCGCCAGCGTGACCAAGGCCGTCAGCGCCGCCGTCGAGAAGAAGGAGACAGCAGCCGCCGCAGCGGCAGCCGCCACCCAGAACAACGCCGCCGCCGCAGCATCCGCCGGCCAGACCATCCGCGTCGATCTCGATCGCGTCGACCGCCTGATCAACCTCGTCGGCGAGCTCGTCATCAACCAGGCGATGCTGTCGCAGAGCGTCATCGAGAACGATGCGACCGGTACCTCGGCCGTCAACATGGGTCTGGAAGAGCTGCAGCAGCTCACCCGCGAGATCCAGGACTCGGTCATGGCGATCCGCGCCCAGCCGGTGAAGCCGGTCTTCCAGCGCATGTCGCGTATCGTTCGCGAAGTCGCCGACATGGTCGGCAAGCAGATCCGCCTCGTCACCGAAGGCGAAAACACCGAAGTCGACAAGACCGTCATCGACAAGCTCGCCGAGCCGCTGACGCACATGATCCGCAATGCCGTCGACCACGGCATCGAGACGCCCGAGAAGCGCGAGGCCGCCGGCAAGGATCCGGAAGGCACGATCAAGCTGACCGCCAAGCACCGGTCCGGCCGCATCCTCATCGAACTCGTCGACGACGGTGCCGGCATCAACCGCGAACGCGTCAGGCAGAAGGCGATCGACAACGATCTCATCGCGCCGGACGCCAACCTGTCGGACGAGGAGATCGACAACCTGATCTTCGCGCCCGGCTTCTCCACCGCCGACAAGATCTCCGACATTTCCGGTCGCGGCGTCGGCATGGACGTGGTCAAGCGCTCGATCCAGGCGCTCGGCGGCCGCATCTCGATCTCGTCGCGTCCGGGCCTTGGCTCGACCTTCACGATGAGCCTGCCGCTGACGCTCGCCGTCCTCGACGGCATGGTCGTCACCGTCGCCGGTCAGACGCTGGTCGTGCCGTTGACGGCGATCGTCGAGACGCTGCAGCCGGAAGCCTCGGCGATCCATTCCTTCGGCGCCACCCAGCGGCTGATTTCGATCCGCAACTCCTTCTGCCCGCTGGTCGATGTCGGCCGTATCCTGAACTTCCGCCAGGCCCAGGCCAATCCGGTGGAAGGTGTGGCCCTTCTCGTCGAATCCGAGGGCGGCGGACAGCGCGCCCTGATGGTCGATGCCATCCAGGGCCAGCGCCAGGTCGTCATCAAGTCGCTCGAAGCCAACTACACCCACGTTCCGGGCATCGCTGCGGCGACCATCCTGGGCGACGGACGCGTGGCCCTCATCCTCGATGTGGATGCGGTCGTCGCGGCCTCGCGCGGCCAGTCGCTGAAGCCGGAAATGTCGCTGGCCGCAACGGGTTGAACCTATGTCCTACGCCGTCAAATCTCTCTCCCAGGGGGCTCGGGAACTGATCGCCTTCCGCATCGGCGACCAGGAGTTTTGCGTCAACATCATGTCCGTCCGCGAAATCCGCGGATGGACGCCCGCGACGCCGATGCCGCACGCGCCGTCCTACGTTCTCGGGGTCATCAACCTTCGCGGCGCCGTGCTGCCGATCGTCGACCTGTCGGCGCGGCTCGGCATGAAGGATGCCGAACCGACGGCGCGCCACGTCATCATCGTCGCGCAGGTCAAGACCCGTATCGTCGGTCTCCTGGTCGAGGCCGTTTCCGATATTCTTACGATTACCGACGATAATATCCAGCCAGTTCCGGAGATCTCTTCGGATCTCGAGAAGCAGTACGCGAGGGGCATCCTGGCGATCGACAGGCGGATGATCTGCCTGATCGAACTCGATGCGCTCTTTCCCGAAAAGGCCCTTGAGAAAGAAAGTGAAGCTGCATGATGCCGTTGGGCGCGATGGAAAGCCGGCAGTCGCCGGATGAGGTTCTGGCGAGCGGGGAATATCCGCTGACCCGCCGCGACCTCACCGACATTGCAGCGATGATTTATGCCGATGCCGGGATCTACCTCAACGATTCCAAGGCCTCGCTCGTTTATTCGCGCCTCTCGAAGCATATTCGCAATCTGGGCCTGAGGGGTTTCCGCGAATACTGCACGCTGGTGTCCTCTCCCGAAGGCGCCGGCGTCCGTCGCGAGATGCTGTCGCACCTCACCACCAACTTCACGCGCTTCTTCCGCGAAAACCACCATTTCGAGCATCTCCGCGACGACGTCCTGCCGGGTCTGATCGCTCGCGCCAGGAGCGGCGGGCGGGTGCGCATCTGGTCCGCCGCCTGCTCGGACGGCCAGGAGCCCTATTCGATCGCCCTGACGGTCATGTCGTTGCTGCCCAATGCGGCGGACTACGACTTCCGTATCCTGGCGACCGACATCGATCCGAAGATCCTGGAGACGGCCCGCGCCGGAGCATATGACGAGGGGGCGCTCGAAAGCGTTTCGCCGGCCATGCGCAAGCAGTGGTTCCGCGAGGTCGACGTCAACGGCCGCCGGAAGTTCCAGATCGACGATCGCGTCAAGAAGCTCATCACCTTCAACGAACTCAACCTGATGGCACAATGGCCCTTCAAGGGCGGCTTCGACGTCATCTTCTGCCGCAACGTGGTGATCTATTTCGACGAACCGACGCAGATGAAGATCTGGTCGCGCTTCGCCTCGCTGCTGCCGGATGCCGGCCATCTCTATATCGGCCATTCCGAGCGGGTTTCCGGCGACGCCAAGAACCTGTTCGACAATATCGGCATCACCACCTACCGCTATATCGGCAAGCATGGGGGCAGAAAATAATGGGCGCTCCTGCACGGGTTCTCGTCGTCGACGATTCGCCGACCATGCGCGGCCTGATCACCGCCGTGCTGAATTCGGATCCGGACGTCAGCGTCATCGGCCAGGCGGGCGACGCAATGGAGGCGCGCGCCGCGATCAAGCAGCTCAATCCCGACGTCGTCACGCTCGACATCGAGATGCCCAACATGAACGGGCTCGAATTTCTCGAAAAGATCATGCGACTGCGCCCAATGCCGGTGATCATGGTCTCGACCATGACCCATCACGGCGCCAATGCGACGCTTGCTGCCCTGGAGATCGGTGCCTTCGATTGTGTCGGCAAACCGGTGCCGGGCGATTCCCGTCCGTTCATGGATCTGGCAGAGAAGGTGAAGGCCGCGGCCCGGTCGGGGCGCAAGTGGACCTCGGCTTCCGTGGCTCCGCCGGTGGCACAGGCGGCGAGTGATTACCGGGTCGGCCGCAAGGTCGTCGCCATCGGTTCGTCGACCGGCGGGGTCGAGGCCCTGATCGCCGTGCTGCAGAAATTTCCGCAGAACTGCCCTCCGACGGTGATCACTCAACATATGCCGTCCACGTTTACCAAAAGTTTTGCTGAACGGCTTAATCGTATCTGCGCTCCTGTGGTGCAGGAGGCTACCGATGGCGCGCGTCTCGAGATCGGCAAGATCTATCTCGCGCCCGGTGGCGACCGGCACCTGCAGGTGGCGAACCCGTCAGCGCCATGCTGCCGACTGGTCGAGAAGGAACCCGTCAACGGCCACCGGCCGTCCGTCGATGTCCTGTTCGACTCGGTCGCGGAACTGGCCGGCCGCAACGCGGTCGGCGTGATCCTGACCGGCATGGGGCGCGACGGGGCTTCCGGACTGCTGAGAATGCGAGGCGCAGGTGCCCGCACCATCGGCCAGAACGAGAAGACCTGTGTGGTCTATGGCATGCCGAGGGTTGCCCATGAACTGGGCGCCGTCGAGCAGCAGCTGCCATTGGGCTCCATTGGAGAAGAAGTCTTGAAATTAACTGCCGCCCGAAAAGAAGGTACCGAATAAATGTCTCTCGCTGAAAAAATCAAAGTTCTGATCGTCGACGATCAGGTCACCAGCCGCCTGCTGCTCAGCGACGCCCTGACCCAGCTCGGCTTCAAGCAGATCACCGCTGCCGGCGACGGCGAGCAGGGCATGAAGATCATGGCCGAACAGCCGCATCATCTGGTCATCTCGGATTTCAACATGCCGAAGATGGACGGTATCGGCTTCCTGCAGGCCGTTCGCGCCAATCCGAGCACCAAGAAGGCCGCCTTCATCATCCTGACCGCCCAGGGAGACCGGGCGCTGGTGCAGAAGGCCGCGCAGCTCGGCGCCAACAACGTTCTGGCCAAGCCCTTCACCATCGAAAAGATGAAGGCCGCCATCGAGGCGGTGTTCGGAGCCCTCAAATGAACGAAGCCGTTGCGGCCAAGCGTGTCCATATTATTCAGGGGGAATACAAAGTCGTCGACGACCCGAACGTCGTGCTGTCGACGATCCTTGGATCTTGCGTGGCTGCATGTCTTCGCGACCCGGTCGCCGGCGTCGGCGGTATGAACCACTTCCTTCTGCCGGGCTCGGGCGGGGCCATGGCGTCGGGTGGAGACGCCACACGCTACGGCGTCCATCTGATGGAGCTTCTGATCAACGGGCTGCTGAAGAAGGGGGCCCGCCGTGATCGCCTGGAAGCCAAGATTTTCGGCGGTGCGAAAACCATCGCCAGCTTCTCGAATGTCGGCGAGCAGAATGCGGCTTTCGCCATGCAGTTCCTCCGGGACGAAGGCATCCAGGTCGTCGGTTCGTCCACGGGCGGCGACCACGGCCGCAAGCTCGAATACTGGCCGGTAAGCGGCCGCGCCAGGCAATATCCGCTGACGGGCGCCGAGACGCAGCGAACGGTCGCCCTCGAGCAGCGGCCGGCCCGCACGCCTCCGAAGCCGGTCGACAACGCCATCGAATTCTTCTGATCTCTTTCCAAATCTGCCGGGGATAGCCATGAACGACATCATTTCGCCGCCGCTCGCTGTCCCGGAGGAAGCCCTGCCCGACGTGCTGATGCGGCTGGTTTCCGAACTTCACGACGTCGCCTACCTGATCGAGCGCATCGAACCGCAGATCCTCGAACTGGGCGGACCGGAAATCCTCAATTCGCCGGACAGCATGAAGATCCTGCAGGGTATCGACCTCGCCGTGCAGAAGACGCGCGGCCTTGCCGAATTCATGGATACGATCACCGCGACCATTCCCGACGAATGGACCGTCGACGTTTCGACGGCGCTGAGCCTCGTCAAGCTGGCGGACATGCAGAAATCCCTGGCCAGCGGCCTCCGCCACGGCCATTCCCAGCCGCTCAGCAAGGCGGCCGGCGACTTCGACCTCTTCTAGGATCCGATCGATCCCCCGCCGCGCCGTCCATGAGGGACCGCCGGCCGTCTGACCAATTCCTACCGCCGAAATGCTCGCACAAGCTTCGCGCCCTAAGGTGGCCTCGGGCGTTGGCTCTATAACCGTGTTCGGCGATGTGGGAACAGAATGAATCTGTTAGCTCAATTTCAGAATATTTTTAAGAATTTGGCGAGTCTGGGCCAGACCAGGCTCATCGCTTTGGCCTCCGCGGGGATCGTTTCGGTCGCCCTGGTGCTGGCGGCCGCGATCTATGTCAACAAACCCGCTTACGAGACGCTTTATGTCGGTCTCGAGACGACCGATCTCAACCAGGTCAGTATCGCGCTCGCCGAGGCGAACATGCCGTTCGAGGTCGGGGCGGATGGCGCCAGCATCCAGGTACCAGTCGGCTCGACCGGCCGCGCGCGCCTGCTGCTGGCCGAACGCGGTCTCCCGAACAGCGCCAATGCCGGCTACGAGCTTTTCGACAACGTCGGCTCGCTCGGCCTGACCTCGTTCATGCAGGAAGTCACGCGCGTCCGCGCCCTGGAGGGCGAGATCGGCAGGACCATCCAGCAGATCAGCGGCATCGCGGCGGCACGCGTCCATATCGTCATGCCCGATGTCGGAAACTTCCGGCGCGGTGAGCAGAAGCCGACGGCCTCCGTGATGATCCGGGCAAGCTCGACAGCCGGCCGCAAGGCCGCTGCTTCCATTCGCCATATGGTCGCCTCCGCGGTCCCCGGCCTCGATGCCGACGACGTCACCATCCTCGATTCCACCGGCCAGCTTCTCGCTTCGGGCGATGACGGCAGCAACAACCAGATGAACCGCTCGCTCGGCATCGTGCAGTCGGTCCAGCAGGAAATCGAGACGAATATCGACAAGGCGCTGGCGCCGTTCCTCGGAATGGACAACTTCCGCTCCAGCGTGACCGCATCGCTCAATACCGACAGCCAGCAGATCCAGGAAACAGTCTTCGACCCGAATTCCCGCGTCGAGCGGTCCGTCCGCACGACGAAAGAGGCGCAGCAGTCGCAGCAGACGCAGAACGACAACGCTGCGACGGTGGAGCAGAACGTGCCTCAGGCTGCTCCGGAAGCCGGTGGCGGCGCCAGCCCGCAGTCGTCCGATAAATCGGACAAGCGTGAAGAACAGACCAACTACGAGATCAACCAGAAGACCACCGCCACGACACGCAACGGCTATCAGATCGACAAGATCTCCATCGCCGTCGTCGTCAACAAGGGTCGTATCGCCCAGATGGTCGGCGAGCCGGCCGACCAGGCCAAGGTCGACGCCTATCTCGCCGAGATGCAGAAGATCGTGAGCTCCGCCGCCGGCCTCAACGAGACCCGCGGAGACGTGGTGACCCTGACGGCGATGGACTTCCTCGAAACCCAGCTGCTCGACGAAGCCGCGGCAGGCCCCGGCATCATGGAGACGCTCAGCCGCAATATCGGCGGGATCATCAACTCGATCGCCTTCGTCATCGTCGCCTTCCTCGTGGTCTGGCTCGGTCTGCGGCCCCTGGTGCGTACCGTCGGCGGAACCTCGGCGGCGGGCGAGACCACGGGCGACGGTGTCGGCCTGGAACTGCCGGACTTCTCGCCCGGCGGCAGCCCGGCCCTCATGGACGGGTTCGGTTCCGACTTCGGTTTCGACAGTTCCGACGACCTCCTCGGCGGAGCGGACGAGGGCGGTTTCAACCGCCGCGTCAAGGAAGGCCCGGAGAAGCGGCTCGCCCGCATGGTCGAGATCTCCGAGGAGCGCGCCGCCAAGATTCTCCGCAAATGGGCGGTGGACAAGGCAGCCTGAGCAAGTCTCACGAAAATATGATAATCGAAAGGGCCGACACAATTCGGCCCTTTTTTATTTGTTTTCGCCCCTCGGATGGCTGCGCGACGTGGCATTGATACGTGCAAAACCGGGTCGCGGCCGGAAAAGATCGGCCTGCCGCATGGTAATTCACCGACGCTTGCCTAAGATCACTATGATTCGTGCGGTCGGTTGTAGCTCGCCTGGCAGATAGCCTAGCGATTGCGACATGGGTGCATGCGGTCTCTTTGGTGCGGTTCTTCACCTCGCCATCGCGGAATGATCAAGGCGAAACCTCTTGGATCGGGTGCCTGTCGGAACTGCAGGTAGGCTTTGCAGTTGGAATGGCGTCGGGGAGCAGTAGGAAATGGAATTGCCGGGTCAGAAGATGACAGCACGGGCGGATGCCGGATCTGACCCTGCGGCCGGGAAGGTGCTCTCGCGCGAACAGCTCGTCAGGCGCCTCGGCGTCGCGGTCGCGTCGAACAACGTCCAGGCCGTGATGAAGCTGCTGGCGGACTATGTCGGCGCCTCCCATTTCCTTCTCGCGCGTTATGACCTCGTGCAGGAGCAGGGCCTCGATTTCATCGTCACGTCCAACTGGCCCTTCGATCTTGTGCGGCGGCTGAGTTCGGAGCTCGCGAGCGGATACGCCCGATCCACCGAACTCGAGAAATGTCTTTCACTGCTGACGCCGAGCTTCGCGCTGCTGCCGGACGACGCCTCGCCGCCGGAAGATATCAGCCGGCAATATTGCGCGCTGATGTTCTGCGTCGGCCGTATCCGTTTCTCCCTCATGCTGCTCTTCGCCGACGGGATCATCCTGTCGCAGGAGCGGCTGAAGGAAGTCGGGCTCTTCGCCGCCTATGGCGCAAGCTTCGTCGAGGCCCACGACGCCCGGTCGGAGCGCGACTTCGAACTGACCGAGCGCGAGCTGGAGTGCCTGTTCTGGATAGCCGAAGGCAAGACCAGCGACGAGATCGCCGTCATCCTCGGCATTTCCCGCAACACGATCAACAACTACATCACCAGCGTCATGCGCAAGACCGCGACGAAGACCCGGTCGGAAGCCATTGCCTACGCAGTGCGCAACAATCTGGTATAGGAAGGCGGGACATGGGACATTCGCGTGGCGGCATGGCGGACGGACCGAACAACATCCAGTATCTCCGCATGCAGCGAGCCGCCAGCAGATCCGACATCTTCCCGAAGCTGGTTGCCATGCAAAAGTCCCTCAGGGCGCGCAATTTCGCGGTCCTGCGGGTCACGGGCGCGGGCATGCCCAACAAGCGCAAGCTGGTCTGCGAACTGGAGAACTGGGGCACCGGCGGGACGGATCATCAGGAGCAGCTGCTGGAAGCCTACGGCGACCTCCTTCTCGACCATATCGACATGTCGCTGCTGCCGCTGATCTGGGCGGGCACCGACAATGCCAGCATCGCCGATGCCGGCGATCTCAACAATCTCGTCCGCCGCCTCGATCCGAAGCTCGTCCCCTTTTCCGGCATCGCGTTTCCGGTCAGGCTCGGTGCGCTCGGGAACGGTTATGTCGCCTTCCTGGCCCAGGCT
Organism: Neorhizobium sp.; assembly: GCA_052038935.1. Classification (GTDB taxonomy): domain Bacteria; phylum Pseudomonadota; class Alphaproteobacteria; order Rhizobiales; family Rhizobiaceae; genus Neorhizobium. Next base: position 14,388 of record JBQGDG010000379.1, on the reverse strand, counting down.
CTCGATCTCAGCAGCGACCTGATCATCGACCAGCACGTGCGAAGCTGCCAGGTGATGATGGATCTGCTGGCGCTCGAGGAGCGCCGCAGCGTGCCGGCCGAATCGTTGAGCGAACGCGAGATCGCCTGCCTGCAGCTGGCGGGCGACGGCCGGATCAGCGAGGAAATAGCCGAAAAGCTCGGCCTTTCGGTCCATACCGTCAACGCCTATCTGGGATCGGCGACGATCAAGCTCGATTCCGTCAACCGGATCCAGGCGATCGCCAAGGCGATCCGCCTCGGCTACATCCACTGAAAGCTGACGCGAGGGACGTGCCGTCGGCCCGCCGCGGGGAACGGCTGCGGGTCCGGATCAGTGAGCCAGCTGTTCACCGGTCACGAATTTCGCCTCGCGCAGGCTGCGCTCGAGAAATGCGGTGTTCTCGTCCGGATTGGTGGACGGATTCTGAAACGAGATATGGTCGATTTCCAGCCCCGCCTGCAGGTCCGTCAACCGCAGACGTGCATAGACGGATACGCCGCGCGGCTTGATTTCCAGGTCGAGCGTGACCGTCGGGGTGCCACCCCATTCCAGCGCATAGTCACCCCCCGAACCGAAGCTGATCGTGCCGGGATGGAAATAGAGTTCTGCTGCGGATTCGACGAGGTCCGCAAGGCTGCTATAGCACTCGAACCGCAGGAGCGAGATGAGGTCGCCGGCATCCAGCAGCCGCAGTTCCGAAGCAACCGGGCTGATGGCGGTGGCGACGATACGTTCCCGTTCGGCGGAGTAGGTGCATTTTTTCATGACGCTCAGCGTGTCCGTTTCCTGGGCAACCGGGATGCGTAGATCCGGTGCACGAGTTCTGCCACAGCCTTGTAGAAGACTGGTGGGATGACACTATCCACCGAGACTTGCGCAAACATGGAGCGAGCCAGGGGCGGATCTTCAAAAACCGGAATGTCGTTGGCCTCCGCCATCTCGCGAATTCTCAGCGCGATGAGGTCCTGGCCCTTGGCGACGACGACCGGAGCGTCGTTTTCCTCACGCACATAGCGCAATGCGATCGCATAGTGGGTCGGGTTTGCGATGACGAGCGTGGCGCGGGGGACGTTGTTGATCATGCGCCGCCGCGCCCTGTCACGCGCGACCGATCTCTGTCGCTGCTTGACGATCGGGTCGCCCTGGGCCTGCTTGTGCTCGTCCTTGATTTCCTGCTTCGTCATCTTGAGCTGGTTGTACCAGTGACGGCGCGTCCAGATCACGTCGACGACGGCAAGCAGCGCCGCCGACAGCAGCAGGACGATCGCCATCTTCTGGACGATGGTGCTGAGCTTGACCAGAATGACCTGCGGATCGGAGAACATCGCATCGAGCGAACCGAAAAACTCGCCTCGCAGCGCGAAATACATGATGATCGAGACGACGAGGATCTTGAACAGCGACTTGCCGAATTCGACGAAGCCGGGAAGGCTGAAGATCCGGGTAAATCCCTTCACCGGCGATACCCGCTCCATTTTCGGGCGCACGCGCTCCAGCACGAAGGACGGCATGTTCTGCCCGAGCGACGCCACCAGGCCGAAGAGCATGAACAGCAGCAGGGGCGGGGCCATGAAGGCGGCCACCGCCCAGGCGATATAGACCCCGAGCGAGACGACGTCGTGCGAGTTCTCCAGCCGCCACTGATCCGGCTGCGAGAACAGGTCTTTCAAGATCGTGCCGACATGGCCGAAGCCGGAGGGCAGGAAGAAGACGAGGAAGACATAGAAGGCGAGCGTCGAGGCGAAAAGCGGCACTTCGCGCGAAACAGGAACGTTACCTTTCTCGGCGGCTTCGGACAGCCGTTTCGAAGTAGGGTCTTCTGTTTTGCTGTCTTTATCTTCATCCGACAAGGCGTCATCCCTCGGGCGAATCGGTCGCGCGGCGAAACGATTTTATCCGATGCGCCGCTATGCGCTAATCGAGTCAATATAAAGACTGGGGATGACCGGCGGAAACGCGAAAGCGGAGCAGACCGGCTGCTCCGCTTCCTTCCTCGTGCAAGACGTTCGTCAGGCGGCCTCGGAACTCTTTTCCTCGGCGTCCTTCTTTTCTTCCTTGAGCAGGATCTGGCCGGCATTGGCGAGCCGGATGGCTTCCTGGGCGACGGCGCGACGGGCGATCGCCACCTCGCGCGGGTTGAGCGCCGCACCCTGGACGCCGAGATCGGCTTCGATCATGCGGCGCTGGCGCGGGCTGATCGACGACAGGACACATTCCTTGATCTCCGCGCTCGCACCACGCAGAGCCATGGTGAGGATGTCCGCGGCCACGTCGTTGAGCAGCATGACGCGGCTGCGCTGCGGCATGTACATGAGGTCCTCGAACAGGAAGATCTTCGGGCGGACCTTGGTGGCTGCGTCCTTGCTGATCGTCTCCAGCGAGTCGAGCAACGTATCGACCTGCTTCTTGTCGAGTTCGTTCATCAGTTCCGCAACCTTCGCCGTGCCGGTGTTGTTGCGTTCCGCCTCGATGGCTTCGATGAGCTCGATGACCCGGTTTTCGATGATCTGCGCGGCCTTCGGGCTGACGGACTTCATGTTGACCGTACGGTTCATGATGTCGGGCCGGCGGCTTTCCGGCAATTGCATGAGCACTTTCGCACCGAAGGACGAAGGCATCATGGAGAGGATGTAGGCGATGGTCTGCGGGTGTTCGCGCGACAGGAACTTGCTGACGAAGGCCGGGTCGGCATCCTGCAGACGGTCCCAGATGGATGCCTCGTAGGCCTGGAAGGCGGTGCGGCGCCCGAGAAGGCCGTCGACCTCTTCCGGCGTCAGGCCGGCCTCGAGGATGCCCTCGATCGCGGCCGCGTTGTCCATCAGGCCGGTGCCTTCGGTGAACAGGTCCTCGAACTCGTTGACGAGCTGGAGCAGCTCGTCCGGCGGGATCGCACGAAGGGTCTGGGCGGAGGCGATGATCGTCTGCAGCTCGCCCTGGGTGAAATACTTCAGGAGCTTGCCGGCCACGTCCTTGCCCATAGCAAGCAACACGGCCGCCGCCTTCTCGTCACGGGATAACGGTTTCGCTGAAAGAGCGCCCCCGAAATCGTCAAAGTCCATCATGGTCTTGCCTCTTGTCCCTACATCGGGATCAGGTTCGTTTGGCGCTCAAGACTTCCGTCAGTTTCACGCCGAAGCGGGTATCGTCATTTTCCAGTACGGTGATCTCGCCCTTGCCGATGCGGCGGCCGTTCACCATGATTTCGACCGGCTCTCCGATCCGCTTGTCGAGGGCGATGGTCGCACCTTCCTCCAGGCTCATCAGGCCGGATACCTGCATCCGGCTCGTGCCGAGAACGATCTCGACATCGATCGGGATATCCATGATGAGATCGATGTTGGCCGTCAGGGCACTACCGGGCTCTCTCGTTTCACTACCGGAGAAATCCGAACCGGCGAAATCGGACGAGCCGCCGAACGCCCCGCCGCCGAACGTATCGGTTCCGTCTTCCAGCATGCCGCCGAACGCGCTCGGGGATTCGGGAAATTCCGTCGCCGATGCGCCGAACTCGGCACCGAAATCGGAGCCCGAACTGTCTGCATCCGCCTTCAGGACGCCGCGCAGATCGTCGATTGCCTGGTCCAGCTCGATATCGTTGCCGAGCGGCATCAGGGAGTCGTCCTCAGTGAGTGGTGTCTTCTTCGTAGCCATGAAACCATTATTCCCGTTGAAACTTGCGTCAGCCTGCCTTGAGCAAAAAATATGGTTCTGAGTTAACCTATCAGATGTCTTAAAATCTCGTCGTCCGTGCTGATGTTATCCTTTACACGGACTGTATAGCGTTCGCCGGAGCGTCCGAATTCGCACGAATACATGTCTTTGCCGTTGGCGCTGACCTGAACCTTGATGTCGTCCTTGTCCTGGAAGGCGATGACGTCGCCGGCCGCCAGGCGGGAAACGGTGCCGAGCGTCAGCTGCTGCAGACGGATGCGGGCTTCGAGCGTGATCTGCGACCGGCGCACCTGTTCGTTCATCCGGTCCGCCCATTCCTGCTTGCTCTTGGGCAACTGGCCCTTCGGGCGCGGGATCTGGACCACGGTCTTGAGGAAGGCGCGCTGGGGAATGAGAAGCGCAAATTCCGATTTGACGGTCCCGAGTTCGATGCCGAGGCGGATCGTCACTCCGAATTCCGGCAGTGTGGCCGTGTCGTGTTTCTGCCTGTCCTCGGCATTATGCGGTCGTTCGAGAAGCGCCTCAAAGCCGCCCGGCGCATTGACGCCGGAGCGCAGCACGTTGGCGATCCGGTCGAAGACCATGGTCGCGAGGTCGAGTTCGATATCCGAAAGCGGACGCTCGATCGGCTGGGTTATGCTTTCGGCTTCCGCACCGAGCATCATTTCCATCAACCCGATGACGAAGCTGTTGCCGCAGGCGAGCGTGAAATTCGGCGACCAGTTGCGAAGCGATCCGTCTGCCAGCGCGAACGTATCGCCGAGGTCGGCGATCAGGTCGGTCATCAGCCCGGACTTGCATCCCGCATAAGACACGGTGATGGCGATACCGGTCTCGCTCTGGAAGACATCCGGCAGGAATTCCGCGTAGAGCGTGCCGAAATCACCGCTGATCTTTTCGATCGTCGCCCGGTCACCCAGGCCGCCGGTCAGCTTTGCCAGAAGTGCGTGATCCATCGAAGGCTGTACCGTAACAGCGTCAGTGCTCATGCTCATGCCGCCTTTTCACCGCCGGGGTTCATCATTTCCTGCTCGACCGAGTCGATGGACGGACGTTCCTTGCTGGTGATCGTCTTGCGGCCGTATTCGAGGGCGACCTGCGGGACAGAGCCGTTCATGTAGGCGAGCAGGGTCTGCTTGACGATGACGTAGAGGCGGTGCTGCTTGGAACGCACGATCTTGACCTGCGAGGTCAGCGGATTGCAGAGCGAGTAGGACAGGAAGATGCCGAGCATGGTGCCGACGAGCGCGGCGCCGATCAGGCCGCCCAGCACTTCCGGGCTCTCGTTGATCTTGCCCATGGCCTTGATGACGCCGAGAACCGCTGCGACGATACCGATGGCCGGGAAGGAATCGCCCATCGCGGTGATCGCGTGATAGGGCTTCATCTTGTCGGCGAGCATCGTGTCGAGCTCTTCGTCCATCAGGGCTTCGATCTCGTGCGACCTTGCGTTGCCGATGATGATCAGGCGGACGTAGTCGCAGATGAAAGCCGTCAGTTCCTTGTTCTTCAATACCGTGGGAGCGGCCTGGAAAATCGAGGATTCTTCCGGATTGTCGATATGCGCCTCGATCTCGTTACGGGATTTGGTCCGCAGGTCGCGCATCAGCGAATAGAGGCAGCCGAGCACGTCGAGATAGTGACGCTCTTTCGGCACGGCGTTCTTGAACGCTTCCCCGAGAGCCTTTCCCGAATCCTTCACGACCTTCATCGGGTTGGCCATGATGAAACCGCCGAGGCCGGCCCCGCCGATGATCAGAAGCTCGTAGGGCTGGAAAAGGACGTCGACGTGACCGCCCATGGCCATGAAGCCGCCCAGAATACAGCCGACGGTAATGACAAATCCGATAACAATATTCATCGCGTACCTGTGCCCGATCTTGTTCGTTCGGCCTTCGGGATACGGCGCTTGGCTTGCGTGAGGCTGGTTCTCATATGCGCCGCAGCATGGTTTTGCCCGCTGCCCCGCCGAACAGCCTCGCGCAAGTCTTCACCCATAGTTTCGCGCTGACAGGAGCGGATGGACCGTTCCATGCGCGACCGGCCGCTCTCCGCCGGGCAGGGTATCATCCGTGATCACGACCTATACCAGTTACGCGACGATCAGCCGCGACCTGCCGAAGTCGCTTGCCCGTGTTGCCGAGAAGCCGGACGTCGCCCGCGAGAGCCAGTACTATCTCGAGAATATCGGCTCGATAAAGTCGGTCGACGACTTCATGGCCGACAGCCGGATCTACGATTTCGCGCTCAAGGCCCATGGCCTGGAAGACATGGCCTACGCCAAGGCCTTCATCCGCAAGGTGCTGACCGAAGGTATCGAAGGCGATGACGCCTTTGCAAACAAGCTTTCCGACAACCGCTATTCCTCGCTGGTCAAGTCGCTCAACTTCGCCGCCTACGGCGAGGCCGCGACGGCCTTCGATGCGGCGCAGAAGGGCGTGGTCGACCGGTTCCAGCGGCAGACGCTCGAGGAAGAGGCCGGCGCCGACAACATGGGCGTCCGTCTCGCACTCTATTTCGAGCGCACGGCGCCGACCATCAAGTCCGGCTACGAGATTCTCGCCGACGATGCGCTCGCCGAAGTCATCCGCACGACCTTCCAGATGCCCGATGAAATCATCGGCGCCGATATCGACCGTCAGGCCGAATATATCGAAGAGGCGATCGATCTCGACGACTTTCAGGACCCGGCCAAGGTCGGCAAGTTCCTGGAGCGGTTCACCGCGATGTGGGAACTCGAAAACTCCACCTCGACCTATGACGCCCTCAGCCTTTTCACGCCCTCCTCGAGCGGCATTTCCACGGATCTCCTGATCTCGATCAACAATCTTAAACTCGGAGGCAAATGATATGCAGTCCGGACTTTACGTCGGTATTTCGTCCCAGATCGCGCTCGAGCGCCGCCTGAACACCATCGCCGACAACATGGCCAACATGAACACCGTCGGCTTCCGGTCCACCGAAGTGAAGTTCGACGAGGTCCTGAGCAAGACCAAGAACAACATCAATGCGAAGGTCGCCTTCGTCTCGCAGGGCAACGACTACATGTCGACCCGCACCGGCCAGCTGCAGCAGACGGGCAATCCGCTCGATTTCGCCATCAAGGGCGATGCCTGGTTCGGCATCGATACGCCCGCCGGCCAGGTTCTGACGCGCGACGGCCGTTTCACCATGGACGAGACCGGCCAGCTGCGCTCGACGCGCGGCTTCCCCGTGCTCGACGCCGGCGGCGCGCCGATCCAGCTCAACCGCGATGCCGGCGACGTAACCGTCGGCGCCGACGGCGTCATTCGCCAGAACGACCAGATCGTGGCGACGCTCGGCCTCTTCACTGCCGATATCTCCAAGGGCTTCAACCGTTACGAAAACGAGGGCGTGATCCCCGTCGAGAACCCGCAGCCGGTGATCGACCGCTTCGATACTTCCGTCACACAGGGCTATATCGAACAGTCGAACGTCAACGGCATCAGCGAGATGACGCAGCTCATCCAGGTCAATCGCGCCTTCGAGAGCATTTCCGCATTGATGCGCGACAGCGAGACGGCGCTCGATAGCGCCATCAAGATTCTCGGCGGCTCCAACGCCTGATGAGGGAGTTTCCGGTAGCACAGGGCGCTATCCAGAGCGTCGTCGCTTCGAGCAGGCTGGCGCGGCTCGCCGGCCTGGCGAACCGTTATTCCGACCCGGCCGAGACGGTCGCACAGGGCGGCAACGTCCGCACCATCGCGGCGGGTCACTATACCGTTGCCGGCCTTTCCAAACACGTCCGGCTCGGTGAGTTCGTCGGACATCGGTCCGCCACCGGCCTGCATCTGGGCGAAGTCGCCCGTGTCGAGCCGGATCTCGTCTATGTCTGCCCGATCGAACCGGGCGAGCCGATCGGTATCGGCGACACGGTCATCCGCAAGGGCGCCTTCCGCGTCGCGCCCGACGACAGCTGGTGCGGCCGCACGATCAATTCGCTTTGCAAGCCGATCGACGGGAAGGGAGAGCTGACGAACGGACTGAACGCCCGTCCGATCAACACGACCGCGCCGCCTTCGATGAGACGCAGCCGTGTCGAAACCGGCTTCAAGACCGGCGTGCGGGCGATCGACATCTTCTCGCCGCTCTGCCTCGGCCAGCGCCTCGGCATCTTCGCCGGTTCCGGTGTCGGCAAGTCGACGCTCCTGTCCATGCTCGCCCGCGCCGATGCCTTCGACAAGGTCGTCATCTCGCTCGTCGGCGAACGCGGCCGCGAAGTGCGCGAATTCATCGAGGACACGCTCGGCGACAACATGGCCAAGTCGATCGTCGTGGTCGCAACCAGCGACGAAAGCCCGATGCTGCGCAAGATGGCGCCGCTTGTCGGCGTCACGATCGCCGAACATTTCCGCGACAAGGGCGAAAACGTCCTCTTCATCATCGACAGCGTCACCCGTTTCGCCCACGCGATCCGCGAGGTTGCCGTCGCGTCCGGCGAGCCGCCCATCGCCAGAGGTTATCCGGCATCGGTCTTCACCGAACTGCCGCGCCTGCTCGAACGTGCCGGACCGGGCATGGAGGGCGCCGGCACTATCACCGCGATCATCTCGATCCTCGTCGATGGTGACAACCACAACGATCCGATCGCCGATTCCACCCGAGGCATTCTCGACGGCCATATCGTCATGGACCGTTCGCTGGCGGAGGAGGGGCGTTACCCGCCCATCAATCCGCTGGCCTCGATCTCGCGTCTTGCCCGCAAGGCCTGGACGGACGACCAGGAGAAACTGGTCTCGCGGCTGAAGGCGCTGGTCCACCGGTTCGAGGAGACCCGCGACCTGCGTCTCATCGGCGGTTATCGCCCCGGCAGCGATCCCGATCTCGACATGGCGATCAAGCAGGTTCCGGTCATCTACGAGGTGCTGAAACAGAGCCCGGGCGAGAAGCCCGCCGCGGACGCATATGCGGATCTGGCCAACGCGCTTCGGGCGGCTGCGGGGCAGCCGAACCCCCAGACGGCAATAGCAAGAAGGTAACCGGACGATGAGCAAGCCAAAACAGGAGATGACGGTCGCCAGGAAGCGGGCGGCATCCCGGCTGACGGACAGGCTTCTCGTCGGCACGGGCGTCGCGCTGGCGACCGCCTCGGCCTTCTTTCCCTGGTACGTGTTCTTCAACGAAGACAAGTTCGGGCTGCGCATCGATCCGATGGAGCATACCCGCGACCTGCCGCCGCTGCCGGGCCGTCAGGTATTCAGCGTCTCGCCGCTGGCGATGACCGACCGCACCAAGGACGAGACGATACCGGCCGATCCCCTCGATGCGCTGACGACGGCGACGACTGTCTCCTCGCTCGGCCGCGAGGAGCGGGGAGCGATGCCCGAAGAGCAGCCGATGCCCGGCCGCGGCGACTTCCGTCTCCTGCATGTCGCCAACGGCCGCGCCCTCATCGAGGACGGGGCGGGAATGTACATGGTGCGGATCGGCTCGATCCTGCCCAACAACAGCAAGGTGGCGACGCTCGAGCAACGCGACGGCCGCTGGGTCATCGTTACTTCCGGCGGCGAGATCTATCAGGAGCAGATGACGGCACGCCCGTAAGTCCGACGCAAGCTTACCGGCATAGGTTCAATTCAGATGATGGAGAGAAGCCTATGCAGCCGATTCAACTGTTCAATCTCGCATCCCGCCAGGCCGAATGGCTCGCGGTGAGGCAGGAAGTCGTTGCCGGCAACATCGCCAACGCCAACACTCCGCAATTCAAGGCCAGGGACGTCACCCCTTTCGAGGCGGTTCTCGACAAGGCCTTCATTCCGATGGCTCGGACGAATCCGGCCCACTTCGCTTCCAACGACTTGAGCGAAGATGTCGAAGTCAAGGATTCCGAACTCAACAAGGAGATCGGCGTCCAGGAATCCGGCAACACCGTGTCGCTGTCTCAGGAGCTGAGCAAGACCGGTGAGATCAAACGCCAGTACGAGCTCAGCGCCGGCCTGGTGAAGTCGTTCCACAGCATGATGTTGTTGACAATCAAGAGGTAAAGCAATGGATCCGCTTTCAGCCGCTTCCAAGATCGCAGGTTCGGGGCTTGAGGCACAGGCGACGCGCCTGCGCATCGTTTCCGAAAATATCGCCAACGCCCGCTCCACGGGCGATACCCCCGGTTCCGATCCCTATCGGCGCAAGCTGATCTCCTTCGGTGAGGAGCTCGACCGGGCAAACGGCATCGATGTCGTCGCGGTCAAGAAGATCGGCGTCGACAAGTCCAAGTTCGTCGAGGAATACGATCCGGACCACCCCGCGGCCGACGAAAAGGGCATGGTCAAGCTGCCGAACGTCAACATGCTGATCGAGATGGCGGACATGCGCGAGGCCAACCGCTCCTACGACGCCAACCTGCAGACGATCAAGCAGACCCGCGAACTGGTCGCCGCGACCATCGATCTCCTGAAGGCCGGACAATGATTGACAAGATCCAGAACGTAAGCTCGCTTTCCTTCGGCAAGGGGCTCGACGGCATCTCGTCGGTCACCAATTCGTCGATGGGCGCCCAGGGGCTCGGCACGACGGCGCTGACGCCCGGCCAGAGCACGGGCATGAATTTCGGCGAGATTCTCGGCAACATGGCCACCGACACCATGAACAGCATCAAGGGTGCTGAATCCATGTCGTTCAAGGCCATTCAGGGCAAGGCGAACACCCGCGAGGTAGTCGATGCGGTTCTCGAGGCGCAGCAGTCGCTTCAGACGGCGCTGGCGTTTCGCGACAAGGTGGTGAACGCCTATCTCGAAATCACGAAGATGCAGATCTAGGACCTGGGGACGAAGACATGAGAGCGCTTTCCGTCGCAGCAACGGGCATGGATGCCCAGCAGACCAATCTCGAGGTCATTGCGAACAACATCGCCAACATCAACACCACCGGCTACAAGCGGGCCCGTGCGGAATTCTCCGATCTCCTGTATCAGAGCGAGCGCGCCCAGGGCGTGCCGAACCGCGCCAACCAGGCCATCGTTCCCGAAGGTGCCAACATCGGTCTCGGCGTGCAGACTTCCGCCGTGCGCAACATCCATACCCAGGGCCAGCTGACCCATACCGAGAACCCGCTCGACGTCGCGCTCGTCGGTCGCGGCTGGTTCCAGGTCCAGTCGCCGGACGGCACGACGCTCTACAGCCGCGCCGGCGCATTCAACCAGAATGCCGAGGGACAGCTGGTAACGATCGACGGTTATACCGTCCTGCCGAACATCACCTTCCCGGACGACGTCAGCGAAACGCAGATCACCCGCACCGGCCAGGTCATGGTCCGTCTCGGCAACGACACGCAGTTCCAGGAAATCGGCCAGCTGCAGGTTGCCAACTTCGTCAACGAGGCGGGCCTGCAGCCGCTCGGCGACAATCTTTTCGCCGCAACGCCGGCCTCCGGCGACGCGATCACCGCCGTGCCCGAGGATCCGGGTTTCGGCTATCTCAAGCAGGGATATCTGGAGACCTCCAACGTCGACGCCGTCAAGGAAATCACCGATCTGATCTCCGCCCAGCGCGCCTACGAAATGAACTCCAAGGTCATCACCACTGCAGATGAGATGGCATCGATCGTCAGCAAGAACCTGAAGTAAAAAAACAGGAGAGGCAGACATGAAGTTTGGCCGGAAAAACGCAATGAAGGCAGGCATCGCAGCCGCGGGGCTCGCTCTGGGCCTCGTCGCCTGGACTGCGCCAGCCCTCGCGGAGATGGGAACTGCCGTCGTCCCGACGCAGATCATCTATCCCGGCGAAGTCATCTCCGCCAATCGCGTGGAGGAGGTCGACGTGACCAATCCCAATCTCGCCGGCGGTTATGCCCAGAAGGTGTCGCAGGTGAGCGGCATGGTCAGCAAGCGGACGCTCCTACCGGGCCGCACGATCACCATGGCCTCGCTGCGCGAACCTTATGCGGTGACGCGCGGATCCCCCATCCGGCTGACATTCGCCATGGGAAGCATGACCATATCTGCCGGCGGCACCCCGCTCGAGGATGCGGCGGTCGGCGATGTCATCCGCGTCCGCAACACCGATTCCGGCATCATCGTGAACGGCACCGTCATGGCGGACGGAACGATACAGGTCGTGGCGAAATGAGACTGTCCGCTCTGCTTGCCGCCATGGCCTTCGCCGTCACGACCGCTTTCACGCAGGTCGCCTCGGCCGCCGACATCGCCAGGATCAAGGATATCGCGTCGCTGCAGTCCGGCCGTGACAACCAGCTGATCGGCTACGGTCTCGTCGTGGGCCTGCAGGGGTCGGGCGACAGCCTGCGGTCCTCGCCCTTCACCGACCAGTCGATGCGCGCCATGCTGCAGAACCTCGGCATTTCGACCCAGGGCAGCCAGTCGAACGCGAAGAACGTCGCCGCCGTCATGGTCACCGCCAACCTGCCGCCCTTCGCAAGCCCCGGCAGCCGCATGGACGTCAACGTCAGTTCCATGGGCGATGCGACCTCGTTGCGCGGCGGCACCCTGATCATGACCTCGCTGACCGGTGCCGACGGCCAGATCTACGCGGTCGCCCAGGGCTCGCTTATCGTCTCGGGCTTTTCCGCCCAGGGCGCGGCCGCGACGCTGACCGAAGGCGTCACCACCGCCGCCCGCGTACCGAACGGCGCCATCATCGAGCGCGAGCTGCCGTCGAAGTTCAAGGATGCGGTCAACCTCGTCCTCCAGCTTCGCAATCCGGACTTCTCGACCTCGGTTCGCATCTCCGATACCGTCAACGCGTTCGCCACGCGCCGTTACGGCGGCCCGATCGCCGAGGCGCGTGACAGCCAGGAAGTCGTGATCCAGAAGCCGAAATCCGCCGATCTCACCCGGCTGATGGCCGAGATCGAGAACCTCGCCGTCGAGACCGACACGCCCGCCAAGGTGGTTGTCAACGAACGCACCGGCACGATCGTCATCGGCGCCGACGTGAAGGTTTCCCGCGTCGCGGTCAGCTACGGCACTTTGACCGTGCAGGTCACCGAAATGCCGCAGATCGTCCAGCCGGAACCGTTCTCGCGCGGCGAGACGGCGGTCCAGGAACAGACCGACATCATGGCGATGAAGGAAGGCGGCCAGGTCGCGATCCTCAACGGTCCGGATCTGCGCACCCTGGTGGCCGGTCTCAACAGCATCGGCGTCAAGCCGGACGGCATCATCGCCATCCTGCAGGGCATCAAGTCCGCCGGTGCTCTCCAGGCGGAGCTCGTGCTGCAATGAACGATACGCTCTTCACCATCACCATATCCCGCAAGCTGGCGAGAAGGCTTCTGCTGGCCGGTGGCCTGATGCTGCTCGTGCCGCAGGTCAACGCGCAGCAGCCCGCGACGGTCTCCGAACTGTCGACGCAGGACGAGATCCAGAAGTTCTGCACCAACATCGCCGATGCGGCCCGCGACCAGCGTTACCTCCTGCAGAAGGAAGAGCTCGAAAAGCTTCAGGCGGATGTCGATAGCCGCATGAAGACCCTGGAGGAGCGGACGGCCGAGTACCAGGACTGGCTCCGACGCCGCAACGATTTCCTGGCGCGGGCGCAGGCCGGCCTCGTCGAGATCTTCAAGACCATGAAGCCCGATGCCGCCGCGCCGCAGCTGGAAGAGATGAGGATGGAAATCGCCGCGGCGATCATCATGCAGCTTCCGCCCCGACAGTCGGCCCTTTTTCTCAGTGAAATGGATCCGCAGAAGGCGGGGATGATCTCGACGATCATCTCCAGCGCCTCCGATCCCCGCACGTCCAAGGCATCCGCCCAATCCCCGAAAGAACCCTCATGACGAAACGCGCTCCCGCCATCATGGCCGTCCTCTTCCTGGCGGGCTGCCAGAGCCAGACGATCAAGGAGATCGGCAACGCGCCCTCCATGAGCCCGATCGGCAGCGGCCTGCAATATGCGCAGACGCCGCAGATGTCCTCCTATCCGAAACAGCCACGCCATATGGCGAGCGGCTATTCGCTCTGGAGCGACAGTCAGGCTGCGCTCTTCAAGGACGCGCGCGCGCTCAATGTCGGCGACATCCTGACGGTCGACATCCGCATCAACGACAAGGCGAACTTCGACAACGAGACGGAGCGCAGCCGGACCAACTCCACCAACCTGAAATGGGGCCTGTCGATCGGCAACTTCCTCGGCTGGACGCCCGAGGCCGACGCGACCGGCGATCTCGGTACCGATTCCGAGACGGATTCCCAGGGCAAGGGCAAGACGAAACGGTCCGAAACCCTGAACCTGCTCGTCGCCGCCGTCGTGACCGGCATTCTCGAAAACGGCAATCTCCTGATCAGCGGTTCGCAGGAAGTCCGCGTCAACCATGAGATCCGCATTCTCAATGTCGCCGGTATCGTGCGGCCGCAGGACGTCGATTCGCAGAACACCATCTCCTACGACAAGATCGCCGAGGCCCGCATCTCCTACGGTGGCCGCGGCCGCCTGACCGAGGTGCAGCAGCCCCCGGTCGGCCAGCAGGTCGTCGATCTGTTCTCGCCGTTCTGACGGCCTAACCGGAAGAAGAGACCATGGCGGAAGAAGAACAGAGCGGCGAAGCGGGCGGGGCGAAGAAGTCATCGCCGATCCTGATGATCGCCGGGGTTGCCATCCTTACCCTGGTCGGCGCCGGCGGCGGCTGGGTCGTCGGCAGCATGATCGCGCCGAAGGGCCCCGAGCCTGCCGAAGCCCACAAGGAAGAAGCGGCCGCCGGTGAACACGGCGCGAGCAAGGA
>JBQGDG010000378.1:0-4428 GCA_052038935.1 Neorhizobium sp. | reverse complement strand
TCGCCATCAGCCCGCCGCGCCGCCCGCGCGCCAGCGTCTGCGCGACGGCGTAAAGCATCGCCGGGCCGGGAATGTATGCGAACACCGCCGTCGTCAGAAAGAATGCGATCATCAGGTCATGGGAAGGCATGGTTTATCCCTCGGGATGGACGGGCGCTCGGCGCAACGATAGCCGCATCGGCGACCGGCCGCCATCCGCCGTCTCCTTGTCTTCGGAAAATAATCGACTCTATTGTTTCCATGGAAAGGAATGATCCATGGCCCAGCTATCCGAATCTCCGCTCGTCATTTCCGAGGCCCAGGTGGTGACGAAGGCCACCATTGCGGCCGCCGAAAGGCTCGGCCTCAACGCGCGCGCCCTCGCCGGCGTCGTCGGCGTTTCGGAGGCCTCGGTTTCGCGCATGAAACGGCTTGAGCATCTCCTCGAACGGGGCACGAAACCCTTCGAACTGGCTTTGCTCCTCATTCGCCTGTTTCGCTCGCTGGATGCGATCACCGGCGGCGACGAACCCGTCGCGCGGTCCTGGCTCAGGAACCACAACGCGGCTCTCGGCGGCATTCCCGCTGAAAAGATCCTCTCCATCGCGGGGTTGACGGATGTCCTTGCCTATCTGGACGCCCGCCGCGCTCTCGTCTGAATTCCGGCTGCTTTCGGGCAGCGTCTGGCGGCTGGTCGAGGCCCAGCATCGCGTCTCGACGATGAAGCTCGTCGACAGCGTCGATGAACAGGCAATGCTGGAAGACCTTCTGGAGGAGACGAAACCAGCCTATCCGCCGGAATGCGACGGGCTGGACTATCTCCTGAAGACGCCGTTCCGTTACGATGCCGCCTATCCGCACGGCTCCCGCTTCCGCCGGGCCGGCAAGACGCCGGGCGTCTATTACGCCGCCTTCGACATCGCGACCGCAATCGCGGAAATGGCCTTCTACCGGCTGCTGTTCTTCGCCGAATCCCCCGCCACGCCGCTGCCGTCCAACGCCGCCGAATATACGGCCTTCGCCGTTCCCGTCGCGAGCGGAAGGGCGATCGATCTCACCCTGCCGCCGTTCGATCGCGACCGGGCGGCCTGGGAGGAGAAGCAGGACTACGGCGCGTGCCAGGCGCTTGCACTCGTCCTGCGCGAGGCGGGAGGGGAGGCGATCCTTTATCGCTCGGTTCGCGACCCGAAAGGCGGGATGAATGCCGCACTCCTCTCGGCCGCAGCATTCGCCGCGCGCGAACCGTCCGAGAGGCAGACCTGGCGCATCCGGCTCTCGCGCACCGGCGTTCAGGCGATCCGCGATTTCCCGCTCCAGCGGCTGGGCTTTTCGATGGCCGACTTCGCCGGCGATTCGCGGATCGCTAAGGCTGCGACCTGACGAAATCGACGAAGGCGCGTAGCGCCGCCGGCATCTGGCGGCGGCTCGGATAATAGAGATAGAAGCCCGAATAATAAGGGCACCAGTCTTCCAGCACCCGCACCAGCCGGCCTTCATCGAGGAGGGGTTTGACCTGGTCCTCGAAGGTGAACGCGAGGCCGGTACCGAGCAGCGCCGCATCCGTCATCATGTCCTGGTCGTCGAGGATCAGCCTGCCCTCGACCTCGACATTCACGTCGATGCCGCCGCGCTCGAATTCCCAGGCGTAGAGCCGGCCGCTGCCGAAACGGAAGCCGATGCAGGGGAGACCCTTCAACTGCTCCGGTGTCGTCGGTTTGGGATGCCTTGAAAAGAAGTCAGGCGCGGCGACGATCGCGGTGCGCTGCCGCGGACCGATCGGCACGGCGATCATGTCCTGGGCGATCACTTCGCCGAAGCGCACGCCGGCATCGAAGCCCGCCGAGACCATGTCGACGAGATCGTTGTCGATGACGATCTCGATGTCGACCCGCGGATAGGCCTCGAGAAACCGGGCGGCGAGGGGCAGCAGCACCATCCGCGCCGAAGGGCGCGAGGCGTTGATCCTCAGCCGCCCGATCGGCGTGCCGCGGAAATTGTTGAGATCGTCGAGCGCATCCTCGATATCGCGGAAGGCGGGAGCGACGCGGGCCAGGAGCTGCTCGCCCGCCTCCGTCAGGGCGACGCTGCGCGTCGTCCGGTTGAAAAGGCGCAGGTCGAGCCGCTCCTCGAGCGCCCTCAGCGCATGGCTGAGCGCAGACGGCGTGCAGCCGAGGTCGTCAGCCGCCCTGCGGAAGCTTCCATGCCGGGCCAGCGCGAGAAACGGCGACAGGTCGGTCGGCGAGATTGGTGCCATTGATGAATTATGCTCATCGATTCGAGGATAATCCAGTCGATTATCTCATGAGCATCTCAGCAGTACAAATCTCCTCAGCCGCCGGTCACCGGAACGGCCCAACCAAAGAGGAGATAATCTGATGCGTACATGGTTCATCACTGGAGCATCCCGCGGGCTTGGCTCTCTCATCGCCGAAAAGGCTCTGGCCAAGGGCGACAACGTCGTCGCCACCGCCCGCAGCGCGAAAACGGTCATCGAACGCTTCGGTGACCATCCCAACCTCCTCGCCGTCGCACTGGATGTCGGCGAGGAGGCTCAGGCCCATCGGGCTGCCGGGGAGGCTGTCGCCCGCTTCGGCCGCATCGATGTTCTCGTCAACAATGCCGGCTTCGGCTTGCTCGGTGCGGTCGAGGAGGCCACGGCGCAGGAAGTGGAAGCGATCTATCGCACCAATGTCTTCGGTCTGCTGGCCGTCACCCGTGCCGTGCTGCCGCACATGCGCCGACAGCGCTCCGGACATATCCTGAACTTCTCGTCGATCGGCGGTTACCGCAGCGCCGCCGGGTTCGGCGTCTATTGCTCGACGAAATTCGCCGTCGAGGGGCTGACGGAAGCGCTGGCCGACGAACTCGCCCCGCTCGGCATCCATGCCACCGCCGTCGAACCCGGCTATTTCCGGACCGACTTCCTCGAGGGCAATTCGCTCAGCGTCAGCCCCGTCGAGATCGCCGACTATGCGGGGACCGCCGGCGTGGTTCGCGAGAAGGCCAGGGTCATCAGCCGCAACCAGCCGGGGGATCCGAACAGGCTTGCCGATGTGGTCGTCGATTTCGTCGCCATGGAAAATCCGCCGGTCCGCCTGCCGCTCGGCAGCGATACGGTTGCCGCCATCGAAGCCAAGATCGCTTCGGACACCGCACTCCTGGCCCGGCTTCGCTCCGTCGCGATCTCGACCGATTTTGCTCCCGCCGCCTGAAGCCGGACGGGAACGGAGGCGCCCGGCGGAGTGCCGGGCGTTTTGCCCTTGCCTGCCGGGATCTTTTGTCTTCTTCTTTTGCGCAATGCGGCGACGTCGCCCGGTTCCAGGCATTGGAGCAATCAAGATGGAAGGCAACGGACAGAGTGCCCAGGCGCCGCATCCGTCACGGCACACCAGCCGGCTGACAATGAGGCCGCTCGCCGATCAAGACCTGGATTTCCTGACCGAGCTGTTTTCCCGCCGGGAGCTGGTAGCGCATCGCCCCGATCCGCGTCCGGACACGCCGGCGGAATGCGCGGCCCGCCTGGCGCGCGATATCTCCCGCTGGCGGCAGCACGGTTTTGGCCGCTGGACCGTCCTTGCCGGCGAAACCCCGATAGGTTTCGCCGGTGTCACGGTCTCGGAGCGATTTGGCGGCCTCAACCTGTCCTATCACCTCCACCCCGATTGCTGGGGCCGGGGTTACGCCACCGAACTGGTTTGCGACCTGCTGGACTTCGCCTTCGACGATCTTTGCGCCCAGCGGATCGTCGGTCTCGTACGCAGCGAAAACCCAGCATCCAGACGGGTGCTGGAAAAATGCGGCTTTATCTTCGAACGGCAGGTCATGCTGCACGGCGCGCCGACCGACCTCTATGCGGCGAAGCGCTGAGCCGTTTCAGGCGGCCTTTCGCCGGGGTGAGTGGCCGACCACCCGCTTGAAGGCGGTGCTGAAGGCCGCCTCGGATTCATAACCCACCGAACGGGCGATCTCGCCCACCAGCGCCCGGCCTTCGCGCAGTTTGCATTCCGCCAGATGCATCCGCCACCGGGTGAGATAGGCGAGCGGAGGCATGCCGGAAACCGCCCGGAAATGCGTGGCGAAGGACGTGCGCGACATCCCCGACAGGGAGGCGAGTTCCCGAAGCTGCCAGAGACGGGCCGGATCGTCGTGCATGGCGCGCACCGCGGGCCCGACCCGCGGGTCGAAGATCGCCCGCAGCCAGCCGGCGTCGAGGTTTCCCGCCCCGCCGATGTAACGTCGCAGCAGATGCAGGAAAACGAGGTTGGCAAGCGTCGTGCAGGCAAGTTCCGATCCCGGAGCATCCGAGCAGCTTTCCGTGACGAATTCCTCCACCAGCCATTGCAGCCTGTCCGCCGCGCTCTCGGCGGCAGTGATGTGGATGGTCGCCGGCAGCGCCTCGACCAGTGTCCGGCTCGCCGCCGATCCGAGGCCGATATGACTGCCGAGGAC
>JBQGDG010000377.1:0-9532 GCA_052038935.1 Neorhizobium sp. | reverse complement strand
CATGATGCCGGAGCCCGTATCTCCGCTGGCGAAAACCGTCGAGCGGGCGCTGTTCTTGAGGTTGCAGCCGGTAAAGGCTTCGAGCGCGGTCTTGAGTTCCGCGAGCGAACGGGCGCCGTCAGCGGCAGAACGGGCCGCTGCGACAGCTTCGCCATCCGGTACGGCGACGAAGGCGGGCGAGGGGGACGTCGCCGATGCCGGCGCGCGCCGTGCCGCGTTTCCGCCGCCGTCGGCCTGTGCGCCGGGCGGACCGTCAGCGGCGCTGCCGTCACGGGCTGCGGCCGGCGCTCTCGCCTGCTGCTTGGCCGCCTTCTGGGCCTCGAACTCGGCGATCCTGTCCGCAGGCTCGTCGTCCACCAGCCAGTCGACGCCGGCATCCGCATAGAAGTGCAGGAGGGCGGCGAGTTCGGCGGGGTTGAGGTCGGAGGCGGCGTTCATCGGTTCACCTTACCGGAGGCGATGCGACCCGGAAAGGCTCACGCCGCCCATTGGGCAACATTGTCGCTCTCGCCGATCAGCGCCAGGCCGTGGGCGATCGAAAGGAGTTCGCCGCCACTCTCGATCTTCGAGCCGTCGAAACGACGGGTGAAAATCTGCCGCACCGCCGGTACGAAGGACGTGCCGCCTGTCAGAAACACCTTGTCGACCTGGGCAGGCGCGGTGTCGGTCTTCGTCAGCACCTCGTCCAGCGCGCCTTCGATGCGCGCGAGGTCGTCGGCGATCCAGGTTTCGAAATCGGCGCGCCTGACCGTCTTCCTGCCGGCCTTGCCCAGCGGCGGGAAGTTGAATTCGGCTTCGTCGGCGCCCGACAGCGCCATCTTCGTGGCCGAGATCGCCTGGTAGAGCGGATAACCCTCGTCATGCTCGACCAGATCGATGAAGAGTTCCAGCTTGTCCGGATCGAGCGCCGAGCGCACCAGCGACTTCAGGTCGTTGAACTCGCGCGTGGTCTTGAAGATCGACAGCTGGTTCCAGCGGGAGAAGTTTGCGTAATAGCTCGTCGGAACCTCGAGAACCTTGTCGAAGCTCTTGAAGGACGTGCCCTTGCCGATCTCCGGCGCGACGAGATGTTCGATCATCTTCGCGTCGAAATGATCGCCGGCAATGCCGACACCGGAATGACCGATCGGCGTGGCTTTCAGCTTGCCGGCGACGCGTTCGAAGCGGATCAGCGAATAGTCGGTGGTGCCGCCGCCGAAATCGGCCACCAGCACCGTTGCATCGCTCTTCAGGGTCTGGGCGAAGTAATAGGCGGCCGCGACCGGCTCGTAGACATAGTGGATCTCGGGAAAGCCGAGCCGGGTCAGCGCTTCATTGTAGCGTTCCGTGGCAAGCTTCGGATCGGGGCTGGCACCGGCGAAATGCACCGGCCGGCCGGCGACGAGACGCGACACCTCCGCGGGCCAGTTCTGATCCGCGTAGGATTTGAGGCGCTTCAGGAAGACTTCCATCAGATCTTCGAACGTGTGCCGCCGGGCAAAGACCAGCGTGCCCTGGAAGAGGGCGCTCGCAGCGAAGGTCTTGATCGACTGCAGGAAGCGGGCATCGCCCGGATTGTCGATGAACTGGCGGATCGCCGCCTGGCCGGCCTCGACCTTCAGCGCCTGCGCGCCGAGCTGGGCGTCCTTCATGAAGGAGAGCGCGGTGCGCATCGAATCCGTTTCGCCGGCGCTGCTCGAAAAATGCATGGAATGAGTGGTGTTGCCGCTGTCCGCCAGCGCCATAACGGTATTGGTCGTGCCGAAGTCAAGCCCAAGCGCCCGTGCCATCGCGGTGCTCCCTGTAGTCTGCCGGAATCATTGAACCCGGGATTGTCCCGGAGACGATCGAAGCGCCCGTGGCGCCCGTTTTTTGAGAGCGCGCGTGATGGCACAGGAGAGAAAGGAAGGCAAGGGCGCCGACCACGCGTCTGTCGCGGCCTCGTCGGCAAGCCGGGTCACGCCTCCGCGTACCATCGGTTGGCAAGCGACGGCATCGGGTCCGTCTCTCCGGTGATGCGGGGTTCTGGCAGACCCTGCTGCAAGGCCAGCGTATCGAGCATGCGGCCGATCAGATAGTCCTGCAGGGCGCCGACGGTGCGAGGCCGGGCATCCCGTGCATCGGAAGCCGGGCCCGTCGATCGGCCCAACGAAATCTCATCGAGCTCCGTCAGCAATGCGGTCGCGAAATCACCGACGGCATGACTTTCCCCGGCCGCCACAGACTGCCGCACCGGCGGTTCGCCGACCGGGCCCGTCTGACTGTCGACGAAGGCGGTTTCAGGCACTCGATGCTCCGTGACGTTTTGCTGGAGCGCGGCCTCTAGCAGCCCGCCGTTGAACTGACGTCAACGACCCTGCGACAAATTTAGACGATGTTTACGGATCTCGGAATTGCAGGCCGGTCTCCTGCGCCTTCTCAACGACCCACGTCCTGAAACAGTCCATCGCGGGTGTGACCGGTCGCGATTTCAGCCGGGCGAGCCAGTAGCTGCCCCTGGAAATGGTGATGGCAAATGGTTGTTCGAGTTCCCCTGTCGCCAGTTGCCGGGAAAACATCAGCGGCGGGGCCAGCGCGATACCTGCTCCCTGCAGGGCGGCTTCGATCATCAGCACGGAACTGTCGAATACCATGCCCCGGACCGGCGGAGCGGTGATCCTGGCGGCCTCGAACCAGGAGGGCCACTCGTCGCTGCGATAGGATCTGAGCAGGGTCTGATGCGCCGCGTCCTCCGGCCTTTCGAGTGTCGCGGCGATCGGCGGTATGCACAGCACCGACAGCGGAGCCTCGAACAGGGCGTCGGCCTCGACATCGTGCCAGGCGCCATTGCCGAACCTGATCGCGTAATCCAGCCCCTCTGCGGCGATATCGACCCTGTTGTTGTTGGTCGACAGCCTCAGGTCGATGAACGGGAAGGCCGTGTTGAATTCGCCGAGCCGCGGCAGCAACCAGCCGACCGCGAGGGTTCCTACCGCACCCACCTTCAGCACCTGGCGCAGATGCCCGCCCTCGAAGCGTTCGAGCATGTCCGCCATGCGATCGAAACTGTCTTCCAGCACCGGCAGAAGCGCCAGCCCTTCCTCGGTGATCATCAGCCCCCGCGGCAGCCGCCGGAAGAGGGTCACGCCGATCCGGTCCTCCAGAAGCTTGACCTGATGGCTGACGGCCGCCTGCGTGACGCAGAGTTCGATCGCCGCGCGCGTGAAACTGAGGTGTCGGGCCGCCGCCTCGAAGGCACGGAGCGCGTTCAGCGGCAGATGGGGACGAACCATGAAAAGCCCTAGATTAATTTATGGCTGACGGCAGATATCATCGTTTGTGAGCCGCCATCAAGACGGACTAGCCTGCCGCATCGAAGCAAACAGGAGTGATGTCGATGCATGTTTCACCGTGGCCGCTGCAGGTGGCCGCATGCGCGGTTCTGGCCGTTTCGGCCATCATGTTGCCCGGCGTTGCACGGGCGGAAGTCAATTGCACGGTGGTGCTGGACGAAGCGGACGGCAAGGTCATCTACCGGAAGGGCAGCTGCAAGGAACGGTTTGCGCCGCAATCGACCTTCAAGCTGCCTTTGGCCATTATCGGCTACGATGCCGGCATACTGATCGACGAACATTCTCCCCGCTGGGACTATCAGGCGAAGTTCGATCGTCCGGAAAGGGAGCGGAAAGCGACCGATCCGACCACATGGGAGAAGGACTCGATCGTCTGGTATTCGCAGGAGATCACCCGCCGCCTCGGAAGAGAGGCATTTGCCGACTATATCCGCCGTTTCGACTATGGCAATCGCGACGTCTCCGGCGGCCCGGGCGGAACCGAAGGGCTGACGGAATCCTGGCTGATGTCGTCGCTGACGATCTCCGCCGACGATCAGGTCGCCTTTCTGCGGCGGTTTCTCGGGAGCGAACTCGGCGTCTCCGACCGTGCGCGCTCGATGACCATGGCGATCCTGCCGAGATTCCGGGCGGAGGATGGCTGGGAGGTGCAGGGCAAGACCGGCAGCGGCTCGCTGCGCGGCAAAAACGGCAGGATCGACCGCGACAAGCCTCTCGGCTGGTTCGTCGGCTGGGCCGTCAAGGACGGCCGCCGTGTCGTCTTCGCCAGACTGAGGATCGCCGACAAGCGCCAGTCCGGCCCTATCAGCTTTGCGGTCCGCGACGGGCTGATCGCCGATCTCCCTGGGCTGCTTGCCGATCACTGAGCAGACGCACGGCACTCAGGCGATGCGGCCTGCCAAGGCCTAGATGCGGAAGCGGCGGGATGCCCAGACGATGGCAACGCCGATCAGCGAGGTGAGGAGACCCCAATATATCCAGGGTGTCTGGTTGATCATGAAGCTGGAGCGAGGATAGGGGAACACGCCGGTGCCCTGGCCGATCCAGATCAGACCGGTCACGCCGACGATGATCCCGAAGATCCCGGTGGCCATCCTGAGCAGGCGCATCGATGTTTCCTTCAGAACAGATGCTGAGATATGGGTGTCCGCCCGGCCGCATCAATGCGGCGAATGCCGCGATGTCCCGGGAAACACGAAAAAATGATGGATGGCCCGGCCTTGCGGCCGGGCTGGCCGTGTGTGGCAGTATGTCAGAGCGACCGGGCGGCGCCGCCGTCGACGCGCAGCATCGTGCCGGTGATGTAACTCGCCGGTTCGGAGCAGAGGAAGGCGCCGGCAGCACCGAACTCCTCGACCGTTCCGAGCCGTCCGGCGGGGATGGTCTTGACCGAATTGGCGCGTACCTCGTCGACGCTCTTGCCGAGCCGCTTGGCATTGGCCGCGTCGAGTTCCTCGATGCGGTCGGTGTGTATCCGTCCGGGCAGCAGCATGTTGGAAGTGATGCCGGACCCCGCCACTTCGGTCGACAGCGTCTTGTTCCAGCCGACGAGCGCGCCGCGCAACGTGTTGGAAAGCGCCAGATTGTTGATCGGTTCGAAGACGCCGGACGAGGCGACTGTCAGGATGCGTCCCCAGCCCTGCTCCTTCATCTGCGGCAGGAGCGCGTTGGTGAGGGTGATGACGCGAAGCACCATCGACTGGAAGAAGGTGTCGAGCTTTTCGGCGCTCATGTCCTCCGTCGAGCCGGGCGTCGGTCCGCCGGTATTGTTGACGAGGATATCGATGCCGCCCAGCTTTTCCTTCACGGCGGCAACCATGGTCTCGACGAAATTGTCGTCGGCCAGATCGCCCCAGACCCAGTCCGCCTTGCCCTTGCCCTGGGCATTGATCGCCGCGCAATTTTCGGCCAGCCGTTCGCCCGAGCGGCCGACCAGGAGAACATCGGCGCCTTCCGCCGCAAGGGCTTTCGCAATCCCGAGGCCGAGGCCGCGCGAGGATGCGAGCACAAGAGCCCGCTTGCCAGTAATTCCGAGATCCATCCTGTCCTCCGTCTGAAATCTTCCTGCGGTCGGCATGCTTATAGGCCCCGAGACCGTATTGGAAGCCGCTTCGCAATCCGGGATGGACGCCCCGCCTGGCTGCGGCGTTCCAAATGAAACAAATTTCTTGCCAAGTTGTCAGATTGTATGACAACTAATCGTCCAGCCGCAGGGCAAACCATAAATTTGACGTTGACGTAAACGTAATTTAATCTTGCGCGGCCGGAGGACGCAATCCCGCTCGACAGGTCTGCCGGTGTCGCATCCCGGCTCGACAAGCATCCTGGCATTTGCCAAGGAGGATGTAGAGAAAAAGGGGATGCCGCCAAAGCGGAGGATGTTGGAAATGAGCACAGAGATGGAACTTCCCGAACGCGAGAGCATGGAATTCGACGTCGTGATCGTCGGAGCGGGGCCGGCAGGCCTTTCGGCTGCGATCCGGCTGAAGCAGGTCAATCCGGACCTGTCGGTCGTCGTTCTGGAAAAGGGAGCGGAAGTCGGCGCTCACATCCTCTCCGGTGCGGTCGTCGATCCTTCCGGCATGGACGCCCTGCTGCCCGGCTGGCGCGACGAGGAGGGCCATCCTTTCGAGACGCCGGTAACCGACGACCATTTCCTCCTGCTCGGCCCTGCCGGATCCATCCGCCTGCCGAATTTCATGATGCCGCCGCTGATGAGCAATCACGGCAACTATATCGTTTCTCTCGGCAATGTCTGTCGCTGGCTGGCGGGGAAGGCGGAAGAGCTCGGCGTCGAGATCTATCCCGGCTTTGCCGCCACCGAGGTGCTCTACGACGAGAAGGGAGCCGTGCGCGGTGTCGCCACCGGCGACATGGGCATCGAGAAGAACGGCGAGCCCGGGCCGAACTTCACCCGCGGCATGGAACTCCTCGGCAAATACACGCTGATCGGCGAGGGTGTGCGCGGCTCGCTCGCCAAGCAGCTGATCAACCGCTTCAAGCTCGATGAGGACCGTGAGCCGCAGAAATACGGCATCGGCTTCAAGGAACTGTGGGAGGTCAAGCCGGACCGTCACCGGCAGGGCCTCGTCCAGCATTCGTTCGGCTGGCCTCTCGGCATGAAGACGGGCGGCGGCTCCTTCCTCTATCACCTCGGCGGCAATCTCGTCGCGGTCGGTTTCGTCGTTCACCTCAACTACAAGAACCCGTGGCTTTATCCGTTCGAGGAGTTCCAGCGGTTCAAGACCCATCCGGCCATCCGCGACACTTTCGAGGGCGCCAAGCGCCTGTCCTACGGCGCGCGCGATCACCGAAGGCGGCTATCAGTCGGTGCCGAAACTGTCCTTCCCGGGCGGCGCCCTGATCGGCTGTTCGGCCGGCTTCGTCAACGTCCCGCGCATCAAGGGCTCTCATAACGCGGTGCTTTCCGGAATCCTGGCCGCCGACAAGCTCGCTGCGGCAATCGCCGAAGGCCGCGCCAATGACGAACCGGTGGAGATCGAGAACGCCTGGCGCGCAGGCGCCATCGGCCAGGACCTGAAGCGCGTCAGGAACGTCAAGCCGCTCTGGTCGAAGTTCGGCACGGCGCTCGGCGTCGCTCTCGGCGGCCTCGACATGTGGACGAACCAGCTGTTCGGCCTTTCCTTCTTCGGCACGCTCAAGCACGGCAAGACCGACGCGGCCTCGCTGGAGCCGGCGGCGCAGCACCGGAAGATCGACTATCCGAAGCCCGACGGGGTGCTGACCTTCGACCGGCTGTCATCCGTGTTTCTCTCCAACACCAATCACGAGGAGGACCAGCCGGTCCATCTCAAGGTGAAGGACATGGAGCTGCAGAAGCGCTCCGAGCTCGAGGTCTATGGCGGGCCTTCGGCGCGGTACTGTCCGGCCGGCGTCTACGAATGGGTCGAGAAGGACGGCGAGGAGGTCTATGTGATCAACGCGCAGAACTGCGTCCACTGCAAGACCTGCGATATCAAGGACCCCAACCAGAACATCAACTGGGTTCCGCCACAGGGCGGCGAGGGACCCGTCTATCCGAACATGTGAGCGTTTCCGGCTCGTCCCGCGGGCGGGCCGGAACCCTTGGCGAACGGCCTGCCCACCCCAATATGTAGTAGGGTGGGTTGCAGGGCTTTCCTCTTTCGCCCCATCCGAAAGAGGACTACTGTCGCCGCGCAAGAGCTACCAGGGCTTCGCAAAGGAATGGATCGGGTTTCGATGAACGACAGGGATGTTTTTTCGGGCCGTATCACAGCAATCGTCCGCGCCTGCCGGACAGTTCTCGTTGTTGCCGGCCTTTCTGCCGCTGCCAGCATCGCCTGCGCCGGGAGTGCCGCGGCCATCGATTGCCGCAGCGATCCCCAGCCCGGTATCGACTGGAACAACTGCAAGAAGCGCATGCTGATGCTGGGCGGCAGCAGTTTCGACGGCGCCAACCTTTCGGCCGCCGACTTCAGCCTGACCGATCTCAGCAATACCAGCCTGAAGAACGCAAACCTCAACAAGACAACGCTCGTGCGCGCATCCCTTGCAGGTGCGACCGCCACCGGCGCCAATTTCGAGAGGGTCGAGGGGTACCGCAGCAACCTGTCGGGTATTTCGGCTGTCGGCGCCAATTTCGTCTCGTCGGAAATGCAGCGTTCCAACTTCGCAGGCGCCGACCTGACGAAGGTGGATTTCACCAAGGCGGAGCTCGGGCGGACCAACTTCATCAAGGCCAAGCTCGACGGTACGCGTTTTGCGATGACCAATCTCTCCCGGGCCAATTTTCACAATGCCGAGATCACCGGGCCGATCGATTTCGCCTACGCCTTCCTCTTCCTCACCCGGATAGAGGGCGTCGATCTGTCGGCGGCGACGGGACTGACCCAGGAGCAGATCACGCTCGCCTGCGGAGACGACAATACCAGGCTGCCGGCTGGATTGCAGAAGCCGCAGCAATGGCCCTGCGAAGACGAGTGACACCGCTCGCGCAATTGTTACCGGGACGGCGCTCCGGCGCCGCCTCGTTAGCGATGCATTAACCATAACGTCCTTAGCTTGCGTCATCTTTTCGACGCACCAAGGACAAGATGATGCCGATTTCCCGCCGCGGCCTTCTGGCCGGCCTGCCGCTGCTTCTGGCCGGCTGCGCTTCCACGTACAACGACCAGCAGAACTATGCGGCGCTGCCGAACGAGGACTTTCCGCTGCGGACCGTGCCGATCGACAAGATCAAGCCGGAACTGCGCCGTCAGGAAGTCGCCTATAGCGGTCCTCATGCGGCCGGTACGGTGGTCGTCGATACGCCGTCGCGCCGGGCCTATTACGTTCTCGGCAATGGCCGTGCGATCCGCTACGGCGTCGGCGTCGGCCGCGCCGGCCTGGCGCTGGCGGGCAATGCCTATATCGGGCGCAAGGCGGAATGGCCGAGCTGGACCCCGACCCCCAACATGCAGCGCCGCGAAGAGCGCTACCGCAAGCTGGCCGGCGGCCTGCCGGGCGGCCCCAACAATCCGCTCGGCGCCCGGGCGCTCTATCTCTATCGCGGCGGCAACGACACGATGTTCCGCCTGCACGGCACCAACCAGCCGGAATCGATCGGTCTGGCCATGTCGAGCGGCTGCATCCGCTTCATGAACCACGACATCATCGATCTCTACAATCGCGTCCAGACGGGCGCCAAGGTCGTCGTCATCCAGGCCTGATCCGGCATCAGCCGATCAGGTCATCCGAAAGGCCCGCCGTTTCAGCCACGGCGGGCTTTTTCGCGTCAGCGCGCCTTCCAGGCGACGACCATCAGGCCGCCGATGACGGTGATGTGCTCCATCACGACATAGAATTCGATGGTATGGAAAGGCTCCTCCATCGTCCAGAAGTGGTGCACGAGCGGGATTGTCAGGGCCGTGAAGATGCCGAGGGCGCCGGCGCCCAGCCATGTCCAGCGGTTGAAGATGATGAGCGCCGAGCCCACCAGCTGGGTGACGATGGTCGCGATATTGAATGCGACGGCCGGTTCGAGCCCGAATTGCGACATCTCCGCCACGCCGGCATCGAAGTCGATGAGCTTTGCGAGGCCGCTTGCCCAGAAGCTGAACGTAAGCACGCTGCGCGCGAGATAGCCGAACCAGGACGAGCCGGTCAGCACGTCGATGGGATTGCCGAATGTCGTCGTCTGAGATGTGGCCATGATGTCCCCCCTTGGAAAATGGCGGGACAATCATAACGCGAAGCGCAGA
>JBQGDG010000376.1:0-2926 GCA_052038935.1 Neorhizobium sp. | reverse complement strand
AGGTAGGTGGTCAGAGCCGCGCCCTTGTTGCCGCGTTCTTCCTTGGCGACCTGCACCAGCAGGATCTGGCGGCGCTTGATGACTTCCTGGATGCGGTACTGCTTGCGCGGCTTGCGTACGACGCGATCCGGAACCTCTTCCATCGCGTCTTCGGCGCCGACGGACTCGATCTCTTCCTTCTCATGATGATCGTCGTCGTCATCATCGCCGTCGTCCTGGCGGCGGCGTGCATCGACGTCTTCGGAAATCGAATCGGTGTCGACCATGGCGGCCATTTCGCCTGGCGTGCTGTCGTCGCCATCGACCTCGCCGGAGGGCGTGTCGGTCTTTTCGTCGGCGGCGACCGCTTCGGGGGCGTCTTCGCCGGCAGGCTCGACGACCTTCTTGCGCGACCGCGTGCGCTTCGGCTTGGCCTTCTTCTCCGGCTCGGCCGCGGGCGCTTCAACCGTTTCGGCGGGCGCGGCCTCTACGGCCGCTTCACCGACGGGAGCGATGCCGACATCGGGTTGTTCCTCGTTTGCCAGATCGACGATCGGATCTGCGGCTTCGGCCTCGGCGATCTTGCGCTGGTCCTCGGCTTCCTGCTGCATCAGAGCCTGACGGTCGGCGAGCGGGATCTGGTAATAGTCGGGATGGATTTCCGCGAAGGCGAGGAAGCCGTGACGGTTGCCGCCGTAATCCACGAAGGCTGCCTGAAGGGACGGTTCGACCCGCGTGACCTTCGCCAGATAGATGTTGCCGCGTATCTGCTTCTTGTGCTGCGATTCGAAATCGAATTCTTCGATGCGATTGCCGCGTACGACGACTACGCGCGTCTCCTCTTCGTGAGACGCGTCGATAAGCATTTTGTCTGCCATTGAGATTCTGCTCCTCGGCGCCGCCGTTCAAATGCACGAAAGCCTGCCGCGAGGACAGGCTCGTTATGCAAAACGGTCATGACGCCGGATAATGATGATCTCGTGGGGTCTAGGCGAGACGGCAACCGGGAAGACGACGAAGCCGCCAGCTTCTTCTTTCCTTCCGGTCTCTGAAATTCTTGCCGCAACATTAAGGACCAAACGAGAATGACGATAATTGAACCCTGGCGGGCCCGATGACTGTGCTCCAGCGAGCGGTGGGTGGCACGCCACCCGGCATTGTTCCGGCCGTGACCGGTAGGATCGATTACAGAAGGCTGAGTGTTGCGACGGCGGATGCTTGCCGGTACTTGGCGCCAGACCTTACAGCTGGCCAGCCCATCGGCAGGCTATCCCGTTAACCCTCTAACCTGTCTGGCGTTGTATGTTTTATCTGTCACAATAGCAAGGGAAAAGCCGTATCCGCCATATTGTGGTTGGATTTCGCGGCCTTATCGAAGGTGGGGTTCGTGCCGCCGATTCGCATCGGCAGGAACGCAAAAGCCTGAAATACGGGCTTTTCGCGCAAAACGCGATTTCATGTGCCGAGGGTCGAGAGGCGGATTACAGCTTGTATTTGGGCAGAACGTTGACAATCGGCAATGCGACGAGACGGCGCGGCGCGGCGATCCTTTTGCGAATCGCTCTCGGGTGCGTGCTGGTTCTGGTGCTTTTTTCGGCCCTGGCGACCAAAGCCGCGCAGGCTTCTTCCGGGGACCCGCCGAAGCCGACGCTCGCTTTCGCGGCCAGGGTTGCCGGCGATTCCGCCCGCACCCGCGTCGTCCTCGATTTCGAGGAGAAGCCCGACTTCTCCATCCACTATATCGGCAGTCCCGAAAGGATCATCGTCGACCTTTCCGCGACGGCTTTCGGCTTTCCCGCCGGCGACCTTGCCCCACGTGGCCTGTTCAAGGATATCCGCTACGGAACCATGAATGCCGATAGCGCCCGGATGGTGTTCACCGTCGGCCGCCCGGTAAAGCTCGTGCTTGCCGACGTCCAGCCGAATGAGGACGGCGGCTTTCGGCTGGTGCTTGACGCGGAGATCGCCTCGAAGGAGCAGTTCGACAAGCTGTTGAACACGCAGGATTGGAGCGCGTCCGGCGCGATCCCGGCGCAGCAGGATGTCGGGCCGGTGGTCGAGGACGGCGTTTTCACCGTTGCCGTCGATGCCGGGCATGGAGGCATTGACGCCGGCGCGAGCGGCGCGGCGACGAAGACCCCGGAAAAGACGGTGACCCTCGATTTCGCCCGGCTGCTTGCCGATCGGCTGAACGCGATCGGCGGCATCAAGGCCATACTCACGCGGGATGACGACACGTTTCTTTCGCTTTCCGAGCGTGTGACAATCGCACGGCAGCAGCATGCCGATCTCTTCATATCTCTGCATGCCGATACGCTGGCGCAGAAGGATATACGCGGCGCCACCATCTACACGCTGTCCGACAAGGCCTCCGACCGTATGGCCGAGAACCTCGCAGTCCGTGAAAACCTCTCCGATCAGCTTGCCGGGTTCAGCATCGAGAGCGGCCCGCCCGAAGTGACCGACATCCTGCTGGATCTGACACGGCGCGAGACTCAGGCCTTTTCCGTCGCCCTCGCGGAAAATGTGGTGAAATCCTTCGAGGGGCAGGTCGGTCTCATCAACAATCCCCATAGGCAGGCGAATTTTCAGGTGCTGCGGGCGCCGGACATTCCCTCGGTCCTTCTGGAGCTCGGCTTCCTCTCCAACGGCGAGGACGAGAAGCTCTTGCTGGATGAGGAATGGAGGGGCAGGGTTTCTGCCCTGATCGCCGATGCGGTGGATCGATATCGCAAGCGCTCGGCTGCAAACGGCGGATGAGGGCAGCGGGAGTGGCCGCTTTGCCACACCCGCCGGGCGAACGCCTGGCATCGCTCGGAAGTTGCGGAAATACCTGTGAAAAGCCCTACTTTCCTCACATTCGAAGAGCAGGTCGCGATAGTAGATTTGGCATGGCCTGAAGTGTCGCGGAGTTGATCCGGCCTCCCTTGCACTGCAGTAAGCACCG
>JBQGDG010000375.1:0-2457 GCA_052038935.1 Neorhizobium sp. | reverse complement strand
GCATCGACGGATGCCGGACCGACATCGAGCATCATGGCGTCCGCCGGAATGGCCTCGACGGCGACCGTTTCGTTCGCGGCATTGGCCTTGAACTCGCGGGCGACGACGCCGTCGGTGGGGAGGACGATGGCGCAGCCCGATGCTTCCGCCTCCGCCATGATGGCTTTCGCAGTGTCGGCGAGATCGTGCTCGCAGAGCGACTTGCCGACATCGATGCCCTTCGCGGCAACGAAGGTGTTGGCCATGCCGCCGCCGATCACCAGGGCGTCCACCTTCCTGACGAGGTTCTGCAGCAGGTCGATCTTGGTCGAGACCTTGGCGCCGCCGACGATCGCGACGACCGGGCGAGCGGGAGCGCCGAGACCCTTTTCCAGCGCCTCCAGTTCGGCCTGCATCGTGCGGCCGGCATAGGCGGGAAGATGGTGGGCGAGGCCTTCCGTCGAGGCATGGGCGCGGTGGGCGGCCGAGAAGGCGTCGTTGACATAGATGTCGCCGTTTTTGGCGAGTGCTTCGGTGAATTCCGCCTCGTTCTTCTCCTCACCCTTGTGGAAGCGGGTGTTTTCGAGAAGCAGGATGTCGCCGTCCTTCATGGCGGCGACGGCTTTTTCCGCGTCGGCACCAATGCAATCGGACGCGAAGAGGATTTTCTTGCCGAGCACTTCACTGACCGCAGGCACGATCAGCGAAAGCGACATGTCCGCTACCGGCTCGCCCTTGGGGCGGCCGAAATGTGCGAGGAGAACAACCTTCGCTCCCTTTTCCGACAGTTCCAGAATGGTCGGCGCGACGCGCTCGATGCGGGTCCTGTCCGTAACCTTGCCGTCGGCCATCGGGACGTTGAGATCGACGCGCACGAGCACGCGCTTGGCAGCGGGGTTGTTGATGTCGTCGATGGTCTTGAAAGCCGGCATGAGACTGGTCCATTCCTTTTGGGGCTGGGTAAACGCTGGCGGGACCATACTATGCTTGCGGGATGACGCAAGGCGCTCCCCGCCGGAAACGAACTCAGCCGTTCCTCTTGGATTTCTGCGCCGGAATGGCCTTGCCGCGATATCTGCGAAGGAGGTCGCGGACGCGATGGGCGATCTCTCGCAGATTGATGAAGATCGGCAGGCGAGTGGTCGGTTCGACCGGTTCGAGGGATACTCCGATGCTGCGGATGTGATCGAATTCGTCGACTTCGCGGACGATGAGGATGATCGAGCCGAAGCGCATCCGGTCGGCATATTCCGCCTTGCCGCCGAGGCGCGTGTTGATCAGGTCGCCGACGGTCAGTGCCTGTTCGGCCGTCGAGAGAAGGCCCGGTCCGTATGCTGCATCGAGCTCCTTGGCGGGACGTGCCGGGGAGATCGCGAAGGCGCCGAAGAATTCCTCGTCGTTTTCCTCCACAGGCGCGCGCGCCGCAAACAGGCGGTCGAGAAGCTTGATGTAGGTGGGCGAAACGAAGAGATAGACCTGGTCTCCCTCCCTCAGCCGGCCGGCATACTGGTATCGGATGCTCTTGCCGTCGCGGATGACGAGAGATGGCATGGCCCAGCGCGGGATACGCTCGCCGCTGAGGATCGGGCTGTCCTTGATGACCTTGTAGGAGATCAGTTCGTGCTGGGCGGCGCCCGGCAGGTCGAGCTCGATCTTCTCCACCGCGCCCATGCGCGGCGGGATGATGAGCCCGAGGAAATTCGCCACGGGCTTGATGGTCCAGCCCTGCACGAAGAGCGAGACGAGAACGATGATGAAGGTGACGTTGAAATAGAGAGTCGCGTTTTCCACGCCGCTCAGCATCGGCATGATGGCGAGCAGGATCGAGACCGCGCCGCGCAGGCCGACCCAGGCGACGAAGCCGATCTCCTGCTGGGTGTAGTCGAAGGGAAGAAGGCTCAGCCAGACAGCGATCGGACGGGCGACGAAGATGAGGAAAAGAGCGAGGCCGATGGCGGGCAGAAGGATGCTCGGGAACTCGGACGGCGTGGCAAGCAGGCCAAGCACGAGGAACATGATGATCTGCGCGAGCCAGGTCAGTCCCTCGTTGAAACGGGTGATCTGCTGCTTGGCGAACATGCGCTTGTTGCCGGCATACATGCCGGCGACATAGACGGCGAGGAAGCCGCTGCCTCCGAGGGCGCCGGTGAACGAGAAGACCAGGAGCGCCAGCGCCAGTACGAAGATCGGCGCCAGGCCGCGGTCGGAGGTGAAGCGGTTTAGGATCGCGACGATCATCATGCCGCCGAGGAAGCCGAAGACGAGACCCAGTCCCATTTCCTCTATGAAGACCAGGGCAACATGCAGGTCTATGCCGGAGAGCCTCTGGCCCGTGGCGATCAGCTCGGCAATGGCGATGGTGAGGAATATCGCCATCGGGTCGTTGGTGCCGGATTCGACTTCGAGCGTCGAACGCACCTTGTCGCGGATATTGATGCCGCCGATGCGCAGCAGGAAGAACACCGCGGCCGCGTCGGT
>JBQGDG010000374.1:0-13687 GCA_052038935.1 Neorhizobium sp. | reverse complement strand
CCGGTGCTGTAGGTGTTGACGGTCCCCGGCTCGGCGGCTTTCGGCAGCGCCGCCATGACATCCATCGCGCCGCCCGGCTTCTGGGCGATCTGGGCCTTCAGGAGCGCCCTGCGATCCGATGCGGGATCGGTATATTCCTCGTTCCACTTGACGCCAGACGACATCATCAGCACGTCGCGGATGGTCACGCCGTCATAGGCCGTGCCCTTCAGTCTCGGGACGTAGGTGACGACATTGTCGTCGAGGCTCTTGATCAGGCCGTCCTTGAGCGCGGCGCCGACCAGCGTCGACGAGATGGACTTGGCGACCGACATCGACATCCAGCGCGTCTTCGGGCCATTGCCGCGCTGATAGGTTTCGTAGACCACCTTGCCGTCCTTGAGGACGATCAGGCCGCTGACCTGGTTCAGCGCGAGATAGTCGTAGAGATCGTATTTTTCGCCTTCGACATCGGCCACCACCTTGCCGAGGGACTGATCAGACTTCGCCAGTTCGGAGGGGCTACCGCCGATCTTCACCGTGCGCGTCGGGAACAGCCGGTCGATGTTGCGGAAGGTGCTGACGGCGAGATCCGGGGAAAGCGCCCCGTCATAGATCTGCTCGACCGTACCGATCGGCTCCTCGGCATGAGGATACGCATCCTGCGCGGTTGCGCATTGCATCGAACCGAGCACGATGCCGGCAACGGCGACCGGCGCCAGCGTCATACGTACGGGGGTGAGGTGTGAAAAAGAGCGGATTGGTCCAGGCATTCAAATTCCTCCGATCGAATGGTCCCGTCCTTTCCCCGCCGCAGGAACCCTAGCAACTCTCGCCAAGGCTCACAATCCACTCATTCCGCCCATCCGGCCCGATCCTGCCGGAGGCGCAGGGGGCGAGCGCGCAGTTCGGGCGGCGCCGGTCGCCACGTCATGAGGCTGCACGATCCTGCAGAGGATGGCGACGGCATGCGACGAATATGGAGTGGCTGGGTCGGCTAGAGCTTCGGCTCTTCGGACAGCAATTCGTCGACGAAATCGAAGAGGCCGTGGCGACGGTCGCGTCGGACGCGCTCGGCATTGACGATGCAGTTGACGTTCCGGAATGCCTCGTCGAGGTCGTCGTTGACGATGACATAGTCATACTCGCGCCAATGGCCGATCTCCGAGCGCGAATTCAGCAGGCGGGTCCGGATCACCTCCTCGGAATCCTCGGCACGGCGATGCAGGCGCGACTGGAGTTCCGTCATGGTCGGCGGCAGAACGAAGATCGAGACGACGTCGGCGCTCATCTTTTCCTGCAGCTGCCGGGCGCC
This sequence comes from Neorhizobium sp., assembly GCA_052038935.1. GTDB lineage: Bacteria > Pseudomonadota > Alphaproteobacteria > Rhizobiales > Rhizobiaceae > Neorhizobium. The sequence continues at coordinate 12,393 of JBQGDG010000374.1, read as the reverse complement.
CTGCCAGTCGATGTCGAACAGCATGTCGCGGCCTTCGGCCATCGCCTGCTCCACCGGTTCGCGCGGCGTGCCGTAGAAATTGCCGTGGACCTCGGCCCATTCGAGCAGCGCATCCGAATCGCGCAGGCGCTCGAATTCACGAACGGAAATGAAGTGGTAGTGCTTGCCGGCGATCTCGCTCGGGCGGCGCTGGCGCGTGGTGACGCTGACGGAGATCTCCAGGTTGGGATCCGTCTCGAGCAGGCTTCGGGCGATCGTCGATTTGCCGGCACCGGAGGGGGACGAGAGCACCAGCATCAGTCCGCGACGGGCGATCTTGCTTGGCGTCTTCGCGGGCTGGGTCGACGGTGCCGGGCTCATCTTCTACTCCAGATTCTGGACCTGTTCGCGGAACTGGTCGATGACCACTTTCAGTTCGATGCCCGCAGCCGTTACAGCAGCGGCATTGGATTTGGAACAGATCGTATTCGCTTCCCGGTTAAATTCCTGTGCAAGAAAATCGAGCCGGCGTCCCACAGGCCCGCCCTTGGCGAGAAGCTCGCCGACGGCTGCGACGTGGGCCTTGAGACGATCGACCTCCTCACGCAGGTCCGCCTTGGTTGCCAGCAGGGCTGCCTCGGCATAGAGACGGTCGCGATCGAGGCCGGACTTCTCCTGAAGCAGTTGCGATACCTGCTGCGACAGGCGCCGGCCGATCTCTTCCGGCGAGCGGGACGGGTCTGCCTCGACGGCACGCGTCAGTTCGGCGATCCGGGCGACATGGCCTTCCAGCACCGTCCGCAGCGCATCGCCTTCCGCCTGCCGCATCTTCTGCAGGTTGTCGATCGCCTTTTCCAGCGCCTTCAGGATCGCCACGTCGCGGGCGGCGAGCGCCTCTTCGGCGTCCTCCTGCTCGCGGATATCGACGAGACCACGGATAGAGAGAAGGGTATCGAGACGCAGCGGTGCGGGGTCGATGACGTCGCCAAGCTCTTCCCGCAGGGAGAGGACAGCAGCCAGCGCGTCGCGATTGACGACCGCTTCCATGCGGGTCTCGTCGACCGTCACCGACAATGCCGCCTGAATATTGCCGCGGGAAAGGCTCTCGCCGACCAGCCGGCGGATATCCGCCTCCAGCCTTTCCAGCCCGGTCGGCAATCTCAGCCGGACGTCGAGCCCCTTGCCGTTCACCGAACGCAGTTCCCAGACAAAACGGCTGCGCCCGCTTCCTCCCTCGCTGCGCGCAAATCCGGTCATCGACTGCAATGTCATTCAATTCACTCCAGATGCCGGACGGATGCCGTCCCATGGCGGAAATCGTTCACTTCACGCGTGTGCGGGCGAGCCCGTGAGCGGCCGTCGGTGGCGACAGTCGCGTCGCACCGAAATCATTCGTGGCCCGGGCATGCGCAGCACCCGATCCGGCAACGCCGCGAACGGCAGGGCCAGATGCGAGCACCATGTTAGTTGCTTCTCGGCGGCTTTTCGGCCTCTTCGCCATCCGGCTGTCCATCGACGACTTCGGTGGCTTCGGATCCGGCCGACCTCTCCGCCTCGATCCTGCGCCAGCGCCGGACATTGGCGTTGTGTTCTTCGAGAGTGGCAGCGAAGACATGGCCACCCGTGCCGTCGGCTACGAAATAGAGATCCTTTGTCCGCCAGGGATTGGCAACCGCCTCGAGGGCGGCTCGCCCCGGATTGGCGATCGGACCCGGCGGCAGCCCCTTGATCCGATAGGTGTTGTAGGGTGTTTCCTTCTGCAGGTCGGACCTGAAGATCGGGCGGTCGGAGGGTTTGCCCTCGCCACCGAAAATTCCGTAGACGATCGTCGGGTCGGACTGCAGGCGCATGCCCTTTTCCAGCCGGTTGAAGAAGACGGAGGCGACATGCGCCCGCTCGTCGTCCTTGCCCGTCTCCCGCTCGACGATCGATGCGAGGATGACGAATTCCTCCTTCGTCTTGATCGGCAGGTCGGGATCGCGACGCTCCCAGATCTGATCGACGAGCTTTTCCTGCGCGGCGCGCATCTGAGACAGGATCTCAGCCCGCTTGGTGCCGCGCGAAAACTTGTAGGTATCCGGCCTCAGGCTGCCTTCCGCCGGAAGATCGGCGGGCAGATCTCCCTCGAGGATCACGTCTTCCGCCAGTCGATACGACATCTGCCGGACAGTCAGGCCCTCGGGCATCGAGATCGAATAGAGGATCGACCTGCCCGATTCCAGCGTATCGGCGACATCCTGCATCGTCGCATGGGCCTTGATCTCGTATTCGCCGGCCTTGAGGCTGCGGCGGCCGTCCGAGGATCCGGCGTAACCGAGATGAACCGCCGTCACGTAACGGAAGACGCGTGCATCATCGACGATGCCGTTACGCTCGAGGCTGCTCGCGATCTCGGCGATGCCGGCGCCCTCGCGTACGACGAAATTGGTATTGGCCGCCAGCGGACCGGGCTTCTGGTAGGTCGACAGCGCGTAATAGAAGATCGCGGCGCCGGCCAGGCAGACGAAAACCGCCATGGTCATCAGGAAGTTCAGGAAGATGACGAGCTGGCTGCGGGCCTTCTTGGAGCGCCGCGGCGGCTCGGGCACGCGTTCGGGCTTGAGCGCTTCGGTGGGCGACTTCGGAATGATCGGACCACGGCCATTGCCGCCACCGGAATTGCCGGGGGGAAGCTCGCCTACATGATTGGAATTGCTCAAGCCACACCCCCATTGGAACACCAGAGCGACGCGCGGCCGAAGGGACGCGGAACGGCGCTCTACTCTTTAGACCGGCATATCGCAGCCTTCGGGAACCGATACCGATTCTCTGCCGATACGCTGGAAACCGTCGCCTGCTGTTTGGCCAAGCAATGCGGCAAAAAACAGGTCCAGAAGATGATATCGGCCGGACGGCAGGTCCAGCCGACAGATGGAGGTAACGAACGACCGCTACGCGTCGTAACGCTTCAGCACAAGCGACGCATTGGTGCCGCCGAAGCCGAAGGAATTCGACAGGGCGACGTTGATCTCGCGCTTGCGCGCCTGATGCGGGACGAGATCGATTGCGGTCTCGACGTCCGGATTGTCGAGGTTGAGCGTCGGCGGTGCGACATTGTCGCGGATCGCCAACGTCGCGAAGATCGCCTCGACGGCGCCGGCTGCGCCGAGAAGATGGCCGATCGCCGACTTGGTCGAAGACATGGAGATCTTCGATGCGGCGTTGCCGACGAGACGTTCGACCGCACCCAGCTCGATGGTGTCGGCCATGGTCGAGGTGCCATGGGCGTTGATGTAGTCGACGTCGGAGGGGCTGAGACCGGCGCGCTTCAGCGCCATCGTCATGCAGCGGAAAGCGCCGTCGCCGTCTTCCGACGGTGCGGTGATGTGGAAGGCGTCACCCGAAAGACCGTAGCCGACGACTTCGGCATAGATCTTGGCGCCGCGTGCCTTGGCGTGCTCAAGTTCCTCGAGCACGACGATACCGGCGCCCTCGCCCATGACGAACCCGTCGCGATCGCGGTCATAGGGACGCGATGCCTTCTGCGGATCGTCGTTATGCTGTGTCGACAGTGCCTTGCAGGCGGCGAAGCCGGCAAGTGCGATCCGGCAGATCGGAGATTCTGCACCGCCCGCGACCATGACCTCTGCATCACCGAGGGCGATCAGCCGTGCCGCGTCGCCGATGGCGTGCGCGCCGGTGGAACAGGCGGTGACCACTGCATGGTTGGGACCGCGCAGCTTGTGCTTGATCGAGACCTGTCCGGAAACGAGATTGATCAGACGGCCGGGAATGAAGAACGGGGAGATTCGCCGAGGGCCCTTGTCGCGCAGCGTATAGCCGGCATCGACAATGCCTTCGAGGCCACCGATGCCCGAGCCGATCAGGACACCCGTGGCGATCTGGTCGTCATCGGTCTGCGGATGCCAGCCGGCGTCTTCGAGCGCCATGTCGGCCGCCGCAACGCCGTAGAGGATGAAGGGATCGATCTTGCGCTGTTCCTTCGGCTCCATCCATTGATCGGCATTAAACGTGCCGTCGGAACCGTCGCCGACAGGAATGCGGCAGGCGATCTTTGCCGGAAGGTCTTCAACCTCGAACTCGGTTACCAGTCTTGCGCTGTTCTGCCCTGCGAGCAACCGCTGCCAAGTGATTTCCGTCCCGCATCCCAGCGGTGATACCATGCCGGTACCGGTGATAACGACACGCCTCATCGCCAGCGCCCCCACCCTTTTCGTATTCTATTTGCTGAAACGGCCCGACAAGCGGGCCGTCGCGAGGGATCGATGCCTCGAAATCAGGGCACTCGTCCCGGATATGCCGTCGATTAGGCCTGGGCCTTCTCGATGAACTTGACTGCGTCGCCGACCGTCAGGATGGAGTCGGCAGCGTCGTCCGGAATTTCGACGCCGAATTCTTCTTCGAAGGCCATGACCAGTTCGACGGTGTCGAGCGAGTCCGCACCCAGATCGTCGATGAAGCTCGCGCCTTCGACAACCTTGTCGGCATCGACGCCGAGATGGTCAATGACAATTTTCTTAACGCGTTCTGCGATATCGCTCATGTCGGTTTCCTCGACCTTTTTCTATTCCGGATGCCCGTATGGCATCCACATCCTGTTAAACCTGCAACTGCACCTTTTCGGGCGCCGATGCCGGCAAACCCCACCACCCCTGATCCGGTTCCGCACGCCTTGCTCACGCAATGTGACGACCTGAATTTCGGGGTGACTTTTTCACAGTCATGGCCCGCTTAACACGGTTTGACTGTTCCGCAAAGCCAGAATTTGTTCCCTCCCACAGCGTAGAACCCTTGTTCTCCACCGGTTTAGCAACAAGGCCCCGGCAATCAGATCATCGCCATGCCGCCGTTGACATGCAGCGTCTGTCCGGTGACGTAACCGGCCTCGTCGGAAGCGAGGTAGAGAACCGCCGCGGCGATGTCCGATCCGGCGCCCATGCGCTTCATCGGGATCGCGCCCATGATCGCTTCCTTCTGCTTGTCGTTGAGCTTGCCGGTCATGGCGCTCTCGATGAAACCGGGCGCAACGCAGTTTACCGTGACGTTGCGGGTGGCGATCTCCTGGGCGAGCGACTTGGAGAAACCGATCATGCCGGCCTTCGACGCACAATAGTTGGTCTGGCCCGGATTGCCGGTGACGCCGACGATCGAGGTGATGTTGATGATGCGGCCATGGCGGCGGCGCATCATCGGATGGGTCAGCTCGCGGGTCAGGCGGAAGACGGAGGTGAGGTTCACTTCCAGAACCGCATCCCAGTCCTCGTCGCTCATGCGCACGAAGAGGCCATCCTTGGTGATGCCGGCATTGTTGACGAGAATGTCGACGCCGCCGAGCTCGGCTTCCGCCTTTTCGCCAAGCGCCTTGACTTCGGCACGGTCGGAAAGGTTGGCCGGGAAGACGTGGACGCGTTCGCCGAGTTCGGCGGCCAGCGCTTCCAGCTTTTCGACGCGCGTACCATGCAGGCCGACGATGGCGCCCTGCTTGTGGAGGAGACGGGCGATCTCTTCGCCGAGGCCGCCGGTTGCACCGGTGACGAGTGCCTTGCGGCCGTTCAATTCAAACATAAACGTAATCCTCTTCTTCAGCCGAGAATGGCGGCGATCGCCGTATCGATATCGGCCGGGGTGTTGACGGCAATACCCGAAATATTCTTGTCGATGCGGCGGGCAAGACCGGTAAGCACCTTGCCGGAGCCGATTTCGTAGAGCGTCGTCACGCCATTGGCGCCGAACCATTCGACCGTCTCGCGCCAGCGGACCTGTCCGGTCACCTGGGTGACGAGCAGCTGGGCGATTTCCTCGGCATCGAAGACGGGCGCAGCGCGCACATTTGCGACGACAGGCACCACCGGATTGTTCTTTTCCACCTTTGCCAGCGCGTGGCGCATCGCATCCGCAGCAGGGGACATCAGAGCACTGTGGAAAGGCGCGGAAACGGGAAGCATGATGGCGCGCTTGGCGCCCTTTTCCGTCGCCAGACCGGCTGCCTTCTCGACGGCCGCCCTGGAACCGGAAATGACGAGCTGGCCACCGCCGTTGTCGTTGGCGATCTGGCAGACGCCTTCGGCAGTCGCCTCGGCGCAGATCGCCTCGACGTCCCCATGTTCGAGGCCGATGATTGCAGCCATGGCGCCCTGCCCGACCGGCACCGCCGACTGCATGGCGTCGCCACGGATGCGCAGGAGCTTCGCGGTGTCGGACAGCGAGAAGGTTCCGGCGGCGCAGAGGGCGGAATATTCGCCGAGGGAATGGCCGGCGACATAGGCCACCTTGTCGGCCAGCACGAGGCCGCGGGCTTCGAGCACGCGCATGGCGGCAATCGAGACGGCCATCAGCGCCGGCTGGGCATTCGCGGTGAGCGTCAGCGTCTCTTCCGGACCATTCCACATGATGTCGGAAAGTTTCTGGCCGAGAGCGTCGTCGACCTCGTCGAAGACCGCGCGGGCTTCGGGAAAGGCGTCGGCAAGATCCTTGCCCATGCCGACGGCCTGGCTGCCCTGTCCGGGAAACGTGAATGCGATGCTCATCGAGTTTTCCTTCCCTTTTGGGCTTATGTTTTGCCCTCCATTCACATTCCGGCAAGGAGAGTCAAGGCCGGCGACATGCCGGCCCAGCTTCCTCCCATGCGAATCAGCCCGTGATCAGACCGATCACCTCGTTGGCGCACAGGATGATGAACAGCGCCGCCGAGAGGCCGAGAAGCCCGTTCGACAGCCAGCCGCTGCGCCATTCCTTCGGCACGCGCGAGGAATTGAGCAGCCAGATCAGCGTCAACGCCAGGAACGGCATGAAGAACGCGCCGAGCGCACCATAGACGATGACGAGCGTGAACGGCCGGCCGAACCAGAGCAGCGCCATCGGCGGGATCGTCAGCCAGAACAGATAGAAGCGGAATGCAAACGTGTTCTCCAGTCCCTGACGCGAGCCGCTCTCGCCGCCGCGAATGCTGCGCACGAAATCGGCGAACAGGAGCGATACGCCGTGCCAGACACCCAGAATCGAGGAAACGGCGGTGGCGAAGAAGCCGATCAGGAAGATGACCGAAACCACCGGACCGAAACGCTCGCTCAGGACCTCGTCGAGATCGAGAAGACCGCGATCGCCGGTCGAAAGCGTGATCTGCGCCGTGTAGAGCAGTTCGGCGCCGATGATCAGCATGGCGATCACGAATATGCCGGTAATGATGTACGAGACGCGGTTGTCGAGCCGCATGATGCCCATCCAGGCGGGCGAGCGCCAGCCCTTGGCATTCACCCAGTAGCCGTAGGACGCCATGGTGATCGTGCCGCCGACGCCGCCGATGAGGCCGAGCGTGTAGACGACGGAACCTTCCGGAATGGACGGCACCAGGCCGGTCAGGGCCTCGCCGACATTCGGTACGACCAGCAGGGCGACGCCGACGACGATGACGAACATCACGCCGATGAACAACTTCATGGCGTTCTCGAACATCTCGTACTTGTTGAGTGCGACGAAGATGGCGCAGAGCGAACCGGACAGGATCGCCCAGAGCCAGAGCGGCACCGCGGGAAACAGCGCCGCGAGCGGCAGGGCCGTGGCACTCATGGCGGTGGCGCCATACACGAAACCCCAGATCATGATGTAGATGCCGAAATACCAGCTCGTCCAGGAACCGAGCGACTTCCACCCTTCCAGCATCGTCGACCCGGTGGCGAGATGGTAGCGGGCAGACCCTTCGGCCAGGGCGATCTTGACGATGCAGCCGATGACGGCCGCCCACAGCAGGGCGTAGCCGAAGCGGGAACCGGCGATCAGGGTCGCCACGAGGTCACCCGCCCCCACGCCCGTGGCGGCGGCCACGATGCCGGGACCGATCAGCTTCCAGCGTCCCGTCGCGGGAGGATTGCCGGCGTCCGGCAGCCCCTTCTCGTCGTATTGCATTGCATCATTCGCCATCAAAAACCTCTCCGTAACGCCACTCGAACAACGACCCGCCAATGCCTTGAAACGGCTTGATGGAGTTGAAGCCAGATGCCCTAAAATAGAAATTTCGCGCGATTTTCGACCCGTTCACGATAAATTTTTCGCGAACCTCTGCGCCGTCCAGACGGCCGGACAAGAACCGAAAGCGGCGCAGGAGCTCTTGCACCGCAACAAATCTCGGCTAAGGTCCGGCCCTCTACAAGACGGGATTTTTCTTATGAAATTCAATAGACTCGGCCGGACGGAACTTTCCGTATCGGAGATCTGCCTCGGCACCATGACGTGGGGTTCGCAGAACTCCGAAGAAGAAGCGCATTCCCAGATGGACTACGCCGTCGAAAACGGCGTCAACTTCTTCGATACGGCAGAGCTCTATCCGACGACGCCCGTCAGCGCCGAAACCTACGGCCGGACGGAAGAGCATATCGGCACATGGCTGAAGAAGACCGGAAGGCGCAGCGACATCGTGCTGGCGACGAAGATCGCCGGGGCCGGCCGGCCGCATATCCGCGAAGGCCTCCCGATCACTCCCGCAACGATCCGTCAGGCGGTGGATGCCAGCCTGAAGCGGCTGCAGACCGACTATATCGACCTCTATCAGATCCACTGGCCGAACCGCAGCCATTACCATTTCCGCAACTCCTGGACCTTCGACGCGACGACCCAGGACGGTCCCGCCGTCGTGGCGAACGTCGCCGAAAAACTCGAAACGCTGGGAGAACTGGTCAAGGAAGGCAAGCTCCGCGCGATCGGCCTCTCCAACGAAACCGCCTGGGGCACGATGCAGTATCTGAAGATCGCGGAGGACAAGCGCCTGCCGCGGATCGCATCGATCCAGAACGAATACAACCTGCTCTACCGCACCTTCGATCTCGATCTTGCAGAAGTCGCCCATCACGAGAATGTCGGCCTTCTCGCCTATTCGCCGCTCGCCACCGGGCTGCTCACCGGAAAATACGTCGACGGTGCCCGGCCGGAAGGTTCCCGCGCAACCGTCAACCTCGATCTCGGCGGCCGGATGCAGCCGCTGCAGGAGCCGGCGGTCAAGGGCTATCTCGATATTGCCAGGAGACACGGGCTCGACCCCAGCCAGATGGCACTCGCCTTCTGCCTGACCCGGCCGTTCATGACTTCGGTCATCATCGGCGCGACGACGACGGAGCAGCTCAAGACGGATATCGCCGCTGCCGAGCTCAAGCTGTCGGACGAGGTGATGAAGGATATCGCAGCCGTCCACCGGCGTCATCCGATGCCGATCTGATCCTGACACGCGAGGGTCGCACCATCTGCGACCTTCGCAACATATGGTTTAGATAATTCTTGATTATGTATCCTTTTGATTGCATACTCGTGCCCCGATGGGGTTATGGAATAGCGACTATGGACTCCTGAGTCCTGCGACTGTCGATGATGCAGGTACGCGCGCCCAAACCCCACGAATTCCAAGCAACGAATTCTGGAAAGAGGGGAGAGTGTGATGTGCCAATTTTGCATGATAGTGCCGCGGAAGGTTCTCCTGCGCCTCGCCGAGAACGGCTCGATCGAACCCGGCACCCGGGCGAACCTGAAGAAGACGGCGCTGCTCGATGTTCAGATCCGGCTGCTGCGCGCGCAAGCCCAGCAATTCACCGCATCGGCAGTGAGCCTGATGGGCCGGCCGGCGAACATCGCCGCGGCACCCGCGGTAACCGTCTACGACTGCAAGAATACGACTTCGCTTCCCGGCAAGCAGGTCAATACGCCGGGATCGTCCAAGGATGACGTCGCTCGAACGGTATTCGAGACGACGACCCAGGTCGCGGAATTCTTCAACAGCGCCTTCGATCGCAATTCGCTGGACGATGCCGGCATGACGTTGCGGTCCTCGATCCACTACGGCGAGGATTACAACAACGCCTTCTGGAACGGCACGCAGATGACCTATGGCGATGGGGACGGGCAGATCTTCATCACGTTCTGCAAGGGGCCCGACGTCGTCGCGCACGAACTCATGCACGGGGTAACCCAATTCAGCCTGGAACTGGTCTATTCGAACGAATCGGGGGGCCTCAACGAGAGCCTTTCGGACGTATTCGGCTCGATGTTCAAGCAATGGCGGCTGAAGCAAACGGTCGACAGCGCCGACTGGCTGATCGGCGCCGACATTCTTGGAGCCAAGGCAAAGTCGCTCGGCTACAATTGCCTGCGCAACATGGCCGATCCCGAATCCCCGGAATGCCTCGGGCAGCAGATCTCCAGTTACAGCCAGTATCAGGCGGGCATGGATCCTCACGAAAGCAGCGGCGTGGCCAACTTCGCTTTCTACAACATCGCGAAGGCGCTGGGCGGCAACAGCTGGGACGTGGCAGGCAAGGTCTGGTATCATGTCGTGTCGAACGAAGGGGCTTCCCCCAACATGACCATGCACCAGTTCGCGGACGCGACGCGGGATGCCGCGCGGACGCTGTTTTCGGCGACACCCGCGGTTTCCAAGGCAGTCGACGATGGCTGGGAACGCGTGGGGCTCGGACGATCGAGCGTCAAGGGGAAGCGGCGCATGGCGAGCGCTTCACATTGACCTTAGCCTCGATGGCCGTGAGGTGACCGAATGGACGACATACATCTCGAACGTCTCGGCGGATTCGGCGGGTTTGGCGGACCGAGGTCCGCCATCCGCAGCATCGGCGAGCTTTCCTCCGAGCAGCTATCGACGGTCGACCGGGCGCAGGTGGAATCGCTCTTCGCCGATACCGCGGCCGGTACGCAGGGCAATGCGGATGGTTTCCGTTACCGGATCACCTGGGAAACCCATACGGGAACCAGGACGATCGAGGTGCCGGAATCCCTCGTGCCGCAAGTTCTGAAGAACGCCGTGAAAGACCGGCTGCGCTGATCAGGCGGCGTGTGCCCCCCACCCGCGCAGGGAACGCAAAGGCACGCTCTTGCAAAATAGCGCCGCCTTCCGAGGCAACTGTACCCTGCAGATGCCCGCCACCGTGACAATTCGCACGAAGGAAGCCGCCTCACGTGTGGCCATACGGTCGTCGGCACAACAAACTTCGCCGAGGCGGCAGACGACCGTGACCGATGCCTGACGGGGTAGGATCGTGGGCGGACGATGGACCGAATACCCTCTCCAATGCTGCCGAACATCGGCATACCACTTTTTAGTTAATTTATATCATATAGCAATTATAGATTGAATCTCTCTGGATTGCTAATATGGACTCTCCGCAACCGGAAAGAGGGAGGATGTCATGACCTCACTTCCTGAATATGCCCTGTCAACGACCAACGGCTGTGTACCGGATTTCAACGGACCGCTCGTTCAGAGCTGGCCGTCGGCTTCCGGCGAGATCGACAAGGAGGACACGAAATCGATCGCCGCCAAAGCTACGGCGGACTGCATCCGATTGCCCGAGGTCGTTCTCTACGAACACATTAACTTCGGCGGAGCATCCGCGCAGACCAGCCTGAACTGGTACTACGTGGGCGACTACTGGAACGATCGGACGTCGTCCATCGTCGTGCTCGGCGGCCGCTGGCGTTTCTATGAGCACTGGCATTATCAAGGACGATACTGGGACCTGCCTCCCGGCCAATATCGCTGGGTACAGGACAACGGTATTCCGAACGACATGATCTCGTCGTTCCAGCTGATCTCCTTCTGCTGATCCAGCCGGCACATGACGATCGGTTTTGGTGCGTTTCCTCGACCGGGCGACGCACTCTTTTTCCGGCGCCAGACGGACAATCTGCCCGCACCCCTTGCCTTCTCCCCGAAAATCCGTATAAGCGCGCTGTTCGAAACACCCGGTCTTCTGGCTGGTGGCTGAACGGAGGGCAGGTCCGCGGAAGCGGATCGCAGGAAACACAAGTGTTCCGGCCTCCCGTGTCTCCGCTCTCGACCGTCTCGAAACAACAGCTTTTCTTGCCGGCCGACAAGGCCATCAGGAGCAGTCGTTGAGGCTTAGCCGCCGAAATCCGGGTGACACAACAACCGCAAGAAAAGGCAAAGCTTACATGGCTCTCTACGAACACGTATTCCTTGCCCGGCAGGATATGTCCGCTCAGCAGGTTGATGCCCTCGTCGAACAGTACAAGGGTGTCCTCGAAGCTAACGGTGGCAAGGTCGGGCGCGTAGAAAACTGGGGCCTCAAGTCCCTGACCTACCGCATCAAGAAGAACCGCAAGGCTCACTACGCTCTCATGGACATCGACGCTCCGGCGGCTGCCGTCCATGAAATGGAGCGCCAGATGCGCATCAACGAAGACATCCTTCGTTACATGACCATCGCTGTCGAAGCCCACGAAGAAGGCCCGTCTGCCATGATGCAGAAGCGCGACCGCGACGACCGTCCGCGTCGTGACGGCGACGATCGTGGCCCGCGCCGCGACTTCGGCGATCGTGGTCCGCGTCCGGACCGTGGCCCCCGTGAAGGTGGCTTCGAGCGTCGTCCGCGCGAAGACCGCGCGTAATCTGTAGAACAG
>JBQGDG010000373.1:0-10242 GCA_052038935.1 Neorhizobium sp. | reverse complement strand
GCCCATCGAGTCGATCGCGATGCGGACGCCGCTGGCGATCAGGGCGCGGATGGCGCCGAAATCGAAGAGCTGTTCCATCAGTTCGGCATAGTCGGCGACCGGGTCGATCACCTCGACCGCCATGCCTTCGACCTTGAACGTGCCGATCTTGTCGAGGTCGATGTCGGCGACGTCGGCGATCTTGTAGGTGTCGATCACCTTGGAGCGGGCGAAGATCGCGTCGGTGATCTTTTCCGGTGCCGGGCCGCCATTGCCGATATTGTACTTGATGCCGAAGTCTTCGGTCGGGCCGCCGGGATTGTGGCTGGCCGAAAGCACGATGCCGCCGAAGGCCTGGTATTTGCGGATGATGTTGGAGGCGGCAGGTGTGGAGAGGATGCCGCCCTGACCGACCATGACCTTGCCGAAGCCGGCGGCGGCGGCCATCTTGATCGCCTTCTGGATGACCTCGCGGTTATAATAGCGGCCGTCGCCGCCGATCACCAGCGTGCCGCCCTCGAAGCCCTCGAGACTGTCGAAGATCGACTGGATGAAGTTCTCGGCATAGTTCGGCTGGGCGAAGACCGGGACTTTCTTGCGCAGGCCGGAGGTTCCCGGCTTCTGGTCCTGATAGGGAGTGGTGGTGACGGTCCTGATCATACTCAAACACCTTTTCGTTCAATGATTTCGGCAAAGAGCGCGGCGTAGAGCCCGGCGCTGTGGTTCCACGAAACGTCGGCTTCCATGCCCTGCTTCTGCATGGCGGTCCAGATCTTCCGGTCCTTGTAGAGGCGGACGGCGCGGCGAAGGGCCCGGGACAGGTCACCCGTCGTCACGGGACCGAAGGAGACACCCGTCGCCGCCCCGGCGGCTATGCCAGCAGGGCTCGCGTCGATCACCGTATCGTTCAACCCGCCGGTGCGTGCGACGATCGGCACGCAGCCATAGCGCAGGCCATAAAGCTGGGTCAGGCCACAGGGTTCGAAGCGGGAGGGAATGATGATGCCGTCGCAGCCTGCCTGCATGAGGTGGGACAGAGGTTCGTCATAGGCGGAGATGACGCCGATCCGGCCGGGATGGCGCGCGGCGGCGGCGTGAAACGCATTTTCCAGCGCCGGGTCTCCGGAGCCGAGCACGGCGAGATTGGCGCCCTGGGCGACGAGGTCGTCTATCGCCTCGGCCAGCAGGTCCATGCCCTTCTGCCAGGTGAGACGGGAGATGACGCAGAAAAGCGGCGCGTCGGCAAACGGCTCGCTGTCTGCGGAAAGTGCAAAGCGCCCGAGAACCCGCTGCTTGTTTTCGGCACGGGCCTTGAGGGAAGCCGCCGAATAGTTGGCGGCGGCGAAGCTGTCCGTCTCGGGGTTCCAGACATCGGTGTCGATGCCGTTGACGATGCCCGATAGGTCGGCGGAGCGATGGTCGAGCAGGCCTTCCAGTCCCATGCCGAATTCCGGCGTCAGGATTTCCTCCGCGTAGGAGGGGCTGACCGTGCTGATCGCCCAGCTCGTCTGCAGCCCCGCCTTGAGAAAGCTGACATTGCCGAAATATTCGAGCCCGTCGATCGAGAAGGCATGCGGTGGCAGTTCGAGATGGCCGAATATGTCCGCGCCGAAAATCCCCTGGAAGGCGATGTTGTGGATGGTGATCAGGCTTGGGATTTCAGGCTCGACGGCATAACGCATATAGGCCGGCACCATGGCCGCCTGCCAGTCGTGCACATGCACGAGATCCGGCCGCCATGCCCTGTCATCCCCGGTCAGGCCCTGTTGCGCGATGACCGCTCCCGCCTTGGACAGAGCGGCGAACCGGCGCCAGTTGTCGGCGTGGTCCTTGCCCGTCATGTCCAGATAGGGGCCGCCGGGACGATCGAAGAATGCCGGGCAATCGAGGATCAGGAGATCGAGGCCGGCATGGTTGATCTCGAGGATACGGGCTTCCTCGCCGAGCAGGTTGTCGAAGGTCCGGCGCAGCGTGGCATCGCCGGCAATGCGCATGACCGCCGGGTAGCCCGGCATCAGCGTCTTGACCGAAACGCCCAGTTTTCCGAGCGCGACCGGCAGGGCTCCTGCCACATCGGCGAGCCCCCCGGTCTTGATCAGCGGATAGACTTCAGAGGCAACCGAAAGTACCTGCATCATAAGTCCAATTTGTCGATCATCGGCTGGGTTATCAGGCATATGCCGCTTTCGGTGCGGCGGAAGCGCTTCGCATCGAGTTCAGGATCCTCGCCGACGACCAGTCCTTCGGGGATGGTTACACCATGATCGATGACGACATTGCGAAGCTGGGCGCGACGCCCGACGCGGACGTTCGGAAGCACGACGGCACCTTCCAGCCTCGAATAGGAATTGGCACGGACGCCGGTAAACAGCAGGCTGCGATTGAGCGTGGAACCGGAAATAATGCAGTCGCCCGAGATCACCGACGACGTCGCCGAACCGCGACGATTTTCGTCGTCATGGACGAACTTGGCCGGCGGAGTGATTTCCGCATAGGTCCAGATCGGCCAGGACTTGTCGTAGAGGTCGAGACCGGGAACGATTTCGGTCAGGTCTATGTTGGCCTGCCAGTAGGCGTCGATCGTGCCCGCATCGCGCCAGTAGGGCTCGCGTTCGTAATCGGAGCGGACGCAGCTGTCGGCGAAGCGATGGGCGACCGCCTTACCATGCTCGACGATATAGGGGATGATGTCCTTGCCGAAGTCGCGGCTTGAATCCGGTGTATCGGCATCGCGGCGAAGCGCTTCGATCAGGAACTTCGTGTGGAAGACATAGATGCCCATCGAGGCGAGCGCGAAATTCGGATTGCCGGGAATGCCCGGTGGATCGGCCGGCTTCTCGACGAAATCGATGATCTCGTCCTTTTCGTTGACATGCATGACGCCGAACCCGGTCGCTTCCATGCGCGGCACTTCCAGGCAGCCCACCGTGACGTCGGCGCCGGAATTGACATGCTGCTGGAGCATGTATTCGTAATCCATCTTGTAGACGTGGTCGCCGGCGAGAATGACCATGTATTCCGGCGCGTAACCCTCGATGATGTCGATGTTCTGGAAGACCGCGTCTGCCGTGCCTTCATACCACTGCGTTTCCGAAACGCGCTGGGAGGCGGGCAGGATGTCGAAACTCTCGTTGCGCTCCGGGCGGAAGAAGTTCCAGCCGCGCTGCATGTGCCGGATCAGCGAATGAGCCTTGTACTGGGTGGCGACGCCGATGCGCCGGATGCCCGAATTCAGGGCGTTGGACAGGGCGAAATCGATAATGCGGGCCTTGCCGCCGAAATAGACCGCAGGCTTGGCGCGGCGGTCGGTCAATTCCTTGAGGCGGCTGCCACGCCCGCCCGCCAGCACATAGGCCATCGCGTCGCGCGAGAGCGGCTGAATACGTCTGTCGTTCATGATTTTCCTCCCTTGGCCCCCTTATTGCTGCTGCTCGAGTTCGAGCATGATCGTTGCCAGCGGTGGCAATGTGACGTCGGCCGAGATGCTGCCCCCCGCATTCACCGCCTGTACCCGGCCACCATTGCCCTTGCCGCTGCCGCCGTAAATCTCCGCATCGGTATTGAGGATTTCCCGCCATCTACCCTCGTTTGGCAAGGGGAGGCGGTAATTTTCCCGATAGACCGGCGTGAAGTTGGTGATGACCGCCACGGGCTTCTCGCCGGGGGCAAGGCGCAGCCAGGCGAAGACGGAATTGTCCGCGTCGTCGACGACTAGCCAGCGGAAGCCTTCGCCCTCGCAATCGCGGGCATGCAGTGCCGGTTTCGAGCGGTAGCAGAAATTCAGGTCGCGCACGAGGCGGCGCATGCCTTCATGGGGGGCATATTGAAGCAGGTTCCAGTCGAGCGCGCGGCTCTCGCTCCATTCGCTCCACTGGGCGAATTCCTGCCCCATGAACAGCAGCTTCTTGCCGGGATATCCCCACATGAAGCCGTAGTAGGCTCGCAGATTGGCGAATTTCTGCCAGTCGTCGCCCGCCATCTTGGCGATCAGCGATCCCTTGCCGTGCACGACCTCGTCATGGCTGAGCGGCAGGACGAAGTTCTCCGCAAAGGCATAGACGAGACCGAAGGTGATGGCGTTGTGATGATGCTTGCGATGCACCGGTTCGCGAGCGAGATAGCTTAGCGTGTCATGCATGAAGCCCATGTTCCACTTGAAGCCGAAACCGAGGCCGCCTTCATGGACGGGTGCCGAAACCTTGGGCCAGGACGTCGATTCCTCGGCGATCGTCATCATGCTGGGATGGGCGCCGTAGGAGAGGGAGTTCATCTTCTGCAGGAAGCGGACGGCCTCCAGATTTTCGCGGCCGCCATATTCGTTGGGGATCCATTCGCCCTCGCGCCGGGAATAGTCCAGGTAGAGCATCGATGCCACGGCATCGACGCGCAAACCGTCGAGATGATATTTCTCGGCCCAGTAGAGCGCGTTGTTGACGAGATAGGACAGGACTTCGAGCCTGCCGAAATTGTAGATCGCCGTGTTCCAGTCGGGGTGGTAGCCCTGCCGTGGATCGGCGTGTTCGTAGAGCGCCGTGCCGTCGAAATGGCGAAGGCCGTGGGCATCGGTCGGAAAATGCGCCGGCACCCAGTCGAGGATGACGCCGATGCCGACCTTGTGGCAACCGTTGACGAAACGCGCGAAACCTTCCGGCTCTCCGAAACGGGCCGAAGGCGCGTAGAGACCCGTGGTCTGATAGCCCCAGGACGGATCGAAGGGATGTTCGGTGATCGGCAGGAACTCGATATGGGTGAAGCCCATGTCGACGCAATAGGGGATCAGCCGCGAGGCCAGTTCGTCCCAGGACAGGAACGTGCCGTCGTCGCGACGCTGCCAGGAACCGGCATGGACCTCGTAGATGGAGATCGGCTGGCGGCGATGATCGACCTTCGCCCAGAAGTCTCGATGGGCGTCGTCTTCCCAGACCTGGTTCAGTTCCTGCGCCGTGAGCGAGGCCGTCTTCGGGCGCATCTCCGCACGTCGGGCATAGGGATCTGCCTTCAGCGGCTGGACGCGGCCATCCTTGCCGACAATCTCGAACTTGTAGGCGGAGCCGGGCAGCACGTCGGGAGCGAAGATTTCCCAGATGCCGGTATCGACGCGAAGCCGCATGACGTGGCGTCGGCCATCCCAGTTGTTGAATTCACCGACCACCGAGACGCGCCTGGCATTCGGCGCCCAGACGGCGAAGTGAAAACCATCGATGCCTTCGTGCCTGATCGGGTGAGCGCCCATCTTGTCGAACAGACGCAGGTGCGAACCTTCGCGGACGAAGTAGTCGTCCATCGGCCCGAGGATCGGACCGAAGGAGTAAGGATCCGTGACCGCCCATTCGACGTCGCCGCGGCGGGCGCGGTACCGCACCGGCTGCAGTTGCGGAACATCGACGAGACCCTCGAAATAACCGTCTTCATGGCGACGGGTGAGTTCGCCGAGTTCCGTCCCGTTGAGGGTGAGCGCGGTGACCGCTTCCGCGCTCGGGATGAAACACCGGGCGCGGAATGTGTTGCCGAGCTTGTGAAGCCCGAGAACGGCAAAGGGATTTGCATGACGGCCTGCGAGGATCGCCTCGATCTCGGATAATGGGATTTCTCCAGGAGCTCTCCCATCATCGAGCGTGCGCGGCGATTTGTTCATCAGGCTCTCCAGATTTCCGACGCGTACTGGCGGATTGTGCGGTCCGAGGAGAACCAGCCCATCCGGGCGGTATTGCGAATTGTCTTTGAATACCAGGATTTAGGGTCGGTCCAGATTTGGTCAACGGTGCGCTGCGCTGCGGCATAGGCATCGAAGTCGGCAGCGACCATGAACCAGTCATGGTTGTAGATGCCGTCGATCAGTGCCGAGAAGCGGGAGCGGTCGTCGGGTGAAAAGACCCCCGACGCGATCGCGTTGAGCGCCTGGGCAAGCTCGGGCGACTGTTCGATCACCGCACGCGGATTGTGTCCGTCGGAGCGTGTCTTCGCCACTTCGTCGGCGGTCAGGCCGAAGATGACGATATTGTCTTCGCCGACATGTTCGAGCATCTCGACATTGGCGCCGTCCAGCGTGCCGATCGTCAAGGCACCGTTGAGCCCGAACTTCATGTTGCCGGTGCCGGACGCCTCCATGCCGGCGGTCGAGATCTGCTCCGACAGGTCGGCTGCGGGAACCATGATCTCGGCAAGCGAGACATTGTAGTTCGGCACGAAGACCACCTTCAGGAGGCCACGCACCGACGGGTCGTTGTTGATGACGCGGGCGACGTCGTTAGCCAGTTTGATGATCAGCTTGGCGTTGTGATAGCTCGGCGCCGCCTTGCCGGCGAAGAGCTTCACCCGCGGCACCCAGTCGAGTTCGGGATGCGAGCGGATCTGGTCGTAGAGCGCCACGGCCTCGACGATGTTGAGGAGCTGACGCTTGTATTCGTGGATACGCTTGATCTGGATGTCGAACAGGGCGGACGGATCGAGCCGGATGCCCATGCGGCTGCCGACGAGATTGGCGAGAGCCACCTTGTTGGCACGCTTCACCGCGGCGAACTTCTCCTGGAAGGCGCTGTCTTCCGCAAACTTGTCCAGGTCCTTCAAGGCTTCGGTATCGTCCAGGAACTTGTCGCCGATGCTTTCCTGGATGAGCGAGGTGAGGCCGGGATTGCACTGCATCAGCCAGCGACGCGGCGTGATGCCGTTCGTCTTGTTGTTGATGCGGGTCGGGTAGAGCGTGTGCAGGTCGGCGAAGACCGTCACCTTCATCAGGTCGGTATGCAGCGCCGAGACACCGTTGACGGAATGCGAGCCGACAAAGGCGAGATTGCCCATGCGCACGCGCCGTTCGCCGCCTTCGTCGATCAGCGAGATCGCGCGGACCTGGCTGTCGGAGAAGCGCTTCTCCTTGCGTGCTTCGAGCAGGATCTTGGTGTTGATCGCATAGACGAGCTGCATGTGACGCGGCAGCAGGCGCTCGAAAAGCGGCACCGGCCAGGTCTCCAGCGCCTCGGGAAGCAGCGTGTGGTTGGTGTAGGAGAAGGTCTGGCGGACGATTTCCCAGGCGAGATCGAAATCCATGCCGTGGATATCGACGAGGAGGCGCATGAGTTCGCCGATCGATACCGCCGGATGGGTATCGTTCAGCTGGATCGCGACCTTCTCGTGCAGGTTGGTGAAGTCGGGATACTGCTGCAGATGGCGGCGCAGGATGTCCTGCAGCGAGGCCGAGGAGAAGAAGAACTCCTGGCGCAGGCGCAGTTCCTGGCCCGCCGGGTTGGCGTCGGCGGGGTAAAGGACGCGGGTCAGGGCCTCGGCCTTGTTGCTTTCGCGCAATGCGCCGATATGGTCTCCGGCGTTGAAGGCATCGAGCAGGATCGGGTCGATCGGCTGGGCCGACCAGAGCCGCAGCGTGTTGACCCGATTGCCGCGCCAGCCGACGATCGGCGTATCATAGGCCATGGCGATGACGCGTTCGGCCGGCTTCCAGACATAACGCGGCGCGTCGTCGTAACCGCCGACGGTTTCGACCGATCCGCCGAAGCCGATCTCGTAGGAGCTTTCGCGCCGCTCGAATTCCCAGGGGTTGCCGTGGGCGAGCCAGGTTTCCGGCAGCTCGACCTGCCAGCCGTCTGCCATCTGCTGGCGGAACAGGCCGTGGACATAACGGATGCCGTAGCCATAGGCCGGGATATCGACCGTCGCCATCGATTCCATGAAGCAGGCGGCGAGACGGCCGAGGCCGCCATTGCCGAGCGCGGCGTCCGGCTCGAGGCCGGCGATGACGGAAACGTCGACGCCGAGCGAGGTGAGCGCGTCACGGATCTCGGCCATCAGGCCGAGATTGCTGACGGCGTCACGCATCAGGCGGCCGATCAGGAATTCCAGCGAGAGATAATAAACGCGCTTGTCGCCCGTGGCGTAGACCTTGCGCGTGGAATCCATCCACCGGTCGATGATGCGGTCTCTGACTACCAGAATGGTGGCGGTCAGCCAGTCATGCGGCTTCGCGACCTTGGCATCCTTGCCGATGCGGTAGGTCAGGCGTTCGATGATCTCTTCAGCCATGATCTCCGGGCGGGAGCTGCGCGGAGCCGGATAGGGGATTTCGACGGGAGGAGTTGTGTTGTCCATAAAGTCGCCAATTGTTCTCGGTTGAGCGGGTGGAGGAAGTCCGATTCAGTCGATCTGGCACGATGTTAGCGGTACAGTTATGCACCGTTGTGAACGCCTTGCAACGGCGTAATTAAAGATGACGGCTTGAGCGGAACTGGCTGCAGCAGCCATATGCAAAAAAGCCCCGCCGGGTGGCAGGGCTTTCGCAGGGTGCCGAAAACATCGTTCAATGGGTGAGGCGCACGGATTTCTTGGCTGCCTTTTCGGCGATTTCGCCGAAGGCTGCCACAAGGGCGCTCATATTGTCCGGGCTGTAGTAGTAGTCGGTCGACGTCGCGCAGTAGCTCAGGAGCGATTTGCCGTTTTCAGGTGCCATGAAGGCGACGGTGAAGATCATGATGCCGTCCTTCTTCGCCTCGTCGCACTGTTCGCGTACCTTCTTGTCGAGCGACGGCTTCCATTCGGCGCTCGAGCCCGTCATCTCTCCGTCGGTCATCAGAACGATGTAGCGATTGAACGTATCGTTCTCCTTGTCCCCATGTGCCTTGCCTTCCGTCGGCTCGGCCTTCTTCAAGGCGTCGAAAGCCGCTTTCATGGCGCCCGTCGCGTCCGTGCCGCCGGTCGGTATGCTCGGCAGTTTCTGGACGTAGTCGGAGGCGGTCGTCGTGCCCCATGCCATGGGAGACGTCTTCTGGGTCTCGTCGGTATAGGACACCGCTCCCACGCGTACGAGCGTCGATGTCGGGTTGGCGCTGGTAAGCGACGTGTCGGCTTTGTTCAGCGAGGTGAAAAGTGCGGTCGCCGCGGTTTTCAGGGCGTCGATCTTGCGGATGTAGCAGGGGTTCGAAGGCGGCAGGTAGTCCTTCTCATACCACTTGTAGTCCTTGCGCCACCAGTTTTCCGCCGTGTAGTTGATGCAGCTGGTCTGCTTGGTGTTCTTCGTCGTGGTCTTGAAAGACATCGAGCCCGAACGGTCGAGTGCAAGATACATCGACATGCCCGTACGGGTATCGGAGCCGACCGAACCGGTGCTGGCGACCGCGTTGACACCGATATCCAGCGATTTGCCGGCAAGTATGCTGGTGATCGGATTGAGGTTCATCGCATAGAGCGTGTCGAGCGTCACCGTGAAGTTCTTGTTCGAGCCTTTGACCACGGTTTCCTTGGCGGTGGCGGTGGTGGCGGCGCGGATACGGGCTTCGATCGCAGCCTTTTCCGCAGCGTTGTCGACATCGGCAATGCCGTCGGCGAGCAACTGGCTGACCAGGTAATCCTTCGCGAGTTTCTCTGCCTGGGCCTTCGTGTAGTCCTTCTGCGCCATGGCCGACGCTGCGGCGAGCGCCGCTGCGTCCGCGATGCCCTGGATGCTGGACTTCACCTGCATGGCGTTCGACATGTCGATGGCGAAACCCGCCGTTCCGAGCAGCACCGGCAGAAGTACGGCCGTCATGATGCCGAAATTGCCGCCGCGGTCACGCGCCAGCCGCTGAAAACTAGACATGGTTTCTGGTCCCCGATGGATGCCCGAGCATTTGAACATGCGAGATCACTGTTAGACCTCAGGTCTGGCGGAAGGGCTAAAAAATCCGTTCGGATTTTATCGATCGGCCGCAAATAGCGTCAAAACGGACCCTATCTGACCGGAATCACGTCAACTGCCTGGGCAGCCTTTTGATTTCCGTAACCTTTAATCACGCCGACAACAGGGGCGATGTCGGAATAATCGCGTCCGTAGGCGACCACGATGTGATCGCTACCGGCGGGAAGGTTGTTGGTCGGGTCCAGCTCGATATAACCGAGCGCCTCACCGCACCAGACGCGCACCCATGCATGCATGGCGTCGGCGCCTTCCAGCCGCTCCTTGCCGGGCGGCGGAAGCGTCCGCAGGAAGCCTGAAACATAGGCGGCCGGAATGCCGAGGCTTCTCAAGGCGACGATCATGACATGGGCAAAGTCCTGGCAGACGCCGCGCTTCACCCGAAAGGCGTCCTTCGGCGTGCTGTCGACGGTCGTCGCCTCGGGATCGTAGGTGAAGTCCTTGTGGATGCGGGCGCAGAGCGCGGTGGCGATCTCGCGTACGGTCTGCCCGGGCTTCACCGTCTCGCGGGCATAGGCCGCGACTTGCGGCTCTTCCGGCAGGCGCGGGCTCGGGCCGGTAAAGTGGTGCGGCGATGCCGCGTCGAC
>JBQGDG010000372.1:0-20098 GCA_052038935.1 Neorhizobium sp. | reverse complement strand
TTCCTCGCTCATGGGCTCGTCTTGCCTCCTCGCCGCATTTCATGGATGGTCCGGCGCACGCGCGCCGACTTTTCGGTATCAAGATGTATGACAAGTTCGCTCTCTTGTCATCCGCTTATCTGCCATCGCATGTACATGCGCCGAGATACGGCGTTGAAAAAGACCGTGCCGGATTTTAGGAAGGGCAAGGTGGATTGATCGGGAGCTGCCCTTGCGGATGAGGTTGAAGATATCTTTGCTGGCAGCCCTGGCTGCAGCGCTGCCGTCGCTGGCGCAAGCGCAGTGGGCGCCGGTGGAACAGGTGAAGACCTACACGGTCAACGGCTCCTCCGGCATCGAGCTCTATTCGGAAATCGGGGAAAAAGGCCCGCTGGTGGGCGGCAAGTTCCGCACCATAGCCCATACGGATTTCAAGCTTCTCTGGTCGCGCAACTACCAGCCGCAGCCGGACGGTTCCTGCGTGCTGGTATCGGCAAGGCCGAGCCTGACGCTGATCTACACGCTGCCGCGCGCCTCGTCGTCGCTGCCTGGCCATCTCAAGGCGAAATGGGACGCATTTTCCGAAGGCGTGCGCCGGCACGAACGGGTGCATGGGGACATGATCGTGGAGATGGTGAAGGAGATCGAGGCGGTCAGCGTCGGGCTTGCCGTCGCAGCCGATCCCAAATGCGCCAGGATCCGGCAGGAGCTCACCGCCAAGCTCGGGGAGATTTCCAGACGCAACCGGGAAAGGCACCGGGACTACGACAAAGTCGAGATGAACAACGGCGGCAACGTCCACCAGCTGATCCTCAACCTCGTGAACGAGCGCTAGCGGCGCAGCCCCGCCATTGCCCGCAGGTTTCTGATCGTTATAGTCCGCGCGACCTGTGCGCCACATCTCAAGGGAAGTTCGATGAGCCCGTTCGTTTCGGCCGCCGACATAGACGACAAGGCACTCGTTGACGAACTGCTGGAGTGGGTGGCCATCGAGACGCCTTCCTCCGATGCCGCGGCGGTGAATCGTCTCGTGGACCGGGTGGAGCTGCTTGGCAGGCAGATGGGCCTGACTACCAAGCGGGTGGCCGGAATGGCCGGTTTCGGCGATATCCTGACGGTCCGTTCGCCGCGCCGCAGCGGCGGCAACGAAAAGAGCATCCTCCTGCTCGCCCATCTCGACACGGTGCATGCCCAGGGGGTGATCGCGGATCGGCTGCCGATCCGGCGTGACGGCGACAGGCTCTACGGTCCCGGTATCTACGACATGAAATCGGGCGCGCTGATGGCACTCGAGGCCTTGAGGATCGCCGCCGAACGCGGCAGCCGGCTGCCGGTGGATCTCGTCTTGGTACCGGACGAAGAGATCGGCAGCCCGTCGTCGCGGAGCTTCATGGAGGAACTCGCGCGCAATGCCGCTTATGCGCTGGTGGTCGAACCTGCCCGCGACGGCGGCAAGATCGTCGTCGCGCGCAAGGGGGTCGCCATGTACGACGTCACCGTGCGGGGACGCGCTGCGCATGCGGGCGTCAGGCCGCAGGACGGACGCAGCGCCATCCGGGCCGCGGCGAGGCTCGTGCTCGATCTGGAGGCGCTCAACGATATGGAGCGGGGCGTGACCGTCTGCGTCGGAACGATAGATGGCGGCACGGGCCGCAACACAGTGCCGGCCGAATGCCGGCTGGAGGTGGATGTGCGCGTGCCGGATGACTTGGCCGCTTCGGAGATCACGGGCAGGATCGAGGCCATGAGACCGGTCGACCCCGATATCACGTTCGAGATATCCGGACAGATGAACCGTCCGCCCTTTGCGCAGTCGGAAGGAGGCACGCGCCTCTTCGACGCGGCGGCCGGAATCGCGGCGAGGCTCGGTATCGCGCTCGAGGGCATGAGCACCGGCGGCGGTTCGGACGGAAATTTCACCGCGGCGCTCGGGGTGCCGACGCTCGACGGACTGGGAGCGGACGGTGCCGGCGCTCATACGTTCGACGAGCATATTCTCGTGAGCAGCATCGCGCCGCGCACCGCACTTCTCGCAAACCTGCTGATATCGCTCGAAGCCAGCTAGCGTTTGCACCGGCTTCGGCCGGTCGAAACCAGAATTCCCACAGGTGCAGGGCAAGGTCCGCACCCAAGCAAGGCCATCTCCCATGACCAGCGGTATCCATCACATCACGGCTATCACCCGAAAGATCCAGGCCAATGTCGATTTCTATGTCGGCTTTCTCGGGCTGCGCCTCGTCAAGAGGACGGCCGGTTTCGAGGATGCGCAGCAATTGCACCTGTTTTACGGGGACGGTGCGGCATCTCCCGGCTCGCTCATCACCTTCCTCACCTGGGAGGACGGATCGCTCGGACGCGTCGGTCACGGAGCGCCGAGCGAGATGAGCCTTGCGGTGGATCGGGAGGCGATCGGCTTCTGGCTGACGCGTGCGCTGCAGTTCAACGTCAAGCTCACGGGGCCGACGCAGGAATTCGGCGAGCCGGTGCTGAGGCTGACGGACCCGGACGGCATCATCGTCAAGCTTGTCGGCATGGACGACTACCCTGACTGGGTATGGTGGAGCCGGGGCGGTATCGCCGAGACAGACGCGATCCGGGGCATTCGCGGGGCGACAATCCTCTCGGAGAAGGCGGAAGAGACCGCGACGTTCCTGACCGGCCATATGGGGTTCCGCGAAGCCTCGGTCGAAGGCGCGATCCAGCGGCTCGTCTCCGACAGCGGCCAGATCCTCGATATCAGGAATGCCGGCGGCTTCTGGACAGCTGCGCCGGGCACGGGCACGATCGACCACGTGGCGCTACGCGCCAGCGACCGGCAGTCTGTCGATGCCATCCACGCGGCCCTGGAATCGACGGGCGCGGGCGACATGAACCTTCATAATCGCCATTACTTCTATTCGCTCTATGTCCGGGAGCCGGGCGGCACGCTGATCGAACTGGCCACGGACGGACCGGGTTTTGCCGCCGACGAGCCGCTGGAGACGCTCGGGTCCGAGCTTTTCATCCCCCTGCACTTCACGGGCGATCCGGACGAGCTGAAGGTCATGTTGCCGCAGTTCGGCCTGCCGGGCGAGGAACGCGTCACCTATCGCGACCTGCCTTTCGTGCACCGTATCCATATGCCGGAGAACCCGGATGGTTCGACGCTCGTTCTCCTGCATGGATCGGGCGGGATGGAGGTCGATCTCTTTCCCCTGGCGCGTCGCGTCGCTCCCGATGCGACGCTGATCGGCCTGCGCGGGCGCTCGACCGAAGAGGGGATCGCACGCTTCTTCCGCCGTTTCGGACCAAACCAGTTCGACCAGAAGGATATTGCGGCCGAGGCGGGGGCGCTTGCCGCGTTTGTCGAGGAAATAGGCCCCGCCTATGGCGTCCGGCCGGAGACGACGACCTTCATAGGTTATTCGAACGGAGCAAACCTGCTGGCGGCGGCGATGCGGCTTCATCCCGGTACGATCGGTGCGGCCGCTCTGCTCCGGCCTATGGACGTCCTGGAAGGCAAGGAAGACGTCGATCTTTCCTCTGCGCGCGTGCTGATGATCACCGGCGCGACCGATCCGTATCGCGAATATACGGATGCGTTGGGCGAGCGGCTTTCCGCCGCCGGAGCGCTCCTTACAAGGGAGGAGATCGAAGCGGGTCACGAACTTTCTCACAGCGACGAACCGGTCATCGCCGCATGGATGCGGAAGGCCGGCCCGTAATGCGATCGTCGCTCGGACGGCTCAGTGCTGCGTGTCGCCGGCGCTGCGGCCATCGGAACTGCGCGAGCGTTCCTCGACGCGATCCGCACCCTTGGCGAGATCGGAGCCCTTGCGGGCCTCGATCTTCTTTTCCTCTTTCTTCGTGCTGTCCTTGAAACCGCGAGCGGATTTCCGCCCCTTTTCCGTCGGCGCCTGTTCGATAGTCATGATAAATCCTCCTGTGCGGTCAAACTCCGCAAACCGCTCCCGGGTTCCGTCCGGGAACCCGGCCGGCTTTCTTTCGAGACCCTGACGATGACCCCAGTCCTTTGCGCCGATATCGGCGGTTCCTTCATCAAATTCGGCATATCCCGGTCGCGCGGGCATGTGGAGGAACTGGAGCGCGTAGCGACGCCGGCCGGAGACTGGGGCGAACTGGCGCAACTGGTCGGGGCACTGGCCGACAGATCGGGAGCCGGTGCGACGGCTCCGCTCGGACTATCCCTGGCGGGGCTCGTGGATCCGGAATCCGGTGTGGTAACGTCGGCCAATATCCCGGCCCTTACCGGCCGCCCGGTGGCCGCACGGCTGTCCTCGCTCCTTCATCGTCCCGTTTTCGCGGCAAACGATGCGGATTGCCTCACGCTTGCCGAGGCGAATGACGGCGTCGGTCGTGGCCATGCGGTGGTTTTCTGCGTCATCATGGGGACCGGGATCGGCGGCGGTCTTGCGGTCGACGGCCGGCTGGTCCGCGGCATGGGCGGCGTCACCGGAGAATGGGGACACGGACCGGCCATGAATACGAGCGTCGTCATCGAGAAGCAGACGATCGCCATCCCCCGTTTCCCCTGCGGCTGCGGTCAGTCCGGCTGCATCGACACGATCGGCGGCGCCCGCGGGATCGAGCGTCTGCACCGCCTGTTCCATGAAGACGAGCAAACCAGCCAGCGGATATTGCAGGACTGGCAGGCAGGCGAACGGAAGGCCGGGGGAACGATCGAGGCCTATCTGCAGCTCGTCGCCGACCCTCTTGCGCTTGCGGTCAATATTACCGGCGCCTCGATCGTGCCGGTCGGTGGCGGCCTGGCATCGTCCGCCGAGCTGATCAGGGCGTTGGACGAGGCGGTGAGAGCGAGAATCCTCAACCGTGCGGATCGGCCGCTGCTGGTTCCGGCCATCAGGCGGGAAGATGGTGGCCTGGCCGGCGCGGCGGTGCTGGCGCGACAGGGAGCGTCCGATGTCCGTGCTGCTTGAAGTCTGCGTCGACCGGGCGGACGGGCTCGCCGCTGCCATCGGCGGCGGCGCCGACCGGGTGGAGCTCTGCGCCGCCCTTTCGGTCGGCGGGTTGACGCCGTCGAGAGGCATGATGGCGATCGCTGCCGCGTCCGGCCTACCGGTTTACGCGATGATCCGGCCGCATGCGGGCGATTTCGTTTTCGACGGCGCGGCGATCGACGTGATGATGGCCGATATCGATGCCGCGCGGGATTGCGGCCTTGCCGGTATCGTGCTCGGGGCGAGCCTTGCCGACGGTCGGCTCGATGTCGACCTGCTGAGCGCCCTCGCGGAAAGGGCCGGCGGAATGGGCATGACGCTGCATCGGGCTTTCGATCTCGTTCCGGACCCGCTGGAAGCGCTGGAGCAGGCGGTCGCGCTCGGCTTCGAACGCGTACTGACATCCGGCCTGCAGGCTTCAGCGGTCGAAGGCGCCGGAACGATCCGGCAGCTTGTCGAGCAGGCGCGAGGGAGGATATCGATCATGCCCGGCGGCGGCGTGACCGTGGAGAACGTGACGGATCTCGTTCGCCGGACGGGAGTGCGGGAAGTGCATGGCTCGTGCCGGGGCGCCGAAAGCCTTCGATCGGATGCGGCGGTGCGTTTCGGCTTCGCTTTGCCGGCGGACCGCGCCACCAGCAGCGACGTGGTGAGGGAGATGAAATGCCGTCTGGCGCTCGCGACAACGCCCGAACCGGGGACCTGACCCGAAAGGGATTTGCAGCGGATCGAGCGCGCCTGAAGCGTTCGCCGGAGCGCCTTTCGTTTCCGGCTGTCATTTGCGTCGCAAAACCTGTAAGCTTTTCAAGCTTGGCACGCTGCACATCGAGCGAAAGCGAACATGACATCATCCGATTCCGATCCCCGACAACCTGACACTTCATCCGAGCGGGACGCAGCCCGGCGCCCTGTTCTGCTGCGGGTGCTCCTGGTCGAAGACGAAGCGCTCATCCGCATTTCGACGGCGGATCATCTTTCGGACTCGGGAATGACCGTCATCGAGGCCGGGTCGGCCCGGCAGGCGCTCGCGGAGGCGGGAGGCGGCGATTTCGACGTGCTGGTCACAGATGTCCACCTGCCGGACATGAGCGGTGTGGAGCTCGCGGCGGCATTGCGCGAGAAGTCGCCTAAGCTGCCGGTGATCTTCGCGACGGGGGACAAGGACGTGCTGAGCGACCATGGGCTTCCCGGGACGGACCTGATCGTGAAACCCTATGACTACGATCTGCTGGTCAGGAAAATCCGCTCGATAGCGGCGACGAACAATTTCGGCTAATCGTCGCTTTTCAGTCCGGTCGCGACCTGTGCCTTTCGCAGGAGCCAGAGAATCAGGATGCCGGTCACTGTCGCGAGCATTGCGACAAGCCACATGCCCAGTCCCACACAAAGCCCTATCGCGCCGGAAAGCCACATGCTGGCCCCGGTCGTCAGCCCCTTCACGTCGCCGCGCATCTGAAAGACCACGCCCGCGGCCAGGAAGGCGATGCCGGCCGTGACCGCTTCGATCAGACGGACCGGATCGATCTGAACGGTATCGGGCCTGTTGCCGAATTCGTGGATGATCTGGAGGCCGACGAGCGTGAAGACGCAAGCTGCGAGACCGATCAGCATATTCGTCCTGAGCCCGGCGGAATTCCTGCTGCTTTCCCGTTCCAGACCGATCAGGCCGCAGAAGAGAGCGGCGCCCAAGAGCCTCACCACAAGTATCTCGATCGAGACCGGAGCTTCGTGGGAGAATTCATTTGCGAGGCTGGAGAGCATCGTCGGTTCCCGGATTGTGACTTGTGTCACCGAGAACTGCACGATGTTCCGGATTGTTCCATTCCGCCTGACGGACGCGATACCCGTCACGGCGACGGGATCGGCCCGGTGTCGGCGATGCGGAAAATCCGGTCCACAAATCCGTGTCGTGACCGGTTTTCACACCTTCGGGCAGATCTCGCTGGTTCGACCAGGAAGGGCGACGAAGGGCTTGGCCTGGGGCAGAGATCAAATGCGACCGTCTGCCTCGGTGATCATCCGGGTCAGGCTGCCATCGGCAGGATAGAGCGGAATGAGGCAGGCCTGGAGGGCATGGTAGAGATCGCCCTTGCCGGGGAAGAGCGTATGAGCGGGAACGAGGTCCTCGGTCAGCTCTTCGTGCCAGCCGCCGTTCCGGTGGTCGATGAAGTGGTTGGCTATCGTGCTCCAGACCAGCCGGTAGCTGTCCTCGTAGAAGCTGTCGGCCGGCAGATGCTGGTTGATGAAATGCGCGGCGCCGGCCGCTTCGCACATCGGCCACCAGAGCTTGTTCGTCTTCGCCGGCCTGTCGGCCCAGTCGAGCGTATAGAAGAAGCCGCCCTTCGCCTTGTCCCAGCCCAGTGACATGGCCTGTACGAAAAGGTTCTTCGCGGCATCCGGCATCCAGGCGTGCGTCTTGCCGCCGAGAACCCAGAGCTGCAGCGTCAGGCGGGCCCATTCCATCGCATGGCCGGGCGTCGTGCCGGCCGGACGGAACATTTCGTCCGGGTGGTAATAGTCCTTGTCGACCTGCCAGTTGCTGTCGAAATGTTCGGCGACGCGGAACCCGGCACTGCCGGCCGAACGGCGGATGACGAGATCGGCGATGCTCGTCGCCTTGTCGAGATAATGCTGTTCGCCGGTCACCTCGTAGGCCGCCATCAGGGCTTCGGTCAGGTGCATGTTGGAATTCTGGCCGCGATAGCTGCCGCCGTCGATCGGCGACCAGTCGGCGGCGAATTCCTCGGCGATCGCACCATGGCCCGTTTCCCAGAAGCGGGTCTCCAGCACCTCGGTGATATCCGCCAGCATCCGGTCGGCCAGGGGGTGGCCGATGACCTTGGCGGAGGAGGCGGCGAGCAGGACGAAGGCGTGGCCGTAACCCTGCTTGTTGGCATCCGCCGGGCCATCGTCATTCATCGACCAGAAATATCCGCCCCTGGCGTCGTCGCGGTGACGGTTCCAGATGTAATTCATGCCGTGATCGACCAGATCGCCTGCGCCGGGACGGCCGAGCATGTAGGCGATCGAGAAGCAGTGCACCATGCGGGCGGAGGCATGGATGCCCCGCACCGGATTGGCATTCGACAGCGGATGGCCGGCGTCGTCGAGATCGTAGAAGCCGCCTTTGGGGTTGATGGCGCGATACTGGAAGAAATCCATCAGCCCTTCGGCCTGATCAAGCAGCCACCGGCGATGATAGGGCAAGTCGCTCCAGAGTTTCGAGACCTGATCCGCTTCGCTCATGCATATCTCTCCCAAGGCATTCGCTATCTCTGCAGCAAGGCTATAGCGGCCGGGCACCGAACTGTCATCGCCAAATCGTCCGCGCCATCGCCGTTGTCGCTGGACATCACATAAAGACATATTTATATCGTTATGGATATTGATTTGGCAGCGATAGGAGCGTGCCGTGTTTGATGAACTGTTCGGATCGACAGCCGCTCCGCGCGATGGCGCGGAAATCCTGAATGCGCTGAAGCAGGCGGCCCGCGAGCGCATCCTGATCATCGACGGCGCCATGGGCACGCAGATCCAGGGTCTCGGGCTCACCGAGGAACATTTCCGCGGCGACAGGTTCGTCGGCTGTGCCTGCCATCAGCAGGGCAACAACGACCTGCTGATTCTCACCCAGCCCCAGGCGATCGAGGATATCCACTATCGTTATGCGATGGCGGGAGCGGACATTCTGGAAACGAACACGTTTTCGTCGACCAGAATCGCGCAGGCCGACTACGAGATGGAAAATGCCGTCTACGACCTCAACCGCGACGGCGCGCGTCTGGCGCGACGGGCGGCATCGAGGGCGGAAAAGGAGGACGGTCGCCGCCGGTTCGTGGCAGGCGCGATCGGGCCGACCAACCGTACCGCGTCGATTTCGCCCGACGTCAACAACCCGGGTTACCGCGCGGTGACATTCGACGATCTCCGCGCCGCCTATGGCGAGCAGATCGACGGATTGATCGACGGCGGGGCCGACCTCATCCTGATCGAGACGATCTTCGACACGCTGAATGCCAAGGCCGCGATCTTCGCCTGCGAGGAGCGCTTCGCCGAAAAGGGTATCCGCCTGCCGGTGATGATCTCGGGGACGATCACCGATCTCTCCGGCCGCACGCTTTCAGGTCAGACGCCTTCTGCCTTCTGGAACTCGGTCAGCCATGCCGAGCCGTTCACGGTCGGCCTGAACTGCGCGCTCGGCGCCGATGCGATGCGCCCGCATCTGCAGGAGCTCTCGGGGGTCGCCGACACATTCATCTGCGCTTATCCCAATGCGGGCCTGCCGAACGAGTTCGGTCAGTATGACGAGACGCCGGAGATGATGGCCCGGCAGGTGGAGGATTTCGCCCGTGAAGGTCTCGTCAACGTGGTCGGCGGATGCTGCGGTTCGACGCCGGAGCATATCCGCGCCATTGCCGAGGCGGTCGCCCGTCACAAGCCGCGCGAACTGCCCGAACACAGGCCGTTCATGTCGCTGTCGGGGCTCGAGCCTTTCGTGCTGACCAAGGACATCCCCTTCGTCAACGTCGGGGAGCGCACCAACGTCACGGGATCGGCCAAGTTCCGCAAGCTGATCACTGCGGGGGATTACACGGCGGCGCTCGTCGTCGCGCGGGATCAGGTGGAAAACGGCGCCCAGGTCATCGACATCAACATGGACGAAGGGCTGATCGATTCCGGCCGCGCCATGGTGGAATTCCTCAATCTGATCGCGGCCGAGCCGGATATCGCCCGCGTTCCCGTCATGATCGACAGCTCGAAGTTCGAGATCATCGAGGACGGACTGAAATGCGTTCAGGGAAAGGCGATCGTCAATTCGATCTCGCTCAAGGAAGGCGAGGAGAATTTCCTTCGCCAGGCGAAGCTCATCCGTCACTTTGGAGCGGCGGTCGTCGTCA
Source organism: Neorhizobium sp. (assembly GCA_052038935.1). Taxonomy (GTDB): domain Bacteria; phylum Pseudomonadota; class Alphaproteobacteria; order Rhizobiales; family Rhizobiaceae; genus Neorhizobium. The sequence goes on along the minus strand of JBQGDG010000372.1, from coordinate 10,263 downwards.
TGGCCTTCGACGAGACGGGGCAGGCGGACACCTATGACCGCAAGGTCGAGATCTGCTCGCGCGCCTACAGGATCCTTACCGAACAGGCCGGCTTCCCGCCGGAGGACATCATCTTCGATCCGAACATCTTCGCGGTGGCGACCGGGATCGAGGAGCACAACAATTACGGCGTCGATTTCATCGAGGCGACCCGGACGATTCGCGAACGCATGCCGCTGGTGCATATTTCCGGCGGCGTCTCGAACCTGTCTTTCTCCTTCCGCGGCAACGAACCCGTTCGCGAGGCGATGCACGCCGTGTTCCTCTATCACGCCATCCAGGCGGGCATGGACATGGGTATCGTCAATGCCGGCCAGCTGGCCGTCTACGACAATATCGATCCGGAACTGCGCGACGCCTGCGAAGACGTGGTGCTGAACCGGCGCGACGACGCGACGGAACGCCTGCTCGAAATCGCCGAACGTTTCCGCGGCGCCGGTGGCAAGGAGAACAAGGTTCAGGATCTTTCCTGGCGTGAGTTGCCGGTCGAAAAGCGGCTCGAACACGCCCTGGTCAACGGCATCACCGAGTTCATCGAGGCGGATACCGAGGAGGCGCGCCAGCAGGCCGAGCGTCCGCTGCACGTCATCGAGGGGCCGCTGATGGCCGGCATGAACGTCGTCGGCGACCTGTTCGGTTCCGGCAAGATGTTCCTGCCGCAGGTGGTGAAATCCGCCCGCGTGATGAAGCAGGCGGTCGCGGTGCTGCTGCCCTACATGGAAGAGGAAAAGCGGCTCAACGGCGACGACCAGCGCAGGGCGGCCGGAAAAGTGCTGATGGCGACGGTGAAGGGCGACGTGCATGACATCGGCAAGAACATCGTCGGTGTCGTGCTGGCTTGCAACAACTACGAGATCATCGATCTCGGCGTGATGGTCCCGGCGACGAAAATCCTGGAGACGGCGGTTGCCGAGAATGTCGATATCATCGGTCTTTCCGGCCTCATCACGCCGTCGCTCGACGAGATGGTGCATGTCGCGGCGGAAATGGAGCGGCAGGGTTTCGACATCCCGCTGCTGATCGGCGGCGCGACGACCAGCCGCGTCCATACGGCGGTAAAAATCCATCCGCGCTACGAGCGCGGCCAGGCGGTCTACGTCACCGATGCGAGCCGCGCGGTCGGCGTCGTTTCCTCCCTGCTGTCCGAGGAGAACAGGTCCGCCTACGTGGAGGACGTACGGGGCGAGTATGCCAAGGTTGCGGCCGCCCATGCGCGCGCCGAGGCCGAAAAGCAGCGCCTGCCGATCGGCCGCGCCCGTGCCAACGCGGAGAAGGTCGACTGGGCGTCCTACGAACCGGTCAGGCCGCAGTTCTTCGGGACGAAAGTTTTCGAAACCTACGATCTCGAGGAACTGGCCCAGTGCATCGACTGGACGCCGTTCTTCCAGACATGGGAGCTGAAGGGACGTTATCCCGCCATCCTCGAGGACGAGAAACAGGGCGAAGCGGCACGTCAGCTCTGGAGCGATGCGCAGGCCATGCTGGCCAAGATCATCGAGGAAAAGTGGTTCAGGCCGCGGGCGGTGATCGGGTTCTGGCCGGCCAATGCCGTCGGCGACGATATCAGGCTTTTTACCGATGAAGGCCGTTCGACGGAACTCGCGACCTTCTTCACCCTGCGCCAGCAGCTTTCCAAGCGTGACGGCCGGCCCAATGTCGCCATGGCGGATTTCGTCGCCCCCATCGACAGCGGCAAGGCGGACTATGTCGGCGGGTTCGTTGTGACTGCCGGAATAGAGGAAGTGGCGATCGCCGAACGCTTCGAGCGGGCAAACGACGACTATTCGTCGATCCTCGTCAAGGCGCTGGCCGATCGCTTCGCCGAAGCCTTCGCGGAACGCATGCACCAGCGCGTCCGCGTGGAGTTCTGGGGCTACGCCGCCGATGAAGGGTTAACCAACGAGCAGCTGATCCTCGAGGAATATGCGGGCATCCGTCCGGCTCCCGGTTATCCCGCCCAGCCGGACCATACGGAAAAAGCGACGCTGTTTTCCCTGCTCGACGCCACGGCGGCAACCGGGGTCGAGCTGACCGAAAGCTATGCCATGTGGCCGGGCTCGTCGGTTTCCGGCCTCTATATCGGCCATCCGCAATCCTATTACTTCGGCGTGGCAAAGGTAGAACGCGATCAGGTTGAGGATTATGCCGCACGCAAGGGCATGTCCCTGGAGGAGGCCGAGCGCTGGCTCGGGCCGGTGCTGAACTATGTTCCGAGACGCGCCGTGGACGATGCGGCGTGATCGCCAGAGGATCTCTCAACGTGAAATCGGGCCGCGAACGGCCCGATTTCGTCATGCTTCGAGATAGATGGCCGGTGGTCAGTCGCGGACGACGAGGAAATCGCCGGCGTTGAAACGCAGGGTCACGGTCTCTCCGGTCTGCGGCAGGGTTGCGTCCGGCGCGTTGAACATGTCGAAGGAGATCAGATTTCCGGCGACGTCGATCTTGGTACGGACGACCGAACCGAGAAAATGCGACATGACGACCTGGCCGGTCAGCGCCGTATCGCCCCTTGCGCTTTCCGAGAGCGAACCGGCTTCGGGACGCAGGGCGATGGAGATCTTGTCGCCGCCCCTGTAGCTGTTGATCGGTTCGCGCAGGGCGACGACGTTGTCACCGATCCGGACGGTGTTGGCCGCCGGATCCACGACGGTCGCCTCGATCATGTTGAGCGTGCCGACGAACGAGGCGACGAAGCGGGTCGCCGGCCTGTTGTAGATTTCCGAAGGCGTGCCGATCTGATCTGCGCGACCGGCATTCATGACGACGATCCGGTCGGAGATCGACAGGGCCTCTTCCTGATCGTGGGTGACGAAGATCGTGGTGATGCCGAGATTCTGCTGGATCTCGCGGATCTGCTCGCGCAGCGACATGCGGATCTTTGCATCGAGCGCCGACAGCGGCTCGTCGAGAAGCAGCATGCGGGGGCTCGGGGCGAGCGCGCGCGCAAGCGCCACGCGCTGCTGCTGTCCGCCCGACATCTGGTAGGGATAGCGGTCGGCGAGATGCTCCAGGTGAATGAGCTGCAGCATCTCCTTCACCCGCGCCGCGATCTCGCCCTTCGGCTTGCCGGCGACCTTGAGGCCGAAGGCGACGTTGTCGAAGACGCTCATGTTGGGGAAGAGGGCATAGGCCTGGAAGACCATGCCGACATTGCGCCGGTTGGGGCTGAGATTGGTGATCTCGCGGCCCTCGACGAAAATGTTGCCGCTGGTGGGGCGCTCGAAGCCCGCGACCATGCGCAGGATGGTCGTCTTGCCGCAACCGGAAGGTCCGAGCAGCGATATGAACTCGCCCTTGTTGAAGGAGAGGTCGACGCTCTTCACAACCTGATTGGCGCCGAAAGCCTTTACGAGCTTTTCGATACGGAGAAATTCTTCTGCCATTGTCGGTCTCTAATCCTTACGGGCGGTCTTCGGCGCGAACCGGGCGAGCAGCTGGATCATGCCCATCGCGCCCCAGGTGACGAGCAGCGAGATGATGGCGAGCGCCGATGGTTCGTAGGCTCGATTGGTGCCGATTGTAACGAGGTAGGGGCCGAAGGTCGGCCGGTTGAGAAGGCTGGCGATGGTGAATTCGCCGATCACGATTGCAAGCGTGAGGAAGGCGCCGGACAGCACGGCCACGAAGATGTTCGGGAAGACGATGCGGGAGATGATCGTCCACTGGCTGGCGCCGAGGATCTGCGCCGCTTCGGTGAGCGTGGCGATGTCGATCGTCCGCATGCCGGTATCCACCGCACGGTACATATAGGGGAGTGCGAGCGTCATGCAGGCGCAGACGAGCAGGATATCCGTTCCCAGAACCGAACCGGTGAAGGGAATGAGCGAGCTCGAATTGTAGAGCCTGATATAGCCATAGACCAGCACCAGCGCCGGGATGACCAGCGGCAGCAGGGTGACGAATTCCATGACCGGACGCAGCCATGGCATGCGTAGCCGCACATAATAGACGGCCGGTACGACCACCAGGATGCCCAATACGATGGTGAAGGCCCCGATCGCCAGCGAATAGCCGAAGCTCGAGAAGAAGCGCGGATCGGAAAAGACCGATGCATAGGCGTCGAAGCTGAGCGTGCCGCGACGCATGCGAAGCGAGAATATGAAGGTCGCCAGCAACGGGACGAAGAAATAGATCGCAGCGAGGGCGACGATGATCCAGGCCCAGATACGGTTCTGTTTCATTTCATCCACCTTTCGGCGCGCTTGGCGACCACGAGATAGATGATGTTGGCGATCGAGGTGATGACCACCATGCCGATGGCGAGTGCCGCGCCGAGACCCGGGTTCTGCAGCGCATCGCCGCGTATCTGGTTGTAGAGCAACACGGTGACGATGTTCAGGTTGGAGCCGGTCAGCGCCCAGGCCGTGGCAATCGCGCCGAAGGCGTTGGCAAAGAGCAGCGAGAGCGTACCGAGGAAGGGCGGCCAGAGGATCGGCAGGCCGATATAGCGCCAGAAGTCCCACTTGGTGGCGCCGAGCGTTTCGGCGGCTTCGTTCCATTCGCGCTTCAGGCCGTCTACGGCGGGCGCGATGATGACGACCATGAGCGGGATCTGGAAATAGAGATAGGTGATCGTCAACCCCCAGAAGCTGAAGAGGGTGAAGCCGGTCCGGTAGAGATCGAAGCCGAAGACATCGCGCAGCACCAGCGTCACGAGGCCGAGGCGGCCGAGCGTGGCGATGAAGGCGAAGGCGAGGGGAACGCCGGCGAAATTGGAAGCGACACCCGAGAAGGTCATGACGGCGGCGCGCAGGCCATCGGGCAGCTTGCCGCGGATCAGGGCAAGTGCGATCAGCAGGCCGAAAGCAGCTCCGAGGATCGCCGATGCCGCGGAGACCTGGATGGAGATCGTATAGGCCCGGACGATCTGGTCGCTCGCCAGGCCACGGAAATTCTCGAGGGTGAAATTGCCCACGCGATCGGTGAACGCCTGAACGAGGAGCGAAATGGTCGGGGCGGCCAGGAACATCAGCGCGAAGATGATGAACGGCGCGATGCTCAGCCATTCGAGGCCGAGCCGGAAGTTCCTGCGCGAGGGGGCAGCAGGCCCGGAAGTCTCCGGGCCTGCTGCTGCGTGCGCTGCGTGAGCGCTGTTACTGGACATTGGCCCCTACGACCGAGTCCCACTTGGAAGTGATCGTCGCCTTGGCGGCATTCTGCTCCTCGATCGACGGGAAGATAGCCTTGGCGTAGTTGGCGGCGTCAGGCAGCTTGGCCAGCAGTTCCTGCGGGATCTTGCCGGCGGCCGACATGGCGTTGAAGCGGATCGGGTGGCAGTAGCCGGCCAGCCAGCCGAGCTGACCTTCGTCCGAATACAGGTATTCCATCCACAGCTTCGCGGCGTTCGGGTGCGGAGCGTAGGCGGAGATCGCCTGGATATAGACGCCGGCTACAACGCTGTCCGAAGGTACGACGATATCGAGCGGCGGGTTGCCGTTCATGCCGTCGCGCTGCGCGAGCAGGTTGTAGTCCCAGTTGATGGCGATCGGGGTGGTGCCCTGAGCGATCGGAGCGGCTTCGGCGTCGACCGGAACGAAGTTCTTCGCGTCGTTGAGCTTCTTGAAGAATTCGAGGCCGGCTTCAGCGGCACCGGCAGCGTTGGCGCCGGTGGAGAGGCCTGCGGCATAGACCGAGACGATGGCGTTGTTGGCGGTACGCGGATCACCCGCCAGCGCCACCTGGTTGGCGTAGTCCGACTTCAGCAGGTCGGCCCAGCTCGCAGGATTGGTGCCGGTCACGACGTCCTTGTTGATGCCGAAAGCGAGGACGCCGTAATAGTCGCCGTACCAGTAGCCTTCGGCGTCCTTGGCTTCAGCCGGGATTTCTTCCCAGGTGGACACCTTGTAGGGCTGCAGCAGGCCTTCTTCCTTGGCCTGCGGACCGAAGGCGAGACCGATGTCGAGAACGTCGGGGGCCTGCGGGCCCTTGTTGTCCTTGTTGGCGCGAACGGCTTCGAGCTCGTCGGCCGAACCGGCGTCGGGGTTCAGTTCGTTGACTTCGATGCCGTATTTCGCCTTGAAGCCGGCGATGACGTCACCATAACCGCACCACGTATGGGGCAGGGCGATGACGGTCAGCTGACCTTCCTTCTTGGCGGCAGCGATCAGATCGGCGCTCGGTTCGGCGAAAGCGAAGCTGGCGGACGCAACGACGGCGGCGGTCGTCAGCGAGAGCAGACGGTGGGCGTTCTTGAGCACGGATGTCCTCCTGGAGTTAGCGTGTCGGCGGCGACTCGTAGTTCGGTTTCATGTATAGTATGTGACAGCTACGATCCTGACCTTGGCCCTATAAGCCCCGGCTCCAAAAGCTCTTTTTGGTCCCCAAGGCTCAAACCACCTCCAGGATCTGTGGATAACATACCGCAGATGTCGCAGATGGACCAGAAAAGCCACAATTGCGACCCGCGGTTGCTGAGGTTCCATTTGACGCCGTCTTCAAACTGAAGAATTCTGCAGTCAGCATTTCGTCTTTTCCAGCATTCGTTCTTCCGCGAAGGCCGAGGCTTTCGCCGACATCCGACAAGCAGCCATAGGTCGAGGGATCGCGACCGATACAGGAATGCCGCCAATTGTGGCGAGCCCCATAAAGATCCCCCTGGGAGCAGTCCAAGCTGTCTCGGCGGCGCACCGAAAGATCGGGCGACGCGTAACGAAGACCGGGCCCGTGCGGCATCCGAGCCGCAGCCCATTGCTTTGAGCAGGAGAAGGGGAATGGAAAGTTCATCTGCCGGCGTCAGCTACAAGAAGGCCGACGCCTCCTATTTCGACAGACGTGGATTGTCCCGCTATGCCGGGGTCTGGTCATTGTGGGCGCTCGGGGTCGGCGCGGTGATATCCGGCCATTTTTCCGGCTGGAACTTCGGTTTCGCCACCGGCGGCTGGGGCGGCATGCTCGTGGCCGGCGTGATCATCGCCGTCATGTATCTCGGCCTGACGTTCTCCATCGCCGAGATGAGCCCGGCCCTGCCGCATACCGGCGCGGCCTATTCCTTCGCCCGCACGGCCATGGGCCCCTGGGGAGGGTTCCTGACCGGTCTTTGCGAAAACGTCGAATACGTCCTGACACCTGCGGTCATCGTCACCTTCATCACCGCCTATGTGAATTCGATCCTGGGGCTCGATCCGGCCTATTCGCCGATCCTCTGGATATTGTTCTACGCCGTGTTCCTGGCGCTCAACGTGTTCGGACTGGAACTCTCGTTCAAGGTGACGCTGGTCATAACGCTGATTTCGCTGGCGGTGCTGGTCTTCTTCTGGATCAGCGCGATCCCCAACATGGATTTCTCGCGCTGGGCGCTGAATATCGGCGTCGGTCCCGATGGCACGGCGGTCGAACTGCCCGAAGGCAACGGCGATCTCTTCCCGTTCGGCATATCCGGCGTGCTGGCGACGTTGCCGTTTGCCGTATGGCTTTTCCTCGCCATCGAGCAATTGCCGCTTGCAGCCGAAGAATCCGTCGATCCGAAGCGCGACATGCCGCGGGGCATCATCCTCGGCATCATCACGCTCATGGTCTCGGCCTTCATGATCGTCCTGCTCAACCCGTCGCTGCCCGGCGTCGGCGCGTTCCATCTCGGTTCGGCGCTCGAGCCGCTTCTAGACGGTTTCAAGGCCGTCTACGGTGATGGCGGCGTCGTCATCCTCGGGCTTGTGGCGCTGACCGGGCTGATCGCGAGTTTCCACACGATCCTCTATGCGCAGGGAAGGCAGATCTATTCCCTGTCGCGCGCCGGTTACTTCCCGACCGCGCTTTCGGTCACCCATCCCGTCTACAAGACGCCCTATGTGGCGATGATGGCCGGCGCCGTCGTCGGACTTGCGGTGATGCTGGTCATCTGGTTCGCGCTTGGCGCGGAACAGGGCGGCACGGTGATCGGTGCGGTCCTGCTCAACATGGCCGTCTTCGGCGCCATGTTCTCGTATATCATGCAGGCGATCTCCTTCATCATCCTGCGCAGGAAGCTGCCGAATATCGAACGGCCGTTCCGTTCGCCGCTCGGCATTCCCGGTGCGGCCCTGACGATCGCCATCGCCGTCGTCACGCTGCTCTACCAGATCCAGGATCCCAACTTCTTCAAGGGCGTGGTCTGGGTCGTCGTCTGGTTCGGCGTGGCGATCGCCTATTTCGCGCTGGTCGGCCGGCATCGCCTGATTCTCTCGCCCGAGGAGGAATTCGCGATGGAGCATAAGGAAGCCGCGGCTCTGGCCTGACGGGTTCTCGGTGTGGCCGCGGACAAGCGGCCACACCGGCGCGTGCCGATACGCCGGCAAAGCGGCTGCGAAGCAGGGGGAATGCACGCACAGGGGGGCGGCCGGTTCGTTCGGGTGAGATCACGGAGTGCGGCTCTTAATGCTTCGTTAACCATGTTTGGAAAGGATGGAGCAATCGGCACCATGCATCCGGGGTGCCAGCAGAGCGATGCCGCTCGTTTCGCCTTCGAGGACTGAAAATGCCCGTAATATCTTTTGCGAACGCCAAGGGTGGCGCCGGCAAGACCACAGCCGCTCTGCTGCTGGCAACCGAGCTCGCTCACCAGGGTTTCCGGATCACGATCATCGACACGGATCCGCAGCGCTGGATCAGCCAATGGCACGAGACTTCCGGCAAGGTCCGCAACATAGAGGTCATTTCGGAAGTGACCATGGCTTCGCTGCAGTGTCATCTGCGCGAGAACGCGGCTTCGACCGATTACTTCATCATCGATCTCGCAGGCGCGCGCGATGCGCTCGTGACGACGGCGATCGGCCTTTCGGACCATGTCTTCATCCCGGTTCAGGGGTCGGCCATGGATGCCAAGGGCGCCGCGCAGATCCTCGATCTGCTTTCGCTGATGAAGGAGAAGGCCAATCTCGACATCGCCCATTCCGTCGTGCTGACACGCGTGACGTCGATGGTGACGACGAAGGCGATCGTCGCGATCAAGGGGCTTCTCGCGGCCAAGGGCGTCAACGTACTGACGACCCCGATCGGCGAACGGATCGCCTTCAAGGAACTTTTCGAAATCGGCGGCACGCTGCACATGATGGATGCGTCGAAGGTCAGCAACCTCGACAGGGCCAAGGAGAACGCCCGGGCCTTTTCCCAGGAGGTGCTGCGCCTGATGCCGGTCAAGGTGACGCGGTCGGCCGCTTCGAGGCTTTTCGGGCTCGTACGACACGCGGCTTGATCACCGGACGGATTTCGGAATAACTCCGGGGCAACGCTGCCCGGGAGTTATCTGTGCGCCCCTACGACTGCTACATCATCTGCGGCACGCCGCGCAGCGGCAGCACGTTGCTATGCAATCTCCTGCGTGACGCCGGCTGCGGCAGGCCTCGATCCTATTTCCGCCGACAGTCGATAGCGAGGATCGCTGCGGAACTCGGCGTTTCGTCCGCGCATGACCCGCAGTCGAAGACGTTCGCCAAAAACTATGTCGACGCCGTCAGGAATGCCGGAAAGGGCGGATCGGAGATATTCGGTCTGCGGGTGATGTACGAGAACCTGGGAGAGATGCTGGCGTTTCTGCGCATCGGTCTGCCGGAAAACCCTGACGTCGCCGATCCGATAGAAACCGCTTTCGGCCATGCGCTCTTCATCCATCTCAGCCGCGAGGACAAGGTCGCCCAGGCGATCTCGCTCTTGAAGGCGGAGCATAGCGGCCTCTGGCACATCTCGCCCGACGGCCGCGAGATCGAGCGTACGGCGCCGCACAGGGAACCGAGCTATGACGGCGCGCGCATCGCGTCTCTTATCGGCGATCTGGCGAGGGACGAGGCGGGATGGGACGCCTGGTTCTCCCAAAACGGCGTGAATCCGCTGCGGATGAGTTATGAACAGCTGGCCCGAGAACCTCATTCCGTCATCGCGGATATTCTCGCGTCGCTCGGTCGGGACCCGTCGATCGCCGCCTCGCTGCCGATCTCGACCGGCAAGCTCGGCGACGAAAGAAGCGCCGAGTGGAACAGGCGGTTTCGCGCGGAGCAGCCACCCGCCTGAACGGCGGGCGCCTGTGTCTATTCGACGAATTCGACCGTGGTCCCGGCCTTGACCATTTTCGCCAGTTCGGTCGCATCCCAGTTGGTCAGGCGGATACAGCCATGACTGTTGGTCTTGCCGATCTTGGAGGGCTCGGGCGTTCCGTGGATCCCGTAGGTCGGCTTCGACAGGGCGATCCATACCGTTCCGACCGGGCCGTTCGGGCCCGGGGGAATCTGCAGGATCTGGTCGTTGTTGCCCTGC
>JBQGDG010000371.1:0-6843 GCA_052038935.1 Neorhizobium sp. | reverse complement strand
ATGGAGGTGGCGCTGCTCGCCCTTGCGCCGGAGATCGACGCCGAGCTGGAGACGCTGTCGTTGGAAACGGCCGAGGCCCGCCGCATCGCCCGTTTCGAACTGGCCCGTTACGCGGCGCATGTGCTGCTCATGCCTTACGGGGCGTTCCTGTCTGCCGCCCAGCGTGCGCGCTATGACATCGACGTGCTCCGTTCGCGCTTCGATGTCTCCTTCGAGCAGGCTGCCAACCGGCTGACGGCCCTCTGCCGGACGGACGCCGCCGGCATTCCCTTCTTCGTGATGGAGGTGGATCACGCCGGCAATGTCGTGCGCCGGGCGGGCGCGCAGGGATTTCCGCAGGCCCGGTTCGGAGGCCTCTGTCCGAAGCTCGGCATCCACTCCGCCTTCGCCGAACCCGGGCGCATCCTCGTCGATCGGGTCGAGATGCCGGACGACAACGCCTTCCTGACGATATCGCGGACGATCGAAGGGCCGACGGCGGAGTTCGGCGAGCGCGTCAGGCGCACCGCGATCCTCGTCGGCTGCGATGCGGGTTTCAGCGGCGACGTGGTCTATTCGGATGCGCTGCCGGCGGCGCCGTTCGCGGTGGCGGCCGGGCCGGCCTGCCGTATCTGCGAGCGGCGTGCATGCCTCTCGCGGGCCGAGCCGCCGATCACGCGACCGCTCGGTCTGGACGAGATGGTAGCCGGCTTAAGTGCCTTTGATTTTCAATAGCTTTGCCGCGGTGCACATTCCTACTTGTGGCAGCGAAAAATCCTTTCTAGTCTGGCCAAAACAACAAGCATTCATTCGTGGGTTAGCCCGCGAACCAAAGCGGGAATAGGAGAAATCATGAGAATCCGTTTGTTTGGCTTTGCTGCAGCCCTTGCCGCGACAGCCCTTGCTTCTTCTGCCTGGGCACAGGAGAAGGTCGTCCACGTCTATAACTGGTCCGACTATATCGACGAATCCATTCTCGAGGATTTCACCAAGGAAACCGGCATCAAGGTCGTCTACGACGTCTTTGACAGCAACGATCTGGTCGAGACGAAGCTTCTCGCCGGCGGCTCCGGTTACGACGTCGTCGTGCCGACGGCGCCGTTCCTCGCCCGCCAGATCCAGGCCGGCGTGTTCCAGAAGCTCGACAAGTCGAAGCTGCCGAACATGACGAACCTCTGGCCACTGATCAGCGAGCGTCTCGCCAAATACGATCCGGGCAACGAATACGCGATCAACTACATGTGGGGCACGACCGGTATCGGCTACAACGTCGACAAGGTGAAGGCTGCGCTCGGCGACGTTCCGCTCGACAGCTGGGACGTTCTGTTCAAGCCGGAAAATGCCGAGAAGCTGAAGTCCTGCGGCATCAACATTCTCGATGCTTCCGACGAAACCTTCGCGATCGCGATGAACTATATCGGCAAGAATCCGGACAGCAAGGAAACCGCCGACCTGGAAGCCGGCGGGGAAGTCTACAAGGCGATCCGTCCCTTCGTGAAGACCTTCAACGCCTCGGCCTATATCGATGAGCTCGCCAACGGCGACAGCTGCATCTCGATCGGCTGGTCGGGCGATATCCTGCAGGCGAAGACCCGTGCCGAGGAAGCCAATAACGGCGTCAAGGTCGAGTTCGTCATCCCGAAGGAAGGCACCTACATGTGGTTCGACAATCTCGCGATCCCGGCGGACGCGAAGAATGTCGAGGAAGCCCACGCCTTCATCAACTACCTGATGAAGCCGGAAGTCATCGCCAAGGCTTCCAACTATGTCCAGTATGCGAACGGCAACCTCGCCTCGCAGCAGTTCATCGACAAGGAAGTGCTGGAAAACCCGTCGGTCTATCCGCCGGAAGACGTCGTCAGCAAGCTGTTCACGATCTCCCCCTATGGGCCGCGAGAGCAGCGCGTGCTGAACCGGGTCTGGACGCAGATCAAGACCGGCAGCTGACAATCGCAAGACGGGGCGGACGATCCGCCCCGTTTTTCTTGAAAACGGGCGCACAGGCTGGGGCTAAGGCATGGCGAAATCTCTCGGACCGGTAAAACGCAAATTCTCACCCTGGACCGATCCGCAGGCGGTTCCCTTCATCCGCTTCGAGAACATCACCAAACGTTTCGGCGATTTCGTCGCCGTCGACAATCTGACGCTCGACATCTACGAGCGGGAGTTCTTCTCGCTTCTCGGCCCGTCCGGCTGCGGCAAGACGACCCTGATGCGCATGCTGGCCGGCTTCGAGGAGCCGACCGAAGGCCGCATTCTCCTGCAGGGGACCGACATTCGCGGCGTGCCGCCCTATCGCCGCCCCACCAACATGATGTTCCAGTCCTACGCGCTCTTCCCGCATATGTCGGTCGAGAGGAACATCGCCTTCGGCCTCGAACAGGACAATATGGCCAAGGGCGAGATTGCCGCCCGCGTCGAGGAAATGCTGAAACTCGTCAAGCTGGAACAGTTCGCCAAGCGCAAGCCGAACCAGCTCTCCGGCGGCCAGCGGCAGCGTGTGGCGCTCGCCCGCTCGCTCGCCAAACGCCCGAAGGTCCTGCTGCTCGACGAGCCGCTCGGCGCGCTCGACAAGAAGCTGCGCGAGGAAACCCAGTTCGAGCTGATGGACCTTCAGCAGACGCTCGGCATGACCTTCCTGATCGTCACCCACGACCAGGAAGAAGCGATGACCGTGTCCGACCGTATCGCGGTCATGGACAAGGGCGTCATCGTCCAGGTCGCGACACCGGCGGAAATCTACGAGGCGCCGAACAGCCGCTACGTGGCGGACTTCATCGGCGACATCAACATTCTGGAAGGCGCGATCACGCAGACCGGAAGTGCGCTCGGTGCGCCGGGTGTCGTCAATATCGATTGCGACGGTCTCACCGTGGCGGTCGAACAGGAATGCCAGGCGGTCAAGGGCGACAAGGTCGCTTTTGCCATCCGGCCGGAAAAGGTGCGGATTTCACCCGATCAGCCGGCCGACACCTCGGTCAACAGTTTCTACGGCGAAGTCTGGGATATCGGTTATCTCGGCGACTTCTCGCTCTTTCTCGTCCGGTCGGAGGATGGCCGCATCCTGCGCGCCGCGCAGGCCAACGTGTCTCGTCTCGTCGATCGGCCGATCACCTTCGGCGATATGGTCTGGCTCACATGGCCGCGCGATGCCGGCCTTGTCCTGACGCGATAGGAGAGGGGAGCGAACATGGCCGTCGCTGAAACCAATCCCGCCGGCGGTCCGTCCTGGACGCGCTGGTTCGTGGTCATCGTCCCTTACGTCTGGCTGCTTCTCTTCTTCGCAGCGCCGTTCCTGATCATCCTGAAGATTTCGCTGTCGGACACGGCGATCTCGATCCCGCCCTACACGCCGCTGTTTGCGGGCTTCGACGCTATCGGCGATTTCGTCTCGCAGCTGGATTTCGAGAATTACGTCTTCCTCACCGACGATCCGCTCTACATCAAATCCTATCTCTCGTCGGTGCGGATCGCGGCGATCTCGACGCTTCTCCTGCTCCTGATCGGTTATCCGATGGCGCTCGCCATGGCGCGGGCGTCGTCCTCGATCAGGCCGACCCTGGTCATGCTCGTCATCCTGCCGTTCTGGACCTCGTTTCTCATCCGGGTCTATGCCTGGATCGGCATCCTCAAGCCGGACGGCCTGCTGACCCTCGTGCTCCAGAGCATCGGATTGCTCGGTGCCGACCAGCAAGTGCAGATCTTCCGCACCGATTATGCCGTCTTCATCGGCATCGTCTATTCCTACCTGCCGTTCATGGTGCTGCCGCTTTATGCGGCGCTGGAGAAGATGGACAATACCCTGCTGGAAGCCGCGAGCGATCTCGGCTGCCCGCCGTGGAAGGCCTTCTGGAAGATCACCTTCCCCTTGTCGCTGCCGGGGGTAATCGCGGGATCTATGATCTGCTTCATCCCGATCACCGGCGAATTCGTCATCCCCGACCTGCTCGGCGGTGCCGACACGCTGATGATCGGCAAGACGCTCTGGACGGAATTCTTCGGCAACCGTGACTGGCCGCTCGCCTCGGCCGTGGCGGTGATCCTGCTGACATTGCTGGTCGTCCCCATCGTCATCTTCCAGAACCAGCAGAAGAAGGTGGTGTGATGAAGTCTTCCCGTTTCGACGCCACCGTCCTGACCCTCGGTTTTGCGTTTCTCTACATCCCGATCGTCATCCTGATCGTCTATTCCTTCAATGCATCGCGGCTCGTAACCGTCTGGGGCGGCTTCTCTCTGCACTGGTACAGCGCCATGTGGTCCAATCAGGGCCTGATGGACGCCGCCTGGGTCACGCTGCGGGTCGGTGTCCTCAGCGCCACGCTCGGTACCGTTCTCGGCACCCTGGCGGCGCTGGCGCTGGTTCGCTATTCGAAATTTCCCGGCCGCATGCTGTTTTCCGGGATGATCTACGCGCCGCTGGTCATGCCGGAAGTCATCACCGGTCTCTCCATGCTTCTCCTGTTCGTTGCATTGAATGTCGATCGCGGTTTCTGGACGGTCACCATCGCCCACACGACCTTCACCATGTGTTATGTGGCGATTGTCGTTCAGTCGCGGCTGATGACGTTCGACCGCAGCCTGGAAGAGGCGGCGCTCGATCTCGGCTGCCCGCCGGTCCGGACCTTCTTCAAGATCACCCTGCCGCTGATTTTCCCGGCCGTCATCGCCGGATGGATGCTGGCCTTCACGCTGTCGCTGGACGATCTGGTGATCGCGAGCTTCAACACCGGGCCGGGCGCCACCACGCTGCCGATCAAGATCTATTCGCAGGTCCGCCTCGGCGTCACGCCGGAAATCAACGCCATCTGCACCATCCTCATCGCACTGGTAACGGTCGGGGTCATATTCACCTCGATCACCACCAAGCGGGCCGAGCTGCGGCGCGTCCGCGACGAACATCTGGCCGTCCAGGGAGGGTGATGGGCCGACCAGCGGTAAAGCCGCCGCCGCTCTGCTCGAGGGCGCAACCGCTTCGTTACTGCCCGGGCTTGAGCGTCGGCGCGGCGGTCGGCCAAAGGACGGGGCTCGGCCAGGCCCCGCCGACGAAAAAGCTCAAGGGCGGCTCGGACGCGCTCTTGGGCGTGACGATCGCCGAAAGGGCGAAACTCCGGTTGATCAGCGGGACCGCTCCCGTGAGCGAAATCGTCTCGTTGCGGCCTGAAATCTCCGCATCGCGGATATCCGCGATGCCGTCATGCACCACCGCCGTCGCCTTCACGCTGTCGAATTCGAGCGATCCGCCTGCGGCTTCGCTGAGGGAGAAATAAGGTTTCCTGCCGGCCAGCTGCCGGATCGCCCCCATGCTGATGCCGGAAAGCTGGCCCGCGCCGGCGGAGAAGTCCAGCTTGCCTTTCGCGGCGTTCCAGGCATTGCGGGTGACCGGTCGCGGAACCTCCAGCGAAAGATCGAGCGTGCCGCGGGCCGCCGGAATGGAGCCCGACAGATTGAACTGCTGTCCGATCGCGGCGAAATCCGCATCCCTGACGGCCATGCGAAGCGCGACGGCCTCTCCGCCATTGTTCCTGATCGTGTTGATGCGGCCCGTCAGGCGGCCCGGCTGGAGATTGCCGTCGAGGATGTCCATGCGGAACTGCTGGGCCACATTCATCAGGCCGAGCGCGATGTCCTGGATCTGGAGCGCGCCGAAGGAGGCCACCTGTGCCGAAAGGCGCAGATCGAGTTCAAGCCCGGTGACGAGTGATGGCAGTCCGTCGCCATCGTTGCTGATCGCCGGTTCCATCGCGGCGAGCAGGCGCAGGAAATCCATTCGGTCGAAGGCGAGCGTGCCGGAGAGGCGGCGGCGCCCGTTGGCCGGCGTGTCGAGCTCCAGCAGTCCTGTGGCGCGTTCGTCGTTGAGGCCGAGGGAAAGGTCCTCGAAGCGGAGCTCTTCCTGGTCGGCGATGATCCTGGCGGCCACGGATGCCGAGGCGAGGCCGTCCGCCAGTGCCGGATCGATATCGAACCAGCGGAGCATGGCCGGCATGTCGCCGGTCTGCAGTTCGCCGCTGCCGGAAAAATAGCCCTTCGTCGTCAGGCTGGCGACGCCATTGAAACGGGCAAGACCGATATCGGTAGTCGCAGTGCCCTGGAACTGTCCGCTGCGACCGTCGAGCAGCAGCAGCGGCTGCGTACTGCGGATGCCGAGACTGATCCTCCGACCGCGAAACAGCGCCTGCGCATCGATCTCCGCAGCTTCGGAAAGACGTGGCCAGTCCAGCGTACCGTTGATGCCCTCGAAGCGGATGGTCCTGCCATCGGTCTCGCTGACGATATCGATCGTTCCGTTGCTGACCTGCACCTCTCCCACCGGAGCATCGAGCCCCGCTTCCAGCTGCTGGCCGTTGCCGCGACCGGTCGCCTTGGCGATCGCATCGACCAGCAGGCCGTCCCTGGCCCAGTGCAGCCGTCCGTCCGTGCCGCGACTGACGAAGGCGTGCGGATCGACGAGGTGAAAGTCCTCGAAGACCGGTTGACCGAGCAGCGCCCGGGTCAGCTCGAAGGAGGCCGAGAGTTCGGAGATCGTCGCCAGGACTTCCTCTCCGTCGTCGCCGTCCCGGTGGATCGTGATGTCGGACAGCGTGACTTCCGGATGGGGCCAGAAACGGATCGTCGAAACGCCACCGATCGTCGCCCCGTGTCCCGTCCAGTCGGCGACGGCCTGCTCCATGCTCTCCTTGACCATCGTCGTGGAGATGAGAAAAGGCGTCACGATGCGGAACGCCAGCACGAGAAGCACGACGACGCAAGCCGACAGCAGCAGGGCGCGGCCCAAGGGCCGGCCGGCATGCCTGCGGAGTGTCTGGGCGGCTTTCGTGAACATGACAGGCGCATATAGGAAATGTCGGCGGTGCGCAAATCGGCCGC
>JBQGDG010000370.1:0-9717 GCA_052038935.1 Neorhizobium sp. | reverse complement strand
CCGGCGACAGGCTTCCAGAATGATGTCGTTCGACAGGATATCGAGCGGCTTCTGCGTTTCCCCCTGCACGTTGGTCACTTCGGTCGCACCGGTCAGCCCGTCCAGCGAAGAGGTCCTGAGCTTATCCGAAATCTGCCGCGTGGCCTCGGCGACGTGGCGCAGCACGACGACGAGTTCGTCGTTGAGCGTCGTTCCCCTGTGGCTTTCGAGGTAGGTTTCGAATGTCGTCATCGGCATCTCTCCCTGGCGAGACTTTGGAAAACCGGCACAAGGCCGGCGTCATGCGACAGCATGGCGCATTTGTGCGTCAGCGTAATGAACTTTCGCAATGCGGTAAATGCTTACATTCGCTTGCAAATCAAGACCGGGTTCGCGCAATCGCGATCATGCGGCTCGATAGCCGAGGGGTCTTGCGCAGCCGCTTTGCCAGGATATGAACCCGGGCGGATGTCGTTCTCGAGCGCATTCACCCCATCGACGGATGGCTCGACGGCAAGGTTCGCAAGTTCCACCCGCAAACCGTTCGAAAGCGTGATCCAACACGTCCCGCCCCCCATGGCCGCGCAGGATACTATCCCCTCCGGCAATGACCGGCCTCAAGGACATCCCGCGCCGACCACGGTGTGCGATGGTACCCGCGCTGTGAATGGTAGCGGCGAATAGGAGCGCCGAAATAGGACCCGCACCCCGGATCCTCCCAATCGGCCGACCACCGGCCGGGCTTTCGCAACCAGCGGGATCGCTGGCGTCCGGATGAGGCTTGGATTTCGCCCGTCATTTTACGATCACGTCGTTCGGCACCGCTGAGGCTGCGGCATATGCGAGAACACTGCCCAACCGCCTGCGTACTCCTGAAGTCGAAGGACTTCGGCCATATCGCCGCAGACCTGGGGGCACCGGCGCCCCTTCCGGCAATGATCGGCCTCAAGAACGTCCCGCCCCGGCCGCCGCGTACGATGATACCCAGCGCCGCGAATGGTAACCGCGAATGCAACAACCGGAACGAGGGCCGAGCTCCGCGACGTTGCTGGTGGTCGATCGCCGACAGGGCTCTCGACGCCACCGGATCATCATTATTCCGGACGGGGTCAGGCCCCTATGGCCGTCATGTGACGATCTTTCACCGGTCGGAGCCGCTGCGGCCATGGCGAATGCGAGAACCACCCCAAGCGCCCGCCGGATTCTCCGCAGTTCTATGGAACTCGGCCATATCGCCAAGGACCCGAAAACTTCGGCGGCAGGCCCCCGACCGCACCGGCTGGCACCTCGGGCGATGACCGGCCGCGCAGCCTGGTCATCCGGCGCGACGAGATCCCGGCCCGGAAATGCAAAAGCTCCGGCCTTTCGGCCGGAGCTTCTTGTCGGTCAGCCTCGGGTGGCGGCTTATTCGCCGGCTTCGGCCAGTTCGGGCTTGGAATCGCCGTCCGGCGCATCGCCTTCGCTGCCTTCCGCGCCCTTGCGCGGCTGGCGGCGCGGCCGGTTGCCCGCATTGCGACGACGACGCGGCGCGGCTTCCGCCTGGGCCTCTTCCTCGACGGCCACTTCCGCCGGCGTACCTTCGATCACCGGCTGCGGGCCGGAACCGTCCTCGACGGGAGCGGAAATCGAAGCCGCTTCGGCAGCCTGCGGTGCCGCTGCGGCCTCCGCGTCGCCCTCTTCGGCTGCGACCGGACGGTTCTGCCGCTCGTTGCGGTCCTGGCGTCGGTCGCGCCGCTGGTCGCGGTCGCGGCGGTTTTCACGCGGCTGCTGATCCTGGCTCTGGGCATTCTGCTCGCGGCGTTGCTGATCGTCGACGACCGGCTGCGGCGCGTAGCCGAGATCGTCGCCGTCGCCCGCGTCCATGTCGTCCTGATCGAGGACATTGCCGTCGCGGTCCTGGTATTCGCCGCGATCCTGCTGCTGGAAACGGTCCTGCATCTGCGCCTGTGCTGCCGCGATGATGCGGTTGTAGTGTTCCGCGTGCTGCAGATAGTTTTCGGCGATGACCCGGTCACCCGAACTCTGCGCATCGCGGGCCAGCGCCGCGTATTTTTCTGCGATATGCTGGGCGGTACCGCGGATCTTCACATCCGGTCCGGAACTGTCATAGGTCCGGCTGAGCGGGTTGCCGCCCTTGCGGTTGAAATTGTTGTTTCCACCGCCGCCGCCGTTGTTATTGTTGCCACGCCCTCGACCGCGCTTGTTCTGCTGTCCTGGCCTCATTTATCGTTCACCAACTCTCTATCTTCGCTGATAAGGGGGCCACGCGGCTCGCCGGTCAAAGCCGGTTCAAGACTTCGCGTGCTGCACGCAGGTCGACCAAGGCGGCCTGCCGCTTTCAAAGTCAAATTACCTGATTCACGCACCGGGATTGCTCAACCTGCCGGTTCCCCGAAGGGAGCCGTTTCAACGGTTGACCCGTAACCCGAACGAATCGCTGTTCATTCCCAGCCGCCCCGATGCGTGCCTGCAAGCTATCCCGCTTCCTTTGGAATTCCAAGCCTTTTCTTTTGCTTCGCAACATCAAACACGGGCTTTGTGAATATCAGCACGCGATCGTTATCGCCGTAGTCTCGCCTTGCCTGTGCGAGCACGAAACCTGCGGTCTCGAAGATCTGCGTTACCGACATCTTCTGGTCGAAACCGATCTCGACGCCGACGATCCCGTCGGGGGCGAGGAAGTCGGCGGCGCTGCCGGCGATTGCGCGATAAGCGGATAGTCCGTCATCTCCGCCGTCCAGTGCTGCCACCGGATCGAAATCGCGGACTTCGGGCTCCAATGCGGGTATGACGTCACTGCGTATATAGGGCGGATTTGACACGATTATGTCGAAACGACCCTCAATCTTGTCAAACCAGTGGCTTTGCACTGCGTCAAACCGGTCGTCGAGCCCGAACCGCCCGGCATTCTTGAGGGCGGTGCCGAGGGCATCCCCTGAAATGTCGCTTCCCGTCCCGCTCGCCTGCGGCAACGCGTCGAGAAGCGAAAGAACGATAGCGCCGGTGCCGGTGCCGAGGTCGAGTATCCTGAGCCGCTCGCCTTTGAGCCGGCCGGCATGGTCCAGAACCGTCTCGACCAGAACTTCCGTATCCGGCCTGGGTTCCAGAGTTTCCCGCGAAAGGAGGAAATCCAGGCCGTGGAACTCTCTCTTTCCTAATATGCGGTGCACCGGCTCGCGTTTCAAGCGCCGCGCCACCACTTCGGCGATCTGCGCGGTTTCGGCCTCGCTCAGCACCCGGTCGCCCTCGACGAAAACCGCCGTGCCGGAGAGCTGCAGCAGCCCGCCGATCAGAAGCCGCGCCTCGATCGCCGCATCCGTCAGCCCGGCCGCGGCAAACCGGGACCGCGCATCCGCCACCGCCTCGCCGAGCGTGATCGTCATCCCTGCATCTCGCCGAGCTGCGCCAGCTGGCCGGCCTGGTAATCGGCGATCAGCGCATCGACCACCTCGTCGATCTCGCCGATCATCATCCGGTCGAGCTTGTAGAGCGTCAGGTTGATCCGGTGATCGGTGACGCGGCCCTGCGGAAAGTTGTAGGTGCGGATGCGTTCGGAACGGTCGCCCGAGCCGACCTGGCTCTTGCGGTCGGCCGAACGTTCGCTGTCGGCGCGCTGGCGCTCCATGTCGTAGAGCCGCGAGCGCAGCACCTGCATCGCCTTGGCGCGGTTCTGGTGCTGCGATTTCTCCGAACTGGTGACGACGAGACCGGTCGGCAGATGCGTGATGCGCACGGCACTGTCGGTCGTGTTGACGTGCTGGCCGCCGGCGCCCGACGAGCGCATCGTGTCGATGCGGATGTCTTCCGGCCGGATCTCGATGTCGATCTCCTCGGCTTCCGGCAGCACCGCCACCGTCGCCGCCGAAGTATGGATGCGGCCCTGCGTCTCCGTGTCGGGAACCCGCTGCACCCGATGCACGCCGCTTTCGAACTTCAACTTGGAGAACACGCCGCGGCCGGAAACCGTCGCGATGATTTCGCGGTAGCCGCCCGCCTCGCCGTCGCTGGCGGAAAGCACCTCCACCTTCCAGCCATGGGCGCCCGCATAGCGCTCGTACATGCGGAAGAGATCGCCGGCGAAGAGCGCCGCCTCGTTGCCGCCGGTTCCGGCGCGGATTTCCAGGATCGCGCTTTTCTCGTCGGCGGCGTCCTTCGGCAGGAGCAGGATCTGCATGTCCTTTTCCAGCGCCTCGATCCGCTCTTCCGCGTCGGGCAGCTCCATTTCGGCCAGTTCGCGCATCTCGCGGTCGGTCGCCTTGTCGGCGAGCATCGCCCGCAGATCGGCCGCTTCCGCCACCGTGCGCTCGTAGTCGCGAATCTTGCCGACCACCGGCTGCAGTTCGGAATATTCGGACGCCAGCTTCACATAGACTTCGGCCGCCGGGCCTTCCGACATGCGCGCCTCGATCTCGCCGAAGCGGCGTTCCAGTTCGCGCATCTTTTCGACAGGAAGCTTCGCCAATTACAGAACTCCAAATATACCGCGCGTCATCCCGGGGCTTGTCCCGAGGATCTGTTCCACGTCGAGAGGTCGGCAGGTCTCCGGGCCGGGCCCGGGAATGACGGTGTGAGCACATAGCTCGACCGCCCGCTGCCGTTCAAGGCTAAACCGGAATGTTGTTGGTCTCGGCAAAGCGCATGAGCAGGTTTCGGATCGGCTCCTGCGAGCGCGTGTCGTCGAGCGCCGCATTGAGTTCCGCCGCCAGCTGTTCCGCGTCGAGGCCGAGCAGCATCACCTTGACCGGCCCGATCGAGGTCGCCGCCATCGATACCGACCGGAAGCCGACGCCGATCAGCGCCATGGCCGAAAGCGGCTTGCTCGCCATCTCGCCGCACAGCGTCACCGGCGTCCGGTTGCGCTCGCCGGCTCTGGCGATATCCCGCAGGATGCGCAGGAACGGCTTGCCGAGATTGTCGAACCGGTCGGAAACCCGTGCGTTGCCGCGGTCGGCCGCCATCGCGAACTGGAACAGGTCGTTGGAGCCGACCGAAACGAAATCCACTTCCGCCATCAGCTCGTCGAGCTGCCACATCAGCGACGGCACTTCCAGCATCGCGCCGAACTGCAGCTTGCGCGGCAGGCCGTGGCCGAATTTGGAGAGATACTGCACTTCCTTCTGCAGCAGTTCGCGCACCGCCCGGATTTCGGAAACCTCCGTCACCATCGGCAGCATCATCCTGAGCTCGGTACCGGAGGATGCCCGCAGCAGCGCCCGCAGCTGCGTGCGCAACAGGCCGGGCCGGTCGAGCGACAGGCGGATCGCCCGCCAGCCGAGCGCCGGGTTTTCCTCTTCCTGGCTGCGGAAATAGGAAACCACCTTGTCGCCGCCGATATCGAGCGTGCGGAAGGTCACCGGCCGGCCGGCCGCCTGCTTGATGACGTTGCGGTAGAAGGCCTCCTGCTCTTCGAGCTTCGGCATGGTCGAGGCGATCATGAACTGCAGCTCGGTGCGGAACAGGCCGATGCCCTGGGCGCCGGATTCGGCGAGCTGCGGCAGGTCCACCAGCAGGCCGGCATTCATGTTGAGGCTGATATGCTTGCCGTCCTTGGTCAGCGGCTCGACCGCGCGCAGCGCCCTGAACTGCTCCTGCCGCCGGGCGCGCAGACGCACCTTCTCCTCGTAGGCCTTCTGCAGGTCCGGCATCGGCCGCACATGCACCTGCCCGTCGTCGCCGTCGATGATGATCGGGTCGCCGTTCTCGGCGAGCGCGACGAGACCCGTCGCCTGGCCGACCACCGGAATGCCCATGGCACGCGCGACGATCACCACATGGCTCGTCACCGCCCCGTCTTCCAGCACCAGGCCGCGCAGGTTCTGGCGCGGATAGTCGAGGAGCTCGGCCGCCCCCATGGCACGCGCCAGGATGATCGCGTCCGACGGAAAATCGTCGACGCTGCGGCCGGAAAACCCGGTCAGCTGGCGCAGAAGCCGGTTGGCCAGGTCGTCGAAATCGTGCATCCGCTCGCGCAGGTAAGGGTCGGTGAGGCGCATCATCCGCGCCTTGGTGTCGCTCTGCACCTTTTCCACCGCGGCTTCCGCCGTCAGGCCGTTGTGGATGGCCTCTTCCATGCGGCGCACCCAGCCCTGGTCATGGGCGAACATGCGGTAGGTCTCGAGCACCTCGCGGTGTTCGCCCTCCTGCGCCACGTCGCGCCGCGACAGCATGTCGTCGATCGAGATCCTGAGCGATCCGAGCGCCTCGGCGAGGCGGCTGATCTCCTTGTCGGCGTCCTCGTTCAGGAGGTTGGTGACGACGATGCGCGGCTCGTGCAGCACGACATGGCCGAGCCCGATGCCTTCGTTATAGCCGTTCGCCTCGATCGTCACGGCGCGCGTCAGGTCCAGTTCCAGCCCCGGCGCGGTGATCTTCTTCAACTCGCCGGTGGCGATCATCTCGGCGATCACCATCGCCGTCGTCTCGAGCGCCTCGACCTCGTCCTCGCGATAGTTCCGGCTCGCCTTGTTCTGCACGACGAGGACGCCGAGCGTGCGGCCCGCCCGCAGGATCGGCGCGCCGAGGAAGGAGTGATAGATCTCCTCGCCGGTCTCCGGCAGGTAGCGGAAGGCCGGATGCGCCTGCGCGTCGGAAAGGTTGAGCGGTTGGGCGGACGCGGCGATCGTGCCGACGAGGCCCTGGCCCATCTTCAGCTGGGAAAGGTGGACGGCCTCCTTGTTGAGGCCCTCGGTCGCGTAAAGCTCCAGCACGCCGTCCGAGCGCAGCACGTAGACGGAGCAGACCTCCGCCACCATGTTGCTGGCGATCTGGCGCACGATACGGTCCAGCCGCTCCTGCGGATCCAGCGGCTCGGCCATCAGTTCGCGCAGGCGCTTTAGTAGAACGCGCGGACCTGCCGACAGGTCTCTCATCGGCATACTGCTCCCCTAACAGCCCTCACATCGCCGCTCCGGCGATGCGCCCGCAGGCAGCATCATGCCGGAAAGGCTTCCATCAGCTTTTATCGAGACCGTAGGCGGAATGCAAAGTCCGAACTGCAAGTTCCGAATAAGCACCGTCGATCAGGATCGAAATCTTGATTTCCGAGGTGGTGATCGCCTTGATGTTGATCGTTTTTTCGGCAAGCGCGGTGAAAGCCTGGGCAGCGACGCCCGCGTGGCTGCGCATGCCGATGCCGATCACCGAGACCTTGGCCAGCCCTGATTCGCTCTGCGCGACGTCGAAGCCGATCTTGGCCTTGTTGTCCTCGAGAACCTTGAGCGCCTTCTGCACGTCGCCGGAGGGCACGGTGAAGGTCATGTCGGTCTTCGAGCCGTCCTCGGAAATGTTCTGGACGATCATGTCGACATTGATATGGGCCTCGGCGAGAGGCCCGAAGATCGCCGCGGAGACGCCGGGACGGTCCGCCACCCGCCGCAGCGAGATCTGCGCTTCATCCTTGGCGTAGGCGATACCGGTGACGACTTCCTGTTCCACGATTTCTTCCTCGTCGCAAATCAACGTGCCGGGAGGGTTGAGAAGGTCGCCCATGCCCGGCGCATCGGGATCTTCGAAACTGGAGCGCACGAAGGTGCGGACCTTGTGGACCATGGCGAGTTCGACGGAGCGCACCTGCAGCACCTTGGAGCCGAGCGACGCCATTTCGAGCATTTCCTCGAAGGAGACCTTCTTCATGCGGCGCGCGGCCGGCACGATGCGCGGGTCCGTCGTGTAGACCCCGTCGACATCCGTATAGATGTCGCAGCGATCCGCCTTGACCGCGGCTGCGATCGCCACCGCCGACGTGTCGGATCCGCCGCGGCCGAGCGTCGCGATGCGGTTGTCCGGACCTAGCCCCTGGAAACCGGCGACCACGGCCACCTGGCCCTCGCCCATCCGCTTGATGATGTCGGTCCCGTCGATCTCCATGATGCGCGCCGCACCATGGGCGTTGTCGGTACGGATCGGGATCTGCCAGCCCTGCCAGGAGCGCGCGTTGATGCCCATCGACTGCAGCGCCACCGCCAGCAGCCCGGACGTCACCTGTTCGCCGGAGGCGACGATGGCGTCGTATTCGCGCGCGTCGTAGAAGGGCGAATTCGCCCCGTTGGCCTTCGGCGTGTCCTGGACCCAGGCCACCAGCTCGTTGGTCTTGCCGGACATGGCCGATACGACGACCGCCACTTCATGGCCGGCATCGACTTCCCGTTTCACATGCCGCGCAACGTTGTGAATGCGTTCGAGATTGGCGACGGATGTGCCGCCGAACTTCATGACGATGCGAGCCATTCGACCTAAACCACCAACTCGCCCCAGCCGCGGCCGGGGCGTCAATTTCCGACTAGAAGGGAGGGCACGCGAAGGCCCTCCATCAGGTTGGCGTCTCTTAGCGAAAAGGCTCAAATCGCGCAATGGCAAAGCACGTCGCATCCGTCGTGCTTTCCATTATCCGGCAAACAAAAGGGCCGCCCGGAGGCAGCCCTTTGATTTTAATCGTATTTAGTTGCCGCACTGGCCTGGAAGGCAGCGCCGGATCGCGTCGTTTTCAGGCCGGCCACCACCGTTGCGCTCCATGCGGGGACGCTCTTCGCGGCTCCGGTCACGCTCACGGCTGCGGTCCTGGTCGCGCTCGCGGCTGCGCTCACGCATGCGGTCCTGGTCGCGTTCACGTTCCCGTTCGCGGGCCCGATCCCGGTTTCTGTCCCGGTCGGCGTTGCGGCGGTCCTCCTGCTCCCAGCGGGCGGGCGGACGACGGTCGGCGTCTCCGTCGCGATTGCGGTCACGGTCGAAACGCTGCCGGTCACGCTCGCGATCCCTGTCGCGTTCATAACGCGGGCGGTCGCGTTCGCGATCCCAGCCCGGCGGCGGGCGACGTCCGTCGTCCCAGCGCGGCGGGGGCGGAGCACGGCGCTCGACCCGCTCCCAGTCGTAGCGGCGCCAGCGGTCCCGGTCGCGATAGAAGTTCCGGTCGCGGTAATAGGTGCCCCAGTAGCGATCGACATCGAATGTCACGAGCGGGATGCCCATGCCGCTGTAATAGTCCGGAGCGACATAGGTCCGGCTCGACCGGTAGGCCGCCTGGACGTAGTTGCCCGATACCCAGCCGCGACCGCCGTCGAACACGACGTCGCACCAGTTCACCGAGCTCATGCAGCCATAGATCGTCACGGGGGCGCCGACCGGGATGACGGTCACTGCCGGATAGCCGGTGCTCGGCCCGGAACGCATGTTGACATTGGCGGTGGCGTAACCCCGGACGGCCGCATCCGCGACCGAAGGCGCCACCAGGAGCGCGCAGAATGCTGCCGCACGCATCAAGAACTTGTTCACGGGTTTCCTCCTGACAGGGCGCGGGCAAGGTCGGAATTCACGCCAACGCCTATCGCCGTAGAATGTTGATTACGCGTAATTGTTCCAGTCTGCGCCTGAATGGCGGCTGAACGATGCGTTGGGCGCGGTTCACCGGACGGGCGGGCCGCTTCGGCCTGCCGGACACACGTCCGCGCGGCGCTCCCGCATCACGTCTGCCGCGGGTCGAGCAGCCTGCCCGCCCGTCGGCTTTCTCGCTCCCGCGGGGACGTTTCGGCACCTCGCGCAAGCAATTCCAGCCACTTGCCGCTTCGTTCATCCCCGCTGTCCCGCCGTGTGCCTAGAATGGCGCCGTTCCGCTTCGGCTACACCGGTCAGCATTGCCGGCGAGGCGGGACCGGTGATCGTCCGGGCCGCCCTGATGCAGGCGGAACGGCCGGGGCCGCGCAGAAAATGGTCTGCCTCCTCCTGTATGGGAGGGCGTGCGTGTGT
>JBQGDG010000369.1:0-5200 GCA_052038935.1 Neorhizobium sp. | reverse complement strand
GTCACCTTCATCAGAAGACGGCTTTCGCGGTCGGCGGCGAGAGCGGTTCCGGTAATTTCTGCCGGTCCTGCAAAGGCGGCGCCGATCGCTTCCGTGCCGAATATCGCATCCTCGGCATTGCGGCGCAGGCCGGTCTTGGTCTCGACGGCGATGCCGAGGTCCTCGGCGATGGCGGCAAGGGTTTCGCCCTTGTCGAGCCGCGCCTTCAATTCGGTGGCGCGGGCCGTGAGGGCCTCCTTCTGCTGCGCCGCCGTCCAGTCGGCCACGACCCGGTCGCGCACCTCGTCCAGGTTGCGATCCCGTTCGGCCACGATGTTGCGGACTTCGTACCAGACATACCCCGTGTTGCCGAGGCTGACCGGGATCGTGTCCTGACCGGGCTCCGCGCGGAACACTTCCGAGATCAGCGAATTGGCCGCCGGGAGATCAGCGATCCGCTGTTCCTGCTCGTCCTCTCCCGACGCGTTGGCGGTGACGGTGACGAATTTCAGGCCGAGGTCCTTGGCGGCCTCTTCCAGCGTTGCGCCGCCGCCCTTCAATTCCTCGAAGCGGTCATGGGCGGTGGCAATCTCCCGAGATGCCGCGGCAACGGCCATCTGCTGGCGCAGTTCCTCCTTCACCTCGTCGAACGAACGCGTCGTCTCGGGGCGGATGTTGCTGACACGCAGGATGACGGGGCCGAACGTGCCCTGGATGACCGGCGTCGTGCCGCCGTCGGCGGTAACCTTGAATGCGGCGTCGGTCCAGGCCGGATCGGGCATGGCTTCGCGGCTGAAATCACCCAGGCGGACGTCGGCCGGCGTCTTGCCCTGATCGGCGATCACCTGGTCGAATGTCGTGGTGCCATCGCGCAGCTGCGTCGCTGCGGCATCGGCCATTTCGCGGTTCGGGAAGGTCAGCTGCTCGATCGTCCGCGTCTCATGGGTTTTGTAGCCGTCCTTACGCTTCTCGTATTCGGCGCGAAGCTCCTCGTCGGTTATCGAGGACGTGTCGGCAATGTCGGTCGGTTCCAGCTTCACATAGGCGAAAGTCCGAAATTCCGGGGCGCGGTACTGCGCTTTCTGTCCTTCGAACCAGGTGGCCAGGACATCGTCGGCCGGCGCCTTGACCGGATCGATATTGGCGTTGGACAGGAGAAGGTAGTCCACCGTGCGGCTTTCGTCGCGATACTGTTTCAGCGCATCGACCAGGACCTGCGGCGGTTTGAAACCGTCGGAGACCGCCTCGACGACCTGGCTGCGGACGGCGACCTTGCTGCGTTCGGCGATGTAGTCGTTCTCGCGAAGACGGGCATTGGCCAGGCGCGAGGAGAAGAGGTCGCGGTCGAACTGGCCGTTGCTGCCATGGAAAGCGGGGTCCTCGGCGATCAGGCTCGCGAGCCGGTCATCGGAGAGACCGAGATTCATGTCGTCGGAGAGCTGATCGAGAGCTGCGCCGGCAGCGAGCTGCGCCAGTACCTCGTTCTCGATGCCGAATGCGCGTGCCTGCTGCGGGGTCAGCTGGGTGCCGAACTGGCGGCTCAGGTTGGCGATCTGCCGCTGATAGGCAAGCCGGAACTGTTCGGTCGAAATCTCCTGGTCGCCGACCGTCATGACCGTGTTCGCGTTCGACGCGATGAGCGACTGGCTGCCTCCCCAGATCGCAAAGGAAGCGACGAGGAGCAGGAGCAGGGACTTCGCGACCCAGGAACGGGCGGCGTTACGAAGAGAATCAAGCATCGATCAACTTACCTAGAAACAGTCTGCCGCCGCATTCGGGACGGATGAAGCAATGTCTCTAGAGCAATATGAAGCGGAAATGAAGGGATTGGCGGTGAAAAGCATGGCCTCGGATACAAACGCTCTCGTGACTGTCCGGCAAGGCCCGGATCGCGGCGCTTGCGCCGGCCGACCCCGCCTGTGACGGCCGGCATTAGAGGCGTCGCCGGCATGGCTGGGGAAGGGGGCGGCCGCGGTAGGGGTGGTCGGTGTAGAGGACGTGAACCCGTCCTCGCAGCCGCGTTGCGAGGCTATTTGGTGAAGATGAAGAATGCGCCGAGCGCGATGAAGCCGAAGCCGATCGCCTGTTTCCAGTGGAATGATTCACCGAGGTAGAAGACCGAGAAGACGACGAAAACCGTAAGGGTGATGATCTCCTGGATGGTCTTCAGCTGGGCGGCGTTGAAATAACCGTAGCCGATGCGGTTCGCCGGCACCTGGGCACAATATTCGAAGAAGGCGATCGCCCAGCTGGCGAGGATGACGAGATAGAGCGGCTTGTTCTCGAACTTGAGATGACCATACCAGGCGAAGGTCATGAACACGTTGGAGAGAATGAGAAGGCCGATGGTGAGGACGGGTGTCAGGGATGCGTTCATGGACAGTGTTCCGGACGAATCGTCCTGCCGCGGTGAAGCGTGTTGGGGTCAGCTCGCCAGGAGCAGCAGGACATAGGAAATGACGGTGAAGACGAGACCTCGGAAGGCGTAGGACACGCATTTATACTTCTGACGGGCGATCAGGGAAAGCACGTCCGCATTGTCCAGATATTCGAAGAAGAGATAGCTGACGTCGCTGCGCTGGGCGGCCTGTTCGAAGATCGGCCGGTGCATCGGCCAGGTTCCCCAGAAAAGCGAGGTGGATTTGTCGGCGCGGCGCGGTAGGACGACCATGATGGCCGAAAGGATCGACCAGACGGAACCGATCGCCAGCGCGGCGGAGCAGAGGGCGGCCGGCCACGCGCCATCCGTGTAACGCGAAAGGGTGAATACACCCCTTCCTTCGGCGGATGAAACCAGAAAGGCGAGCATGAAAGTAAAGATATACGCCGCCTTCTGATCGGAAATCTTGATCTGATCGTAGAAGATATCATTCACCTTGCGGATGTGGTTGATATATTCTTCGGTGACGACGCCCGTCGCCATCGGCATTTCCAACATTTCCGTCGGCGCGTTGTCGAAATCGCTCATGGGGCAACAACCTCTTCCTCAATAGTGTCTCCCTGTTAATACACTCGGCGCCGAAAACAAGGGCGCCGGCCGGCGAAAACTTGACAGTTTTCAGGTTTGTGCGCAGTGCTTGCACATGACGGGGGAAAACAATCGATACTTACTTGCAGGGCTCGGGCTGCTGCTTTCGACCGCGCTTGCGTTGCCGGCGCGGGCGGAGGTGATTGCGCGTTCGGGATCAGTCGCCGGTGCGGTGATCGCTCGCAAGGCCGGCGAGGAAGTACGTTTCATCGACGTTTCGGATTTCCGTTTCGTCGACCTCAAGCAGGATCTCGTCAGCGGCGATATCCTGCGCACGAATGCCACGGGTCAACTGGCCATCCTGTTTTCCGACAGGACGCAGATCCGCATGGGCCGCAATGCGACGCTGGTGGTCAAGCAGATCACCTCGAGCACCGATGCCGACACCGTGCTCGAACTACAATCCGGGACGATCTGGGCGCGGGCGGAAAGGGGCGGGCCGGGCGTGCAGGTCCAGACTGCCGCAGCCGCGGCCGCCATCCGCGGCACCGACTGGACGATGACGGTCGAAGGCGCCAGAACCTCGCTCAATGTGCTCGAAGGCAACGTGGCCCTGAGCAACGCCCAGGGCAGCGTCGATGTCAGCCAGGGCGAAGGCGCCGTAGCCTCTATCGGGCAGGCGCCGCGGAAGGTGGTGATCGTCAATTCCGACGACCGCGAGCAGATGCTGTTTTACCTTCCGCCCCGGGGAGCATTCGACCGCATGCCCGCGTCGACCCAGCCCGTCGCCGGCATGCGACGCGAGGCCGACAGGGTGATGGCGATGCCGCCGGAGCACCGGTCCGACGAGGAATGGGTAGGTCTGGCGGAAGCGCAGCTGACGCTGGAAGGGCGCCGAGCGGCGCGCGACACTCTCGCCGCAATCGGGGAGAGAAGGCTGTCGCCTGCCCATGAGGCGCGGGTGACGCTGATAAAGGCAATCCTGCTTGCGACCGACAGGCAATATGCCGAAGCGGCAAGACTGTTCGAACGGGCGCAGAAGGGCCTGGATGCACAAAGGAGAGGCGTCGCCCTCTATGGTGGGTACTATGCGCGCAGCCTGGCCGATCCCAGCCGCGTGGAGGCCTTGCCGCCGAGCAGCGGTGGACCGGATGCCGCTTTCCTGAGGGCCTATGCAGTCGGCTTCCTGCAGGATCTGCCGGCTGCGATGAAGGTGCTCAAGGATGCCGAAAGGCAATATCCGAACGATCCGCAGCTGCCCGCCTATCGGGCGGGGCTCGCACTGCTTCTGAACGACCGCGAGCAGTATCAGGAGGCTGTCGCACGATCCCTGTCGCTCGATCCCAACGAGCCGATGGCGCTGGAAACCCGCGCCATGTACAAGGCGGGCTTCCAGGGCGATAACAAGGGCGCGATCGCCGATCTCGAGGCGGCGCTTCGCGTGACGCCCGGAAACAGTACGACATGGAACAATTATGGTGGAGTCCTGTCGTCGCGTGATGCCAATCGCGAAGCGGAATTCGCGCTGAAGAAGGCGATCGAGCTCGATCCGAACGATCCTGCGGCGCGATCCAATCTCGCGATCTTCTATCTCGACACCGGGCGCATAAAACAGGCCAAGGTCGAGATCGACAAGGCGATGGAGGTCGACCCCTCCTTCGATCTCGCGCTCGTGGCCAGAGGCCGGTATTATCTGCAGACGGGTGACGCGGACAGGGCGATCGAGGATCTGCTGGCGGGCACGGTCGCCAATCCGGCCTATTCCCAAGGCCAGCTGATACTGGCCGCCGGGCATTACGAAAAGGGTGACCGCATCGCCGCGGACCAGGCGCTGGACAACGCGGACCGGCTGGACAAGAACGACCCGGTCATTCCGGCGGTCCGGGCCGCGATTGCAATCGATGACTACGATTCCGTCGGTGCAATCCGGAACGCGCAGGAATATCTCAGGCGCTCGAAGGCCCGGGGAGGCGAATTCACCTCCATCGGCGCCAATCACGAGGCCGGCTCCACGCTGAACGACGCCTTCCGTCTCCAGGGGCTGGATGCCTGGGGCGAATATTACGGGGATGCGGCTTTCGATCCTTTCGCCGCGACAGGCTATATCGACCAGAGCGTTCGCGGCAGCACCGACCCGTTCGTCAGCAACTACTTCTATGGCGACAACGTCATCAGCAACGAAGCGGACGGTCAGGCCTTGTCGTCGCTGATGCAGGGTCTTCTTCTCGATCCGCACATGATCGCCGGGCGAAC
>JBQGDG010000368.1:0-3874 GCA_052038935.1 Neorhizobium sp. | reverse complement strand
TCCATCCGCGCCTTCTTCCAGAAGGTCGCCGATGTCGCGGTGACGACGCATACGAAGGAGGCGACGATCATCCAGACGCGCCACCGCATCCCGGAGCAGAAACTCACCGAGGGCCAGGTTCTGGTCTATCAGGTGCCGATCCCGGAGCCCCTGCGCTTTCTCGAACCGCGCGAGACCGAGACCCGCAAAATGCATGCGCTGGAAGAGTACGGCCTCATGCATGTGAAACTCTACGAGGACATCGCCATCAACGGCCGCATCTCCAAAACCTATGCCTATCCGGTGAAGGTCGACGGCCGTTATGTGATGGATCCATCGCCGACGCCGAAATTCGACAATCCGAAAATGCACATGTCGGAAGCGCTGCAGCTCTTCGGCGCCGGCCGCGAGAAGCGCATCTACGCGGTGCCGCCCCATACGCAGGTCGTCAGCCTCGATTTCGAGGACTATCCGTTCGAGATCCAGACATTCGAGCAGGATTGCGCTCTGTGCGGCGCCCACGGCGTCTATCTCGACGAGGTGGTGCTCGACGACAGGGGCGGCCGCATGTTCGTCTGCTCCGACACCGACCATTGCGAGGACCGCCGCGAGCACGGGCACACCGGAGCGATGCTTGCCCCCAATCAGGAGGCCGCGGAATGACCGATACTCCCCTTCTCAAAGTCAGCGGCGTCTCGAAATTCTACGGCAGCCGGATTGGTTGCAAGGACGTCAGTTTCGAACTCTGGCCGGGCGAAGTGCTCGCGATCGTCGGAGAATCCGGTTCCGGCAAGACGACGCTGCTCAACTGCCTGTCGACGCGACTGATGCCGACCGCCGGCAATGTCGAATACCGGATGCGGGACGGTAATTTCCGCGACCTCTACCACATGAGCGAGGCGGAACGCCGCTTCCTGATGCGCACCGACTGGGGTTTCGTCCACCAGAATCCGGCTGACGGCCTGCGCATGACCGTGTCGGCCGGCGCCAATGTCGGCGAGCGGCTGATGGCTGTAGGCGACCGGCACTATGGCAAGATCCGCGAGACGGCGACGGACTGGCTCGGCCGCGTCGAAATCTCCGCCGATCGTATCGACGACCAGCCGCGCGCCTTTTCCGGCGGCATGCGCCAGCGGCTGCAGATCGCCCGCAATCTCGTCACCGGCCCGCGCCTCGTGTTCATGGACGAGCCCACCGGCGGCCTCGACGTCTCGGTTCAGGCCCGCCTGCTCGACCTCGTGCGCGGTCTCGTCAACGATCTCGGCCTCGCGGCGATCGTCGTGACGCACGACCTCGCGGTCGCCCGCCTCCTATCGCACCGGATGATGGTGATGAAGGACGGCCACGTGATCGAACACGGCCTCACGGACCGGGTTCTCGACGACCCGCGCGAGCCCTACACCCAGCTTCTCGTCTCCTCCATCCTCCAGGTATAAGGACATCCCGATGGCCACTCCCCTCGTCGTCTCGGAAGTCTTCAAGAGCTTCACCATGCACCTGCGCGACGGCATCAGGTTGCCTGTCGTCAACGACGTCAACTTCTCCGTCGCCAGCGGCGAATGCGTCGTGCTCGGCGGTCCGTCGGGCATCGGCAAGAGCTCGATCCTGAAGATGCTCTACGGAAACTATGCCGTCGATGCCGGCCAGATTCTCGTCACTCACGGTGACGGACAGAAGGACAGGATCGTCGACATCGCCAGTGCCGATCCGCGCACGATCATCGACGTTCGCCGCAGGACGATGGGCTATGTCAGCCAGTTCCTGCGTACGGTGCCGCGCGTCGCGGCCGTCGATGTCGTTGCCGAACCGCTCGTCGTCCGTGGCGCCGACGCCGCGGAAGCGAAGAAGAAGGCCGAAGAGCTGCTCGCCAGGCTCAACCTGCCACGCGAACTGTGGTCACTGCCCCCGGCCACCTTCTCCGGCGGCGAGCAGCAGCGCGTCAACATTGCCCGCGGTTTCATCACCGATCACCGCATCCTGCTTCTCGACGAACCGACCGCTTCGCTCGACGCGACCAACCGGCGCGTCGTGGTCGAGATGATCGCCGCCAAGAAGCGGGAGGGCGTCGCCATGCTTGGCATTTTCCATGACGAGGAAGTGCGCGAGGCCGTCGCCGACCGCATCCTGGACGTCAGCGCGTTTTCCCCGCGAAAGGCCGTCGCAGCATGAGTGCCAAGGTCGGACTGGAACCCGTCATTCACCCGAGCGCCAGCGTCAGCCGATCGACGATCGGGCGCTATACGGAAATCGCCGAGCGCTGCCGCATCGACGAGGCGGAAATCGGCGATTATTCCTACATCATGCAGGACGGGTCCGTCTGGTGCGCCACGATCGGCAAGTTCGTGAATATCGCTGCGGCCGTACGCATCAATGCAACCAACCACCCGACATGGCGGGCGACGCTCCATCACTTCACCTATCGGGCAGCCAGTTACTGGGACGATGCAGAGAACGAAGAAGACTTCTTCGAATGGCGGCGCGACAACAGGGTCGTCATCGGCCATGACGTCTGGATCGGCCACGGCGCTACGATCCTGCCCGGCGTGGCAATCGGAAACGGCGCGGTGATCGGTGCCGGCGCGGTCGTTTCCAAGGACGTCGCACCGTATACCATCGTCGGCGGCGTGCCGGCCAGACTGATACGCGAACGCTTCACGAAGGAGATCGGGGACGCCATGGATCGGCTCGCCTGGTGGGACTGGGACCATCTGCGGCTGCGCACCGCTCTCGACGATTTCCGCTCGCTTTCGGCCGAGGCGTTTCTGGCCCGATACGCGGCATAACGAAACCGTTACAAAGCCGGCTCACTTGTAACAAAACCGACATAAAACGGACATTCAGGCTTCATCAACCGTCGCTAATCGAGACCCAGCAGGGGTTAGGACGGACAGAAGACATGAAGTTTGAACTGAGGAATATCACCCGTCGTTTCGGCGACCGTATAGCGGTCGACGCCGTGACAGTGGAGATTCCCCAGGGACAGATGGTCGGCATCATCGGCCGCTCCGGTGCCGGCAAGTCCACGCTCCTGCGGATGATCAACCGCCTGCAGGAGCCGAGTTCCGGCTCGATTCATTTCGGCGGGATCGAAGTCTCCTCGCTGAGGGGTGCCGCATTGCGCGCATGGCAGCGCGACTGTGCGATGATCTTCCAGCAGTTCAACCTCGTGCCGCGCCTCGACGTTCTGACCAACGTCATGCTCGGTCGGCTGAACCATCGCTCGACGATGCTGAGCATGCTCAACATCTTCTCCGACGACGAGCGGCTGGCCGCGATCACGGCACTAGAGCGCCTGGGTATCGAGCAGACCGCGTTGCAGCGCGCCGGTACGCTTTCCGGCGGCCAGCAGCAGCGCGTCGCGATCGCCCGCGCCCTGATGCAGTCCCCGAAAATGCTGCTTGCCGACGAGCCGATCGCCTCGCTCGATCCGCTCAACGCAAAGATCGTCATGGACGCGCTGCGTGACATCAACGAGCGCGAAGGCATCACCGTCATCACCAACCTGCATACGCTGGACACCGCCCGCAGCTATTGCGAGCGGATCATCGGCATGGCCGGCGGCCGCGTCGTTTTCGACGGACCTCCCTCGGCGCTCGATGCCGACGCCGTGCAGGAAATCTACGGCTCCGACAAGGATGGCGCGGGCATCGACGAAACGATGACCTCGACCAGCATCAACATCCCCGGCGCCAAGGCAGGCGCCGTCAAGGAATCGGGCGGCATCGGCACGCTGGCAAGCGCCAGGGCCTGATCCGCACCCACGATCGTCTGCCCGCGTAAAGGGCGCATTTTTCATGACCCAACTCCGGATGATCCGGAAACAGGAGATCACCATGCTGAGACAAGCTCTTCTCGCTGCCGTCGCTCTGAGCGTCGTTGCAGGTTCCGCAATGGC
>JBQGDG010000367.1:0-6377 GCA_052038935.1 Neorhizobium sp. | reverse complement strand
GGCCGCTATTCGGTGATCGTCATCGAGGCGGGCGGGTCGGATTACGGGCCGTTCATCCAGATGCCCGGGGCGCTGGCATGGCCGATGAGCATGAAGCGCTACAATTGGGGTTATCTCTCCGAACCCGAGCCTAATCTCAACAACCGCCGCATCACGGCGCCGCGAGGCAAGGTGCTCGGCGGCTCCTCCTCCATCAACGGGCTGGTCTATGTGCGCGGCCATGCGGAGGACTACAATCGCTGGGAAGAACTCGGCGCCGCCGGCTGGTCCTATGCGGACGTGCTGCCCTATTTCAAGCGGATGGAAACCTCCCATGGCGGCGAAGCCGGCTGGCGCGGCACCGACGGGCCCATGCATGTGCAGCGCGGGCCGGTCACCAACCCGCTGTTCCATGCCTTCATCCAGGCAGGCGCCCAGGCCGGTTTCGAGACGACGGAGGATTACAACGGCTCGAAGCAGGAAGGTTTCGGGCTGATGGAGCAGACGATCCATGACGGCCGCCGCTGGTCTGCCGCCAACGCCTATCTCAGGCCCGCGATGAAGCGGAAGAATGTCGAGATCGTCTATGCGTTCGCCGAAAGGATCGTCATCGAGAACGGCCGCGCCACCGGCGTCGAGATCGTCCGTCGCGGCGTGCCGGAGGTCGTCAGGGCCAATCGCGAGGTGATCGTCGCCGCCTCGTCCTTCAACTCGCCGAAGCTCCTGATGCTGTCCGGCATCGGGCCGGCCGCGCATCTGAAGGAAATGGGGATCGAGGTGAAGGTCGACCGGCCGGGCGTCGGCGCCAACCTGCAGGACCACATGGAATTCTACTTCCAGCAGGTCTCGACCAAGCCGGTCTCGCTCTATTCCTGGCTGCCCTGGTTCTGGCAGGGTGTGGCCGGCGCGCAATGGGTTCTCTCCAAGGGCGGGCTCGGCGCTTCCAACCAGTTCGAGGCCTGCGCCTTCCTGCGGTCGGAGCCCGGTCTGAAACAGCCGGATATCCAGTATCACTTCCTGCCGGTGGCCATTTCCTATGACGGCAAGGCGGCCGCGAAGAGCCATGGCTTCCAGGCTCATGTCGGCTACAACCTGTCGAAATCGCGTGGAAACGTGACGTTGCGTTCGGCCGATCCACAGGCCGAACCCGTGATCCGCTTCAACTACATGAGCCACGAGGAAGACTGGATCAAATTCCGCCACTGCGTAAGGCTCACCCGCGAGATCTTCTCCCAGAAGTCCTTCGACGACTATCGCGGGCCGGAGATCCAGCCTGGAGAGCATCTGCAGTCCGACGACGAGATCGACAGTTTCCTGCGCGAACACCTGGAAAGCGCCTACCATCCCTGCGGCACCTGCCGGATGGGCCGCGCCGACGATCCGATGGCCGTCGTCGACCCGGAATGCCGGGTGATCGGCGTCGAGGGGCTGCGGGTGGCGGATTCATCGATCTTCCCGCATGTGACCTACGGCAATCTCAACGGGCCTTCGATCATGACGGGGGAGAAGGCGGCGGATCATATTCTCGGCAAGCAGCCCCTGCCCCGCAGCAACCAGGAGCCTTGGGTGAACCCGCGGGCGGCGGTAAGCGACAGGTAGTCGTCGCTAGATTGTATAAGGAACGCGAATTCCAGGCATATGCGCGGGAAAATCCTTGGTATTCCTCGTTACCAGCAACATTCTCCTGGTATCCGCGCTGGCCCAGATAATCGCATCAGGCAGGCGCATACGATATTGCTGTCTCAGCGCCACTGCCCTTTCGGCGACCGCTTCATCTATGGGGACCACATCAAAACTTCTTAGAAACTGCTTGGTGGCGATCTCGGTATCCGGCTTGGCGCCGACGAGCACCTCCATCCACGTGATGATGCTGATGCCCGTTTCCGAATATCGCTCGAGCTCCCGACGGGCTTCAAGCCGCCCTCCCAGATAGTCGATCAGGATATTGGTGTCGAACAGCGCGCCTACCATTCGCTGCGGACATCCTCTTGGTACCGAAGACCGTCAACCGAACTGTCCGACCATAGGCCAAAGGCATCCGCCTGCTGCGTTCTGGCATTTCGGCCGAGATAATCGCGAACTGCATGACGGATCAAAGACGCCCGCGATACATTTTCCGATTTCGCGATCCGGTCGAGCGCATCAAGCTCAGCCTCATCGATATCGACCAAGGTTCGCATGCTTACCTCCGATAACTGATATCGCATATAGATATCATTTCGGATGAGGAAATCCAGCTACAGAAACCCGATCCACCGCCCCGCGACGACTGCGGCGATCCAGACCACGATGGAGGCGAGTGCGAGAATGCGGATCCCGGCTGTCGGCGATCCGCCCTGAATCATCGCCACCCAGCCATCGCTCCGGTGCACGACGGCAATGTTGACCAGCCCCAGCGCTATCAGCCCGAGCTTGAAGAGAAAGGCTGGATTGGTGGCGTATTCCGCCGGGCGGACGGAGAAGAGACAGAGGCCGGTCACGATGGCCAGGGCAAGGCCGATACCCGCCAGCCGCGACAGGTAGGGCGCGATGGCAGGCAGGGGAATGGTCTTCGCCAGTCCGAGCAGCCTCAGGTCCAGCGCCAGGATGGAACCGAACAGCATGCCTATCGAAAGGATATGGGCGGCGTTGACCAGCAGATAGGCGGTGGAGGATGTGACGAGCAGACGCGCCACAGGCGTGGCGGCAAGCGGCTCGAGCCACCCGGTCAGCCAGTCCACAACGCTCGCCTCAGTTCGTCTTTATCCGTTCGGGATACATGTCGAAATTCTTGCCCGCCACGGTGATGCGCACGGCTTTCATCAGCTTCTCGTTTTCATCCTGCGACTTGTTGCCGAGAATGGTGATCGCATCGCCGACCTTGGCCGAACCTTCGGCAAAACCCGAACGCTCGGTCTGGCGCGGATTGCCCAGATCGATCTGCCAGATCGTGCCCTCTGACATGACGGTCAGCGAGGGATGCGGCGGAGCGAAGGATATGGACTGGATCGTGCCTTCCAATGTCGTCTGTTCCCCTTCGGCCCATGCCCAGCCGTGATGGGCGGCGGCGGTACCGGCAATGGTGACGGCGGCGGTGATTGCGACGAGGCCTGCGGCAAATGAACGTGTTGTCATGACGGCGCTCCTTTTTGGGTCGTCCCGAAAAGATGTGCCTGACCTCGGGCAAGGCCATGGGCCTCACCCATTCTTGAAGAACAGTTCATTGCCGTCCCGGTCGGGACTTC
Organism: Neorhizobium sp.; assembly: GCA_052038935.1. Classification (GTDB taxonomy): domain Bacteria; phylum Pseudomonadota; class Alphaproteobacteria; order Rhizobiales; family Rhizobiaceae; genus Neorhizobium. Next base: position 3,174 of record JBQGDG010000367.1, on the reverse strand, counting down.
GGCAGGAGTTCGTCCAGCCGTTCGAGGATCTGCCCGTTCAGCGCACGATAGTCACCGTCGAAATGGTGGCCGCCCGGACGGGACCGGACGTCTGCGCCGGGGATTTCGGCAACCGAGGGACAGGCCGTGTCCTTCTCCTCCAGCCCGTAGATGCACTGTATCCTGCCCGGCTCCATGGCCGCGAGATCGTCGACCGGATCGCCGTATTTGCCGGCGCCGGCATAACCGAGCCAGCCGGTGACAGCGATTTCGAAATCGGCCTGGTGCGACAGCGCCAGGAGCGACACGAGCTTCACGGTTTCCCGGTCCGCCTGCGGCAGGACACGGTAGGTTGCCGGCAGGATATTGGCGCCGAAGGAATAGCCGATCAGCATGACATGTTCGACATTCCAGCGCTTGCGAAAGGTCTCGATGATGCGCGACAGGTCCGCCGCCGTCTGTTCCGGCGTCTTTTCCCGCCAGAAATAACGCAGCGCATCGACGCCGACGACGGGAACACCCTCTTCCTGGAGATAGGCGCCGAGCTTCTGGTCTATATCGCGCCAGCCGCCATCGCCGGAATAGATGATCGCCATCGTGTCACGGGTCGGCCTTGCCTCGATCGGCACGATCGGAAGGTCGAGCGCGCCGCCCGCCGCCATTTGTCCGATACCCGCACGCACCGCCGCCAACAGCGTCGGGACGGCGTCTTCGCGGCTTTCGGCGACGGCGATGTCCGGATGGGTCCGCCGCAACGCCTCGACATGGCCGCGGCCCGCCGCACCGGCTCGAGGGCTGAAAGAAACCCGGACGGGATTGGGCAAGGCGCCGGCCGTCAGCCCATAGGCCATGCCGCCATCGACGACCTGTTTTTCCGCCGGGGTGCACAGGATCTTCGAAAGGGCGATCGAGGCATCGGGATCGACGGCGATCGTGGCACCGATCGTGGAAGACGGGGTCTGGGCGGCGATCGCCAGAGCCAGGGCGCCGCCGGCGCCGATACCGGCAACGACCGGCGCGCGATAGGTCGCCATGCCCCGATCGCGATGGATCCGGCGGCTCAACTCCTCGATATCGGAGACGAGATAGAGGCAGTCGCGCTCCTCTTCCGCGAGCGCGGCATGATAGTCCGGCAGATCGATGCCGACGACCACCGCGCCGTCCCCGGCGAGCGTCTCCGACAATTGCTCCTCGCGCTCGCTCCAGCCGCCGGCATCGGACAGAAGAAGGACGATCCCGGCTTCCTCGCCTTCCGGATAGACGATCCGCGACGTCGGCAGGCTGACGATCCCGCTCTCGCCGATGCCTGCGTGATAAACGGCCGTCGCGCCCGCGGCGGTGACCGCGATGGCGATACCGAGAGCGAGCTGCAGCCTCATCGGCGCAGAATTCCGCGCATGCCGCCGCCGATCAGCATGGTCACGTCGAAGATCGAAACGAGCGGAAGCCCGCGTCCGCTGACGGCGAGGTATCGGGGTTGCCATTCGGGGTCGAATTTCGACTTGAAGGCGAGCACGCCACGGAAGTTGTAGAAGCGCTCGCCCCTGCGGAAAACGCGGACACCGAGGTGGTTCCAGAGCGGCGCCTTGCGATGGGTGGCGAGACCCGCAAGCGGCGCCATGCCGAGGTTGAGGGTGCGGAAGCCCTCGGCCTTCATGTGTTCCATGATCCGGACGAAGAGGAGGTCCATCATGCCGCGATGGGTATCGGGTACATGGCGCATCAGATCGATGAAGGCATCACCGTCCGAGCTCGTCGACAGGATGTTGGCGAAAGCGACGATGCGGCCCTCGATACGGATGACGGCGACCGGGCCGGCGGCGACATAGGCCGGCTGGAACGTGCCGAGCGAGAAGCCCTTTTCGGCAGCATTGTGCGACGCGAGCCAGGCGCGGGAGACGGCGAGAAGCTCGTCGAGCACGGCCGGCACGTCCTCCGCCTTCAGCATGGAGAATTCCAGCCCGTCCCGCTCGGCGCGGTTGATCGAACGGCGCAGCTTCAGCCAGGCGCCGCCCCTGGTGTCGAAGCGGGTCAGGTCGACCACGGCCTGTTCGCCGAGCTTGTAGGGCTTCAGCCCTGCTTCCACCGTGCAGGGCAGGAAATCCGGCGAGACCTGGTAGAAGACCGCGCGGCAGCCGTCCCTGCGCGCCGCGTCCATGAATTTCACCACCAGCGCCGGCCAGGCCTTGCGGCAACCGACCGGATCGAAGAGTGCCGCCCAGGACCGTCCATGCCTCGCATACATGATGAAGGCCTTGCCGCAGTCGGAAAACAGGATGCGCTTGTCGCCGAGGCGGACGAGACCGGCGCTGGCGTTCGGCTGGCCGGCGAGGATTTCCAGCGCTCTCGCCATATCGTCGTCGGACGGCGTCGGACGCGTTCCGCGGCGAGAGCGGATCATGCGACCGCCGGCGAGCGAGCCGATCAGCAACGACAGCGCGATCGTCGTCGGCGCCTGCGCCTCACGATGGCTGGCGACGAAACTCCAGACGAGACCGGCGAGGTTCTCCTCGACGAAACCGTGGAGGGTTACCGCCGCAGTGACGCAGAGCAGCCCGGCAAATGCGAACAGATTGCGGACAGGAGACAGATGCGACCAAAGCGCAGGGCGGGGAGCGGCGGATGCATCGGCTGCCGGCGATGGCAGGCTTCGACGCGGATCCGGTCCTTCTATTTCATCGACGCGGGCCGACATGGACAACCTATGGAGACATTAAACCAGAGGTGCATTAGCCATGTTCGATTTAGCGAAGCTTGCGCCTGCAAGGCGACAGCCGCCTCCGGCACCGTCAGTCTCTGGCGACGTTTTCGGGCCGGTCCCACTGCCCGTCGACAAAGCGCAGCGCATCGACGACAGTCAGCTTCCAGACCGACCAGACGTGATCGCCATCGGTGATGCGCAGTTCCGAGGGACGGCCACCGGCCTGCAACGTTTCATGCAGGGCAACCGCACCCCGCCAGAGGAAGAAGCCGTCGTCGTCCCCGCAGGTGATGAAAGTCGCCGGCAGGTCGGTCTGCTCGGCGATATGCTGCGCAACCAGCGTGAAGATGTTCTTTTCGTTGAACAGGCGCGCATCGAACGGCGTACCGAAGGCGCCGGAGAAGTGATCGCCGGTCGAGGGAAGCACGATCCCGCTCGTCACCGTCGTCCGGTCGACCCGGTGGAAGAAGGCGCTGTCCTCGATCAGCTTCAGG
>JBQGDG010000366.1:0-4230 GCA_052038935.1 Neorhizobium sp. | reverse complement strand
ACTGGTACATGGAGGGCAAGATCCAGATCGATCCGATGATCACCCACACGATGCCGCTCGAGGATATCAACCGGGGCTTCGAACTCATGCATCAGGGCGAAAGCATTCGCGGCGTGGTCGTCTATTGACCGCCGCGACCGTCTGCGGGGCTCGGCATGCACGGGGTGCGGCGTCCGTCAGCGGCGAGAATTCATCCGACGATCTTCGTTAGCGGGCGCTGGCCGGGCGCTCTAACCGATGGGTAGGAGGTTGCCGCCGGCAAGCGGGGCAAGTCTCGGCAAAGGGAGGACATTGCTGATGGCAAACGGGATTTCGATCCACCCCGCGGTGGATGGCGGCATAAAGCCGGAGAGCTCCGGTTTTTCGGGCGGCACGCTGGTCTGCGACTGCACGGAAAGGCCGGTCAAGGTAAAGATCGAAGGGCAGGTGGCGCATAATCACGCCTGCGGCTGCACCAAATGCTGGAAGCCCAAGGGAGCGGACTTCTCCATCGTCGCCGTCGTGCCGCACGAGAAGGTCACGGTGCTCGAAAACGGCGACAAGCTCGCCGTGGTCGATCCGGCCGCCCTTATCCAGCGGCATGCCTGCAAGGAATGCGGCGTGCACATGTATGGACCGGTCGAGCGCGACCATGCCTTCAAGGGGCTGGATTTCATCCATCCCGAGCGGTTCCAGGAAAGCGGCTGGGCGCCGCCCGGCTTTGCCGCCTTCGTTTCGTCGATCATCGAGTCCGGTGTCGATCCGGGCCGCATGGACGGCATCCGCGCACGGCTGCGGGAACTGGGGCTCGAACCCTACGACTGCCTGTCGCCGGCCCTGATGGATTACGTCGCCACCTGGGTGGCCAAAAAATCCGGTGCGCTTCCCGCCTGACGCGTTCGTGTTCGCGTTTCGCCGGACGACGGCGCGGCGGTACCGCGCTGTCGTCCTGATGCCCGAGACCTGGCGGGCAGACTCGACATGTTCGTCATTTCGGACATGTGGGCGCAGCATCCGGCTGCCGCCATTTGCCCTGCGCGATCCGGATGGATCTCGATCATGCAGGGGGCGGTCGGGCGCCGATGACCCGTCGCCGACATGATCTTTCCTGCGGCAAAGCAACGTTTCTTAATGCGATGACACACCGCCGGACCCTCGGAACGCTAGGGTCCGATCCGGATCATGTGGAGATCGGATGTCTCCGCATCACACGGAAGGTCGTCGCATGGCTCGGATATCCCGATCAGTATCGTCGCAAACGCGCCCGGTCATCGGCGCGCTGTTCCTCTGGCTCACCTTCGTTTCCGCCTCGGGAGCGCAGGACGAGATGCCGGTCACCGTCGTCGTCGCCAGACAGAGCGCGGTGACGGAAAGGCTTCCCGTCGTCGGTTCGCTGGCCGCCCGGGAGGAGGTGCAGGTCAATCCCCTCGTCCTCGGAAGGGCGATCGAGGACATCCTTGCGGAAACCGGCGAGTATGTCGAAAAGGGCCAGCCGCTCGCCGTCCTCGACGCGACCGAGGCCCGGATGCTGCTCGACAAGAACGCCGTCGCCGTCCTGCGCGCCCGCGCTGCCGTCGAAGTGGAGGCGAGCCGGCTCGACGTCGCGATGGTGAGCGAGGCGGAACGCCGCAAGATCCTCGACCGCAGCCTGGCGCTGCAGCCGAAGGGTGCCGTCTCGCAGCAGCTGCTCGAGGAGCACCAGAACGCTTATGCCCGCGCCGTCGCCGAAACCGCCCTTGCCCGCCAGTCGCTGGCACTGGCGCAGGCCGATGCCGGGCTCATCGCCCGCGAGCGCCGCGAAATCGAGCTGACGATCGAACGCAGCACGGTCAGGGCGCCGCAGGCCGGCATGGTTCTGCGCCGGACCGCGCGTCTCGGCGCGCTGACTTCGGGCTCGGCCGATCCGCTTTTCGTCATCGCCAGGGATGCGCGTGTCGAATTCGTCGCCCAGGTCCCGGAAGTCGGCTTCATGCGGCTGCGGCCGGGCATGCGGGCGGAAATCGACCTTCCGGGCGGCGAGGGCTCGGTTGCGGGCACGCTCAGGCTGAGCGCTGCCGAACTCGATCCCGCAACCCGCAGCGGCGAAGTGCGCATCCAACTCGACGAGACCGAAGGGCTGCGGCCCGGCATCTTCGTCCGCGGCGATATCGATACCTCGGCAAGGCGCAACATCGTCCTGCCGGGCAGCGCGGTGAAGACGGCGGCCGGCGAAAGCAGCGTCTTCGTCGTCAGCGACGGCATTGTCGGCCTTCGACCGGTCACGGTCGGGGCGCGTCAGGACGGGCTGGTCGAGATCGTCACCGGTGTCAGCGACGGCGAATTGGTCGTCCTCAAGGCGGGCGGCTTCATCAAGGCGCAGGACAGGGTCCGGCCCGTCCCCGCCACCTCCGGCGCGGAGGCATCGGACAAGCTGGCGGCTTCCCGGCTCGGTTTCGAAACCGACGGAGCCATGCGATGAGCCGGGGCAATATCTCGGCCTGGGCGATCCGCAATCCGCTCCCCTCCATCCTCCTGTTCGTCGTCCTGACGGTCGCCGGCCTCTACAGTTTTGTCCGTCTGCCGGTCACCTATTTCCCGACCATCGTCACGCCGACCGTCAAGGTGACCGTCGAACAGGCCGGCGCGACGCCGGTCGAACTGGAGACGGAAGTGACGCGCCTGGTCGAAAACGCCATCGCGTCGTTGCCGGCCATCAAGGAGCTCACCTCGACGATCGGCGAGGGCCAGTCGGTCACGACCGTCGAATTCGACCTCGGCCGCGTCTCCCCTGACAGGGCGATGGACGATGTGCGCGATGCGGTCGGGCGCATCAGGGGCGATCTTCCCGGCACGATCGACGAGCCGCTGATCGAGCGTATCGAGGAAGAGGCCCAATCCGTCGTCACCTATGCCGTCTCCGGCCGCGAGATGACGGCGGCCGAGCTGTCCTGGTTCGTCGACGACACGGTGACCCGCGAACTGCAGGGCGTTTCCGGTGTCGGCCGTATCGACAGGATCGGCGGCGCCGACCGGGAAATCCATGTCGAGATCGATGCGGACAGGCTGCAGGCGCTTTCGCTCTCCGTCAGCGCGGTCAACGAGGCGGTCGTGCAGACCCAGCTCGACCGGTCGGGCGGGCGCAGCGATATGGAAGGCGGCGAACAGGTGCTGACGACCGCAGCAGCGGCACGCACGGTTGCGGAACTCGGCGAACAGCGGCTCTCGCTTTCGGGCAAGAGTTCGGTAAGGCTGGCTGATGTGGCGACCGTTCGCGATACGGTCGCCGAACCGCGGGCTTTCGCGACGCTGGACGGAGCCGATATCGTCGGCTTCGCCGTCTATCGAAGCCAGGGTGCGAGCGACGTCGCCGTCGCCGAAGGGATCGCCGCGGCGATCGGCAGGCTGGCGGCCGCTCATCCCGGCCTCCACTTCGCCCTGATCGACGACAATGTCTCCTATACCGCCGGAAATTATCACTCGGCGATGAACACGCTGCTCGAAGGGGCGGCGCTCTCGATCGTCGTCGTTTTCCTCTTCCTGCGAGACTGGCGCGCCACCGTGGTAGCGGCGGTCGCCCTGCCGTTGTCGATCATTCCGACCTTCTTTGCCATCGATCTTCTCGGCTTCTCGCTCAACATCCTCAGTCTTCTCGCGATCACCCTTGTTACCGGCATTCTCGTCGATGATGCGATCGTCGAGATCGAGAATGTCGTGCGCCATCGCAACATGGGAAAATCGGCCTATCGCGCCGCACTGGACGCCTCCGACGAGATCGGCCTCGCCGTGATCGCCATCTCCGCCACGATCATCGCGGTTTTCGCTCCGGTCGGGCTGATGAACGGTGTCGTCGGCCTCTATTTTCGCGAATTCGGCCTGACGGTAGCCATCGCTGTCTTTTTCTCCCTGCTCGTCGCCCGTCTGATCACTCCGATCATGGCGGCCTACCTGATGACCGGCGCCCCGCCGCATGAGGCTCGGGAGGGACGCTTGTCCCGGGCGTATCAGGCCATGCTGCGCCTGAGCCTGCGCTGGCGATGGGTAACGCTCGGCTCGGCCTTCGCTCTTTTCGCCGTCGCCGTCGTGTCATTGATGTCGGTACCGACCACGTTCCTGCCCGAGGAGGATACCGGCCGGCTGGTCCTGACCGTCGAACTGCCCCCCGGCGCCACCCTTTCCGAAACCCGCCGGGTGACGGACGGGATCGCAGCCGAAATCAGGAAACGCAGGGAGGTCGAAGCCGTTCTGGTTCGCGCAGGAGCGAATATGAGCGGC
>JBQGDG010000365.1:0-5279 GCA_052038935.1 Neorhizobium sp. | reverse complement strand
GGTCGCCTGGGAGACCGAGCCGAGCGTGCCGCGCAACTGGCTGACGGCGGCGTTGAAGTCGGCCCTCAGGCTTTCGTAATCCTGCGCGAACGGCCGGTTCAGTTCGAAGGTGAGATCGCCCGACGACAGGTGCTTCAGGCCGGTTGCGAGACCGTTCGTCGCTTCGGTCATCGCCTCGGTGCGGATGCGCTCCTGCTCGGCATTCTCGCGGCGCTGCTGTTCGGTAAGCGTGCGCTGTTCGTCGGCCTGCCGTTCCAGGGCGCGGGTCTTCAGCGCATTGTCCTTGAACACCTGAACCGCCTTGGCCATGGCGCCGATTTCGTCGGCGCGTCCGTCACCGGTGACCTCTGCGGAAAGATCGCCCGAGGCGAGGCGGCCCATCGTCTGCGTGATGCGGCCGAGCACACCCGCCAGCGAGCGGGCGAACAGCAGGAAGCCGAACAGCGACAGAAGCGACACGACCACCGAGCCGACAGCCGTCATCAGGGTTGCGAACTGCGCGTCCTCGATGACCGAGGTCACGTCGGAGGCGACTTCGAGGATGCCGATCTTCTCACCGGAAAAATTGGTGAAGGGCGTCGCCTCGACAATGAACGTATGCCCGCCGGCCGTCACTTCCTCGCGCATGGGCTGGCCGTCGAAGGCGGCTTTCAGCTGTTCTTCGGTAAGAAGGGTGGCGTCGGATGTCGAGGCCTGCTTCTGCAGCTTGCTGTCGACCATGATATGGACGTTGATCTGGCCGTCGATACGGGTGGCGAGCGGCTTGAAATAGTCGTTCGTCAGGCTCGTGCCGGTATCGACGACGCCGACGACCTTGCCGTCGCGGACGACCGGTGCGGAAGCGAACATGCTGACCGCGCTGCGCCCCGGTTCCGTCCCCGCGACGAGCTTTCCGCTGTCCAGGGCGGCAACCACCGTCCGGCGCCGGCTCTTCATGTCGTCGCCGAACTTGTCCGGGGTGTGAATGCGCGCGACCGCCTCACCCTTGGCGTTGATGAAGGTGATGAGCTGGACATTGCCTTCGCTGGCGATCGAGGACATGCTCCCCGCGTAACGTCCGATGATCTGCTCTCGGCCGTTCTGCTCGATCAGGTCGGCAATGTCCGGTTCGCCGGCAAGCGCCGTCGCCAGCGCCGATGCCGCCTTTTTCTGCGCCGCCATGTCGGTCTCGACCAGGGCGCGGTCGCTGTTGGATTCGCGTCGCAGCGTCTCCTGGGTGGCGATGCTCTGCTTGTACCAGGCGGTTCCGCCGATCACGGCGCTCGAAAACAGGACGGCAGCAAAGCCGCAGGCCGTGATCGTGATCCACAGCGGCCGCTTGATGGTCATTTCAGTCATGTGAATTCCAATCCCCCAATCGTGCGAGCGCAACCCTCGCTGTCGGGGACGGATTTTTTCTCGGAAATATTCAATTTTAGATAAACTCTAGGCGCTTTCGGCGCGGATATTCTCATCCGACTGTCACAATTTTGAGAGTTTCGTTGACCTTTAGTTGCGAATGCCCGCCTTTGTTGTAACGCAGGGTCGAGCGGTGCGGCCTTTTCCGTCGCCGGAAAGCCGGCTGCGGTGCCGGCCGCCTCTGCCGTCACCAGCCTCGCGCCAGCGCCGCCTGCCAGAGTGTGCGGGACGTCATCTGCCGAAGCGGGTCCCATGCCGAACCAAGTCAAATCGCTCCGCCGCACCGCAAGCCTTGCGGCCGCTCTCGTCGCCACCGCGGCGCTGGCCGGCTGCCAGGTGCCGTTCGTGACCGATACCAGCAGGATGAACCCCGACGTCTTCGTGCAGGAAACCGCGCCGGTCTTCTACACGCCCGCCTACAACGAGCCGATCCAGCCCCAGGCGGTGCCTACGAAGGAGGCGATCCCGCAGAAGCGCCAGCTCTACCAGACGCAGTTCCATCAGACCTACGGCCTGCCTGTATCCAATCCCGTGCATCGGGCGATGTACGGCGTCATCCGCGACGAGGGGCACACGCTGCCGGCCATTCCCTATTCGCGCATCGACGCCCGTTTCCTGCGCCAGGAAGTGGACTACCGCACCGGCGAGGCGCCCGGCACGATCGTCGTCGATACGCGCGCCCACTATCTCTATCTCGTCCAGCCGGGCGGCCGCGCGGTGCGTTACGGCGTCGGTCTGGGCAAGGCCGGTTTCGCCTGGTCCGGCCGCGGCATCATCCAGCGCAAGGCGAAATGGCCGCGCTGGACGCCGCCGGAGGACATGGTCTCCCGTCAGCCGGAACTGCGACAGTTCGCCGCTTCGGAAGGCGGGGCGACGCCCGGTCTCAACAATCCGCTCGGCTCGCGCGCCCTCTATATCTATAAGGACGGCAAGGATACGCTCTATCGCGTCCATGGCACGCCGGACTGGCAGTCGGTCGGCAGGGCGACGTCGTCGGGCTGCGTGCGCATGCTGAACCAGGACGTCATCGACCTCTTCGACCGGGTCCCCTCGGGCACGCCGATCGTGGTCATCTGACCATAGGCCGAGCCGCCTCGAGCGGCCGGAAGCGATGAAATCGGCGCCCGATCCCGCGGCGGCCGATAGTTGCCGATTTGCCGCAGGGCCACCGTCGCAACCCGGCCGGACGTTCAGGAACCTTTGACCTCCCCGGCCGTTCCAGTATGCTTTTGCGTAGTCGCGTTCCTCTGGGTGGTCCTTCCTGCATGATCTCGAACACTTCTTTCTCCCGCCGGAGTTTCCTTGCTCTCCTCGGCGCTGGTACGGCCTCGACCTTGGCCGGATGCGCTTCCACCACGCCGGGTTCCGGCGGTACCGTTGTCACCTATCGTGACGGCATCAGCACGCGCGCGCCGGACATGATGGCGGGCGGCTCCGCCGAACTCGACCAGATGTACGGCACGGTCGTGGACGGCGGCTTCGTCGTCCCTGCCATTCCCTATCGGCAGATCAACCCGCGCTACTATCGCCAGCGGGTGGTCGATCCGACGGGCGAGCGCCCCGGCACGATCGTCGTCGATACGCCGTCGCGGTTCCTCTATCTGGTCGAGCCCGGCGGCTCGGCCATGCGTTACGGCGTCGGCATCGGCCGCGAGGGCTTTTCGTGGAGCGGCGAGGGTGTCATCCAGTGGCGGCAGAAATGGCCGAAATGGACGCCGCCGAACGAGATGATCGCCCGTCAGCCGGAGCTTGCCCGTTACTCGGCCGACAATGGCGGTATGCCGCCGGGCCTGACCAACCCGCTCGGCGCCCGCGCGCTCTACATCTTCCAGGGCGGCAACGACACGCTCTATCGCCTGCACGGTTCGCCGGAATGGAATTCCATCGGCAAGGCCGTCTCGTCCGGCTGCGTGCGCCTGATGAACCAGGACATCATCGATCTCTACGAGCGTGTGCCCAGCAAGGCGCGCATCGTCGTCTGGCAGTAGCTAAACACGTCTGAAACATAGCATCGCAGGCGTCCGGTGGACCCTTTCGAAGGGTCTACCGGATATGCTCTATTTTTTCTGCGAACCGGCGCTGCCGTCCGTCGGTTCGGTGCCTTCCAGCCTCTCCTTGAGCGCGACGAGTGCATTCTTCAACACCGTCATGTCTTCGAAGCTGCAGCCCGTAGCCGCTCCGATCGAAGCGGTGACCTCGGCGGATTTCGCTTTCAGGTCCAGGCCTTTCGCGGTGAGGGTGATCCGCACCTGACGCTCGTCTTCCGGGTCGCGGCGGCGCTCGACGAGGCCCGCCTGTTCCAGCCGCTTGAGCAGCGGGGAAAGCGTGCCGGAATCGAGACCGACCCTGTCTCCCAGAGCCTTCACCTTCTGGTCGTCCTCTTCCCAGAGCGCCAGCATCGTCAGATATTGCGGATAGGTGAGGCCGAGGGGGTCGAGCAGCGGCTTGTAGGCCCGGGTGAAGGCATGCGCCGCGCCGTAGACGGCGAAACACAGCAGGGCGTCCAGCCCGGGTGCGTCGCCTTTGTCGTTTTCTGCGGCATTCTTGTCGGTCGGTCCTGACTTCACGGTCCCATGCTCTATCTTTTTTCCCGGCGCTCATTGTTACAGGCTTGACGCCGGAATGGAAAGCGCATAAATAGATTGTACGCAATTGAATTGCGAGCGAATTATTTAACGGAAACTCAACGGAGTTGGACTCATGCCTATTCTCTACACCACCAAGGCGTCTGCAACCGGAGGCCGCGCCGGCCACGGCGCTTCCGAAGATGGCGTTCTCGACGTCACCCTGACCGTTCCGAAGGAGCTCGGCGGTGACGGCGCTCGCGGCACCAACCCCGAGCAGCTGTTCGCCACCGGTTATTCGGCCTGCTTCCTCGGCGCGCTCAAGGTCGTCGCCGGCAAGGAAAAGGTGAAGATCCCCGACGACGCCAAGGTGACCGCAACGGTCGGCGTCGGCCCGCGCGAAGATGGCGGCGGTTTCGGCATCGAGGTTTCGCTCTCCGTCGACATCCCCGGCATGGACAAGGCCCAGGCCGAAGATCTGGTTGCCAAGGCGCACATCGTCTGCCCCTACAGCCACGCGCTGCGCACCTCGACCGAGGTTCCGGTCTCCGTCGCCTGATAACGGAACAGGGGTGGGTGTGATCCGTCGAGGAGCCCACCTGCTACGGATCCCCGCCACTTGTGAACGGCTGGAAGCCTGAGGTTTCCAGCCGTTTTGCCGTCCGCCGCTAGACTAGCTCTTCTGCAGGGCGAGGTGGGCGCCGAGGCCGATCAGCAATGCGCCGCCGGCCCGCTGCATCAGACGCTGCGCCGGACCGGACCGCTTCAGCCGTCCGACCACCGCGCCGGCCAGCAGCACGCAGACGAGGTCCGCCGATGAGAAGATCAGGTTGACGACCGCGCCGAGGATCAGGAACTGCAGCCAGACCGGAAACGTCGCCGCCGTGTCGATGAACTGCGGCAGGAAAGCCATGAAGAAGATGGCCGTCTTCGGGTTGAGTACCTCCACCGTGACGCTTTCGATAAAGGCACGCCGCGCCGATTTTTGCCCGATCGCCGGCATATCCGCATCTCCGGCGGCGCGCGCCCGCAGCAGCGAGATGCCGAGCCAGATCAGATAGGCGGCGCCGACCAGCTTGACCGCCGAGTAGAGCAGGGGCACCGCATGGAAGAGCAAAGACAGGCCCGCCGCGGCGGCGACGACATGCACGTAGCATCCGAGATGGATGCCGAGCGTCGCCATCAGCCCGCCGCGCCGCCCGCGCGCCAGCGTCTGCGCGACGGCGTAAAGCATCGCCGGGCCGGGAATGTATGCGAACACCGCCGTCGTCAGAAAGAATGCGATCATCAGGTCATGGGAAGGCATGGTTTATCCCT
>JBQGDG010000364.1:0-8240 GCA_052038935.1 Neorhizobium sp. | reverse complement strand
AACATGATGGCGATGGCCGAGGCCTTCTTGTTCGGAGCGACGAGGCCGGTGGCGACGACGGAGCCGACGCCGAAGAAGGAAGCATGGGCGAAGGCGGTCAGCACACGGGCCGCCATCAGCGTCCAGTAGTCGGGCGCAAGGGCACAGGCGAGATTGCCGACGGTGAAGACGACCATCAGCGCCATCAGCAGGGTCTTGCGCGACCACTTGCCGGAAATGGCGCCGAGGATCGGCGCGCCGATGACGACGCCGAGCGCATAGCCGGAAATCAGCAGCCCGGCCGCCGAGATCGACACGCCGAGATCCTTGCTGACGTCGATCAGCAGACCCATGATGACGAATTCCGTGACGCCGATGCCGAAGGCGCCGGCCGTCAGCGCATAAAGTGCGAGAGGCATTGGGGTATCCTTTGAAGCCCTTGGGAGGAGGGAGGTTCATTCGATGCGCCGCAATATCGTCGCTGGAGACTTGCATGGGTAGCGGCATAGATGGATAATCATTTGTGAAATGAATTCACGAATGGTTCGAAGAGCGTCGTCTGGGAAGCTAGCTCGGCGGCCGCTAGGCACTTCCGCCTCTCGTCCTGCGCAGGCGGTTGCCCCTCACACGTCCCCTCTCCCCGCAGGCGGGGAGAGGGGACGTGCCTCGCTTCGGGTCGCGGTCGTGCAAGAGGGGCGGCAGGCGGATGAGGGGCGGCCCGCCCACCGGCGGCCATAACAGTCGACACGAAGAAGAAAGCATCATGGACAATCGCGCCGGAGAAATGGAAGTCTTTGTCCTTGCGGCGGAAACGAGGAGCTTTTCCGCCGCCGGGCGAAAGCTGAACCTGTCGCCTTCCGCCGTCAGCAAGCTCGTCACCCGTCTGGAAGACAGGCTCGGCACGCGTCTCGTGGTGCGGTCGACCCGTACGCTGCAGCTGACGCCGGAGGGCGAGACCTACCTCGCCCGCGCCTCCCGCATCCTCGCCGAGATCGCCGATACGGAAGCGGTTGTCGCCGGCGGTGGTCGCGCCCTGCCGCGGGGACCGCTCTCGGTCAACGCCTCGGTCGGCTTCGGCGAACGTCATATCCTGCCGATGACGAAGGAATTCCTGACGCTTTTCCCCGACGTCCAGCTCGATATCACCCTGACCGACGATACCGTCGATCTCATCCGCGAGCGCGTTGATATCGCCATCCGCCACGGCCCCTTGCGCGATTCGTCGCTGATGGCCAGAAAACTCGGCCAGACCCGGCAGGTGGTCATGGCCTCGCCGCAGTACATTGACGAACACGGCCTGCCGGAAACGCCCGCCGACCTCGATCGACACAACTGCATCGCCTTCAATTTCCGCCGTGCCGTCGACGGCTGGCCCTTCCGCGATCCGTTGACCGGCAAGGTCGATATCCGTCCGGTCTCTGGCAGTCTCAAGGCGAGTTCCGGCTCCATCATACGGCAGTTCTGCCTCGATGGCCTCGGCATCGGCCGTGTCGGGCGTTTCCATGTCGAGCCGGATATCGAGGCCGGCCGGCTCGTACCGGTCCTGGAGAACTACAATCCCGATGACATCGAGGAGATCCACGCCGTCTATGCCGGCCACGAACATCTCGCCGTCCGTATCCGCGCCTTCATCGATTTCCTGGCCCAGCGATTGTAGAAATCAGTCCCGGTCCGGCAGGTCGTGCGATGCCGGGTATGATTGCGTGTCGCTCAGAGCGCCGCCTTGACCTTGTGGCCGAAACGTCGCTTGAGAAAACCGGATGCCCGGTACCGCACGCCGGCGGGCCGTTCCGGGTCGGCCACGTCCGATTCCGCGATCATCTCCTCGTCGGGTGTGAGCTCGCGCATCGCAACCGGCACGAGGCCGCGGCCGGTTTGGCTGTTCAGCGCTTCGATCGCGGCGATCAGCGAACCGCCATGGGCCGCGATCGCCTCGCTCACCTCCTGCGGCTTTCGGCCGAGATGTTCGGCTAGAAGGTCGTCGCGGGTGGCGAAAATCTTGCGGCGAAGCTCGTCCTGGCCGGGCTCGGCTTCCAGGATCACGTCGCATTCGGTGTCGTAGCCCATCGACCGGTTGTTGAGATTGGCCGAGCCGATCTTCACGATACGGTCGTCGGCAAACATCATCTTGGCATGGACATAGATGGAGGAGCGTGCCGCGTTGACCGGATAATAGAGCCGGAAGCGGTCGTGGATGTCGGCCTCCCGCACCATCTTCATCAGCCGGATCCGGGCCGAATCCATCGCCTTCGCTTCGAGGAAGCCTTCGCAGCCTTCGGGATTGATCAGCACGATTTCCGGCCCGTCCGGCTCCTTCAGCCGTTCCGCCATCGCTTCGGCAATCCGTCTCGATGCGAAATACTGGCTCTCGACATAGAGCGTCTTCTCCGTCGCGGCGATGATGGCGAGCTTCGCCGTCTCGATCTCGGCGATCTGGTCGCGCTCCTTGTATTCCGGCGCCGTGCGGGCGATGCCGATCGATATGTCGCGGAAACCGACCTCCAGCCCCTCGGGCCAAGGGTCGCCGTCGCCGGCCTTCGGCTCCAGTTTCTCCTCGGTCGCAAGCTGCCAGCGGTTGCGCGCCACTTCGCCGAGCGCGGCGGCGGCCGGGCCGGAAAGGCAGGTCGTCGCATCGTGCCAGGGGCCCTGTTCGAACCCGAGCGGCGAGCGCCGGCGCTTGTCCTTCTCTTCGTGGTCCCGGGTGTCCCAGCGGCCGACGGTCATGTCGATGCCGCCGCAGAAGGCCACCCGGTCGTCGATGACCAGCAGCTTCATGTGATGCGACGAAATGCTCGGATGGGCTCCGTCGAGCCTCAGATGGATGCGTTTGTCGAACATCCATTTCAGGATGTAGAAGGGCGTTTCGCCGCGGGTGATCGAGTTGATCAGGCCGATATCCCATTTGAGGATGCGGATGTCGAGATCGGCGTTGCGCTCCGCCAGCGCGTTGAGAAACTTGCCGAGCTGGTCGGGAAGCTCGCCCCGGCTATCCCTGGCCTTGTCGTCGCCGTTATCGGGAATGAGATCGATGCGCGTATCGAAATCCCAGCCGATGAGGTAGATAGACCGTTTGGCCTTGGTCATGGCGCTCTTGGCGGAGCGGAAGAAGTCGGCCGCGTCGATGATGATCGACAGCCTGTCTGCCTTGGCGATCCGCCAGCACGTTTCGCCTTCCTTCAAAATGCTCTGCATCGCCTGTGTCGCCGTCCGCCGCCGTTGATGATTTCGGCCGATATAGGGCGCTTCGGCGGTCCTTCTATCGGTCCGCGACAGATTCCTGCAGCACCGTCCCGGCCGCCGAAATGCCGCCGGCCGCACCGTGCTGCATCGCCTCGATCTCTTTTGCCACGAGCTCCTGCAGCCGCCAGAGATTGCGGTCGCGGATGCCGAACTGCGCGAGATGGACGACGGTATTGTAGAGATATTCGGCGCAGGAACCGCGATGCCCGCAGGCGCGCGCCAGGATCGGCGCCACCTGTTCCAGCGGCAGCAGCGGACGGATGATGCGCGGACTGTCGCCACCTGCCCAGAAGGTAAGCGCCCGGATCGTATCCCCGTCCTCGGTGCGCACCGGCAGAAAACGGAACGTCGTCAGGCTGTCCTTGTTGCTGACCTCGCGGCGCAGCGCGTTTTCGATCTGCTCGTATTTGTCGGCATCCGCCACCCGGTAGATCACACCGTCGCATCGGCCGCCGCGCGACAGCATCATCATCAGGCCCGGCTGATCGGGCGATCCCCGGCCACGTTCGATGTGGAGAGAGAAGGAGCGATGCCAGCCATAGGCGGTCGCCCGCTGGCAGGCCACGGACTCGAAGCCCGGCTTCCAGATCAGCGAGCCATAGGCGAAGATCCACAACGGCTCGTCGCCGGTCTCCTCGGTCAGCCGGCCGGCCAGCGCGGCATAATCCTCGTCGGCCAGCGGCTGCCAGGCCGCGGGCGGCCCCGGATCGAGCTCCTCGCGAAAGCAGAGGTCGACCAGTTGCTGGGTCAGCGACATAGAGGAGGTTTCTGGCATGCCTGCAGTGACTTTTCGGATAGGACGCTACACCGTTTGGAGGCCTCGCAGAGTGCGACGCAGCCATAGTCATGTCAATGCAAATGCCGCTCTGCCGCATAGCCGCCAGATTGTGCTGGTCAAGATCACGGATCGTGTCGGTCGGAACGATCGCGTGAACACCATGAAAGGAACCCTGTTTTCATGCGTTGGCTGTTTATCCTCGTCCTCGTCGTTCTGGTCGGCTGTGTCCTCAGCATCATCTGGATGAACGACCCCGGCCGCGGATTGAACAACGGCTCGCTCGGCGGGGCGCCGCCGGCGGGACAGAACCCCCTGACCGGCCAGCCGCCGACCGGCGATCCGGCTCCCTCGACCCCTTCGCCGGGAAGCTCGTGAGACGCCGGCGGCCCGCACTCCGGCGTAGCGCGGCCATCAATTCCTGTGACTGTTGCATTTGACATTATCGCTTGACCTTTGGGCCGGCGGAGCCTTCATTCAGCGCAAATTTCATGCCTGAAGGAGAATGTCATGCCTGTCGATACCGCCGCCCGCACCACCACCTGGACCTTCGTGGAGGGTGAATGGCTGGAGGGCAATCCGAAGCTCATCGGCCCGACCTCGCACGCCATGTGGCTCGGATCGACGGTGTTCGACGGTGGCCGCTGGTTCGATGGCATCGCGCCCGATCTCGACCTGCACTGCCAGCGCGTCAATCGCTCCGCCACCAATATCGGTCTGCAGCCGACGATGAAGGCGGAGGAGATCGAGGCGCTCGCCTGGGAAGGCGTCGGGAAGTTCGACGGCAAGACGGCGATCTACATCAAGCCCATGTACTGGGCCGAACACGGCACGCCGTTCAGCGTCGTCGCGCCTGATGGCGAATCGACCCGTTTCGCGCTCTGCATGTTCGAGGCGCCGATGCACACCGCAAAGCCCTCGTCGCTCACCGTTTCGCCCTTCCGCCGCCCCGGCCCGGAAGTGGCCATGACCATGGCCAAGACCGGCAGTCTCTATCCCAACAGCGGCCGCATGATCCTCGAGGCCCGCGGCCGCGGCTTCGACAACGCGCTTGCCCGGGACATGAACGGCAACGTCGCCGAGACGGCATCCTCCAACATCTTCCTGGTCAGGGACGGCGTAGTGATGACGCCGATCGCCAACGGCACCTTCCTCGCCGGCATCACCCGCTCGCGCGTCATCGGCCTGCTGCGCCAGGCGGGCTTCGACGTGCGCGAGGCGACGCTGACCGTCGAGGATTTCGCCAATGCCGACGAGATCTTCACCTCCGGCAACTATTCCAAGATCGTCCCGGTGACGAAGTTCGAGGACCGTTCGCTGCAGGAAGGCCCGGTCGCCCGCAAGGCGCTGGAAGTCTACATGGACTGGGCGCGGTCCGGCGGTCGCAACGACGCCTGATATAGCACCCGATCCTGATGTCATCTTGCGGCTGCGGCGGGTTCTCGCCGCAGCCGTTTTCGTTCTGTTGCCGCGCGCCTTATCCGCGCGCGATGGTCTCCAGGAAGTCGCAGGCGCGCTCGGCGCCGCCGATCGAGATCGTATGGCCGAGTCCGGGCTCGATGACCGTTTCCACCGTCATACCGGCTGCCTCGAGTTCCGTCTGCGCCTTTTCCGTTTCCCACGACGGGATGACGCTGTCCGACGTGCCGTGAATGAGCATGATCTTCGTCTGCGTCGAAGGCGTAAGCGGATGTGCGGTCCCAAGCCGGCCGGAAAATCCGACGACGGCCGCCACCGGCCAGCGGCCACTTGCGACCGCATCGAGCGACATGATCGTTCCCTGCGAGAAGCCGACCAGCACGACGCGGTCGAGCCTGTCCGAAAAGCCTTTGTCTTCGACGATCCTCGAAATGACGGCGTCGAACCCGGCCCGTGCGTCGGCGATGCGGGCCGGGCGGTTCTCTTCGGTCACGCCGGCGACGCTGAACCACTGGTAGCCCGAGCCGAAATTCGACGGTTCCGGCGCATCCGGCGATACGAACACGGCGCCGGGCAGGCGGGCCTCCCAGCTTTCGCCGAGCGGCGCGAGATCGGCGCCGTTCGAGCCGACGCCGTGGAGCAGGATGACGAGGAGGGTGTTCTGCTGAGCCGTCATGATAAAACCTTGTACGCGATCGAGGCGGACTATCCGCATCATGCCGGTTACAGGTCTACGACGGCCGGCCTGCGCTGGATAGGGGGACCGCGTTGACCGCTGCGTTCACCGCGTCCGCATTGCCGCCGGATGGCAGACGATGCCCGTCGGGCCTGTTCAGGACCGTCGGCCGGCGCGCGGCGCCAGGGTCGAAGCGGGCGCCTCGGCCGGCGCGTTTCCCGTTCCGGTCAGCCCGGAATATTCGGCGATCGGCTCGGCCCTGCCGATCAGGTGCCCCTGCAGGTTCTGGCATTCCGCCTCTTCGAGGAAGGCGCGCTGCTCTTCCGTTTCCACCCCTTCGGCGACGATCGGGATGTTGAGCCCGCGGCCGAGACCGATCACCGCGCGCACGATCTCGTCGGCGCTGCGGTCGGCGACCAGCTTGGAGGTGAAGGATTTGTCGATCTTGATCGTGTCGAAGGGGAATGCCTGCAGATAGGAGAGGGAGGAATAACCGGTACCGAAATCGTCCATAGCGATCCTGAGGCCGAGCGCCTTCAAGCCGCGCAGGATGTGCAGCGCGCGGGCGAAATCCTGCACCAGCACGCCTTCCGTCACCTCCAGTTCCAGCCTGTCCGGAGAAAGCCCCGTCTCGATCAGCACGGAATGCACGTCGCCGACGAGATTGTCCTGGCGGAACTGCACCGGCGAGACGTTGATGGCGATGCCGAGCCGGTTCGGCCAGCTCGCCGCCTCCCGGCAGGCCTCGCGCAGCACCCATTTTCCGATTTCGACGATCATGCCCGCCTCTTCCGCCAAGGGCACGAAATCGTCCGGCGCGATCAGTCCTCGCGTCGGATGATGCCAGCGCAGCAGTGCCTCGAAGCCGAAGATTTCTCCCGTGACGGAGGCCTGCGGCTGGTAATGCAGCGCCAGCTCGTGGCGGGCAACCGCATGGCGCAGATCCTCCTGCAGCACCCGGCGGTCATGCATGCGCCGGTCCATTCCGGCGTTGAAGGCGCAGAACCGTCCGCGTCCCTCCGCCTTGGCGCGGTAGAGCGCCGCATCGGCATTGGCGAGCAGCGCCGTGGCGTCGGTGCCGTCCTGCGGAAACATGGCGATGCCGATACTGAGCCCGACCTTGAGCGAACTGCCCTCGAATTCGATCTCCTCCTCCATGGCGCGGGTCAGGTTCTCCGCCAGCCGCGTCACCATTTCCGGTTGGTCCTCGCCGGTGCTGACGACGGTGAATTCGTCGCCGCCGAGACGGGCGGCGAGGTCTGCCGGTGCCAGCACCTGTTTCAGCCGCCGCGACAGTTCGGTCAGGACGACGTCGCCTGCCGCGTGGCCGAACACGTCGTTGATGTCCTTGAACCGGTCGATGTCGAAGCTCATGACGCCGAAACGACGGCGCATCACCCGGCTTTCCTCGATCACGCTTGCCAGTCCGGCGGCGAAATGAGTGCGGTTCGGCAGGTCCGTCAGCGGATCGTGATGGGCGAGATAGGAGACGCGCTGCTCCGCCTTCACCCGCGCGGTGATGTCCTCCTGGGTGCTGAGGATGTATCTGCCGTTCAGCAGCCGGTCGTGCACGGCGATGATCCTGTCGCCGATTTCCACCTGCGTTTCGGAAATCCCGTCCTCCAGCAGCTTGCGCTTCAGCCGTTCGAAATAGGCGACCGGGTCTTCCTTCCAGTCCGACAGGCGGTCGTTTTGCGCCAGTTCCGCCAGGGTCTCGTCGCCGGTGATCCAGCTGGCCTCGTGCAGATCGTGGAATGCCCGGTTTTCGTAGATCAGCCGGCCGTCGAGATCGACGAGCGCCACGGCGACAGGCAGGTTGTCCGTAGCCTCCTTCACCGCCTCGAGCTTCACCATGCCGTTCGAACGCTTGTGTCTCTTTGTCGTCGCCATGCCGTGCTCCCGTGGTCCAGGAACTTGTAGGCCGTCCGGCTTAAATATTAGATAATATGAATATACTGGACGTCAGACGAAACGCACCGCGGCCGTGCCGATGATGATCAGCGATACGGCGATTATCAGCGGCTTCACCGGCAGTTTCTTGACGATCAGGGCACCGAGGGGAGCGGCGAGGACGCCGCCGAGGATGAGGCCGATCGCCGCCGACAGTTCCGACCAGCCGAGCGCCAGGATGAAGGTCAGCGAGATGACGGT
>JBQGDG010000363.1:0-5251 GCA_052038935.1 Neorhizobium sp. | reverse complement strand
CTCGCAGATCGCATCGAGCGTATGGGTGATGATCTGCAGACCGCCGGTCTGGGAATAGGAATTATACTGGTCCGTGCCGGCGCCGATCACGAGTTCGCCCTTGTCGGACTGCGAGATATAGGCATGCACGGTATTCGACATGACGACGCAGGGAAAGATCGGCTTCAGCGGCTCGGACACCAGCGCCTGCAGCGGGTTGGAATGCAGCGGCACGCGCACCCCGGCCATCTCCATGACGACCGACGAATGACCGGCGGCCGAAACGCCGATCTTCTTGGCGCCGATGAAGCCTCTGGAGGTCTCGACGCCCTGCACCTCGCCGTTCGGACCTCGGCGGATGCCGGTCACTTCGCAATTCTGGATGATATGCACGCCGCGGTCGGAAGCCGCGCGGGCATATCCCCAGGCCACGGCATCATGACGGGCGGTGCCGCCGCGACGCTGCAGGGCGGCGCCATTGATCGGATAACGCGCGGTCTTGGAAATATCCAGCACCGGCACGAACGCCTTGGCCTGTTCCGGCGTCAGCCACTCGTTGTCGATTCCGTATAGACGATTGGCGTTGATATGACGCTTGAAGGACTGCTGGTCGTGGATGTTGTGCGACAGCATCATCACGCCGCGCGGCGAATACATGGTGTTGTAGTTGAGATCCTGGCTCAGGCCTTCCCACAGCTTCAGGGAATGCTCGTAGATATCCATGCTCTCTTCATAGAGATAGTTCGAGCGGATGATCGTGGTGTTGCGGCCGGTATTGCCACCGCCGAGCCAGCCCTTCTCGATCACGGCGATATTGGTGATGCCGTGTTCCTTGGCAAGATAGTAGGCCGCTCCGAGCCCGTGCCCGCCGGCACCGACGATGACGACGTCGTAGCTCGAACGCGGTTCCGGCGAGGTCCATTGCGCCTCCCAGCCCTTGTGAGCGCGCATCGCCTCCCGGGCTATGGCGAAAACAGAATATTTGCGCATCGCGCCTCTCTTCCTTGCTCGGTCCCGTTCAGCCGATCGATCTCATGATCCGGCCAGCTCGACGACCCTTTGGGTAGTGCGATACCCATCGCAAATCAATATGCGTCGCAATGGCCCTATTGCGACGCATCGGAAGATTGTTTCGACACGAGGACTAAAGCTGCCTCGAGCCGACCGCAAACATGATCGGGACACGACGACCTTTCCCGACCCGTCGATCCCCTGTCGCGCTCTCGCCAGCATGCGGGCATCCGGTTCGGCCCTTGCCCGGTCGGGCTGCTCCATCCAGCGTCATGTCCTGACCAGCACCTTGCCCTTGCGACGACCGGCGCCCGCCGCTGCGGTAGCCTCAGCGATGTCATCCAGCCCGAATACCTCCGCCACGGCGAGCCGGATCTCTCCTCCCGCAACTCCGTCGACGATCTCGCCGATCAGGCCGCGCATCTTTTCCGGCGGCAGTACCGGCGCAATCTTGGCGAGCCAGAAGCCTTTCACGGTCGCCTGTTTGAAGATCATGTCGCCGGAGGAGATCTGCATCGGCTCTCCGGACATCAACCCGAAGGAGACCAGCAGTCCCCTTTCGCCGAGGACCGAAAGCAGCTCGCCGGAGGACGTGCCGCCCACTCCGTCTATCGCGGCTCTGATGCTGCCACCGTTCGTCAGGCTCGACACCTGGTCTCTCCAGCCAAGATCGGCGGTCGATACCGCGTTGCCGATACCGAGAGCGGCAAGCTCCTCGATCGCATCGTCACGCCTGACGAGATTGACGACGTTGATCCCGCGCCGCCTGGCAAACATCGCCAGGGCCTTGCCGACCGCGCTGTTCGCCGCGTTCTGGATCAGCCAGTCGCCCTTCTCCGCCTCGACGAAATCGAGCAGCGTCAGCGCGCTCAACGGCATGGAAACCAGTTGCGCCGCCGCTTCGTCGGCGATCGAATCGGGGAGCGGCACGGCAGACGCGGCGGCGGCGATATAATGGTCCGCCCAGGTCCCCTGGCCGGATGCCGCAACCCTTTGGCCGGGTTTCAGATGCGTCACCCCCTCGCCCACCGCATCGATCGTTCCCGTGGCTTCCGTTCCGCCGATCGCCGGCAGCGTCGGCTTGACGCCATACAGTCCGCTCACGGTCAGCAGGTCGTGATTGTGGATCGCCGCCATCGTCATCCGTATTCTTACCTGGCCGGGGCCGGGCTCCGGTATCGGCCTTTCTTCGATTAAGAGGACCTCGGAAGGATTGCCGAAGCGGTTGTAGACGGCACTGCGCATGGGGGAACTCCCTGCTTGATCGAAACCAAGAAATGAAAGATGAAAACCCTCGGCACCGTCGACCTCGATTGTGGCAGCGCCATCGGTTGTCCGCTCCCATATAGGCCTTGCCGCCGTCGCGAAAAGCGCGCGTATCCGCTGCAACCATTTTTCGCATTAACCAAGGCGGCGCATATGGACTTGAGCGGACTCATCTGCTATCTGCCTTCACCAATCGCACGGCTTGGCGCCGGGCATAGGTATTCTTTCGTCCAAAATCCGAGGGATCACAGGACGAGCAACAAACTAAAGGATCGGGATTTCTCGTGCAGGTACTTGTCCGCGACAACAACGTTGATCAGGCTCTCCGCGCTCTCAAGAAGAAGATGCAGCGCGAAGGCATCTTCCGCGAAATGAAGATGCGCGATTACTACGAAAAGCCTTCCCAGAAGCGTGCTCGCGAAAAGGCAGAAGCTGTTCGTCGCGTCCGCAAGCTGGCCCGCAAGCGCATGCAGCGCGAAGGCCTGATCGCCGGCGGCCGCACCGGTCGCTAATCGGCCGTCTTTTCGACGCTTTTATGTGATTATGGAGCGGGGGCGACTTGGGCGCCGCCGCTTTTTTGATTACAACTGGTCGATATTTCGATCAACTTGCCCCTTATGAGGACATGCGCCTGATGGCCGCCAAGACTGCCGTTGTGAATAATGGACGCCGCAATTCGAGCTCTTCGCTGATTGCATCTCTCTTCAACGGCAAGCCTCTTCTGCCTGCTGCAATGCTCGGACTGGCAGCGCTGGCAAGCTGCGCCACAGGGCCTTCGACGACGGACCTCATCACCGTCGACCGCGCCCAGGGAAGCCAGGAAAACATTGCCTCGCTCTCGAGCGTCATCCAGTCCAATCCGCAGGATCCGGAAGGCTACAACAGCCGCGGCTCCGCCTATGGCCGCGCCGGAGAGTTCCGCAAGGCCCTCGACGACTTCAACCGCGCCCTTCAGCTCAATCCGCAATTCTATCAGGCCTATGCCAACCGCGCGCTGGTCTACCGCAACATGGGCAAGCCCGTTGAAGCGGCAAACGACTACAACCGCGCCCTGCAGATCAATTCGAGCTATGACGTCGCCTATATCGGTCGCGGCAACATCTACCGCCAGGCCGGGCGTACGAACGAGGCGTTCAACGATTTCAACCGGGCAATCGAACTCGACACCACCGACGGCCGCGCCTACCATAACCGCGGCCTGATCTATCAGGTACGCGGCCAGCACGCGCAGGCGATCGAGGACTTTTCCAAGGCGATCTCCCTGTCGTCGAGCTCGCCGGAGCCGTACAACGGCCGCGGCATCTCCTATGTCGCGCTGAACGACGACGACAATGCCTTTGCCGATTTCAACCACGCGATCGAGCTGAACGACAAGATCGCCGAGTCCTGGGCGAACCAGGCATTGGTCTACGAGCGCCGTGGCGATCGCGCGCGCGCCAACAAATCCTATTCCCATGCCGTTCGCCTCGACCCGAACTACAAGCCGGCAGTCGAGGGGGCGGCCCGCACCCGCGGCGGCAACGCCTGAGCCTGATCGGCCTCGTCGTTCCGGCGAGGCATTCTCCGCAGAGAAACTGCCTGTCGCCGCCATTCGACGCGTCGCTTGAACGGCGAAGGTCATCCTCCGAAAGGAGCCGTAGCCATGTCCAGCCGGCACATCATCGTCATCGGAGGCGGGATTGTCGGCGCCTCGATCGCCTGGCATCTGACATCGGCCGGCGCGAGCGTGAGACTGATCGCCGAAACGAACGGCGGCATCGCCACTCCCAACTCCTTCGCCTGGATCAATGCCAGCTGGGGCAATCCGCAGCCCTATTTCCAGCTGCGCATGCGCTCGATCGCAGAATGGGCCCGGCTGCAAAGGGATGTCCCTGGCCTTCCGCTCGCCTGGCAGGGCGGCATCTGCTGGGATCAGCAGGAGGACAAGCTCCTCGCCCATGCCGAAGAACACGCCGCCTGGGGATATGATATCGTCAGGCTCGGGGCCGCGGAGATCGCCGCCCGGGAGCCGGCGCTTGTCTCCGTTCCCGATCTCGCCCTTCTCGCCACGATGGAAGGCGCCGCCGAGCCTCAGGCTGCGGCGCAAGCATTGATCGCCGATGCCGTCCGTCGCGGCATGGACTTGGTCGAAGGCGTACGCGTGACGGAGTTGCAGGCAGACGTCACTGGAAACATTACCGGAGTGATCGCCGGAAACGATGAATGGCAGGCGTCCGAAGTGGTTCTGGCGGCCGGTGCCGGAACCGCGGCTCTCGCCGCTACGATCGGCCTCGATGTCCCCCTGGAAACTCCGCCCGGCCTGCTCGTCCATTCCAGACCGGTACCGCCCCTGCTGAACGGTCTCGTCATCGCCCCGGAATTGCATATACGCCAGACGATGGAGGGCCGCCTCGTCGCCGGCACGGATTTCGGCGGCATGGATCCGGGAACGAAGCCGGACAGCGCCGCCTCCGAACTGTTCGGCAAGCTGAAGCGTTTCGTGAAAGGCGGCGACAGGCTAGAGATGGAGTTCTACACGATCGGATACCGGCCGACGCCGAAGGACGGTTTCCCGATCATCGGCCGCGCGGCCGGCCGCTCCGGGCTCTATCTCGCCGTCACGCATTCCGGCATCACGCTTGCACCGGCACTCGGTCTCTTCGCCGCCCGGGAAATCCTGGACGGCGAAGATGAACCGCTGCTTTCACCCTATCGGCTGTCGCGTTTCGCCTGAAGCCGGTCAGCGCCAGCCGAGCGCCGGCGCGACATGCGTCAGGATCGATTCGATCACATGCGCATTGTACTCGACCCCCAGCTGGTTCGGCACCGTCAGCAGCAGCGTGTCGGCCTCGGCGATCGCCTCGTCCTTGCGCAGTTCCTCGATCAGCACGTCCGGCTCGGCCGCATAACCGCGTCCGAAGATCGCGCGCGTCCTCTCGTCGATGAAGCCGACCGAATCCTCCTCCTTGCCTCCGCGGCCGAAATAGGCCCGGTCGCGGTCGTCTACCAGCGCGAA